>NZ_SPKP01000052.1:244904-352497 GCF_023127835.1 Pseudomonas sp. B329 | reverse complement strand
CTGCTGGTTTGGCAGCTGCAGTTTTAGCGGCTGGCTTGGCTGCTGGTTTGGCGGCAGCGGTTCTAGCAGCTGGCTTGGCTGCTGGTTTGGCAGCTGCAGTTTTAGCAACTGGCTTGGCAGCAGTGGTTTTGGCAGCGGGCTTGGCTGCAACTTTTGCGGGTGTACGAGCCCCCAGCGCTTTAGCTACGGCTTCCTTCACACGACCAACGCCTTGGGCCAGCTTCAGGCTTTCTTGAGCGTCTTTTTTGAGTTGGGAAATGTAGCTGCGGGTTTCAGCTTGACGATCCTTGAGGGCATCCAGCAGGTCCTCAAGTTCTTTGACTGCGCCCTTGGCTTTGGCTTGCGCCTTGGACTTGCCGGCAGTAGCGGCGTCTTGCAGTTTGGTACGGGACTTGTGCAGCTTTTCTTGCGCTTTACCGCGTTGTTTTTCCAGTTTGGCGAGCAGTTTTTCTGCATCAGCCAAGGCTTGGGAGCACGCGCTTTCCAGATGTTCGAGCAAGCTGCCCGAAAGTTGTTGGAGCAAGTGCAACGGGGTATTTACAGGCTTCTGTTTGGCCGACATGGTTTACCTCCTGGCTGACGTGGGTGCGGCTCATACTAGCCCTCTGCTCTTACCGCCGCTAGCGCATGTTGACAGTATCGTTGGGCTTGCGTTGCACGGTACGAAAATTCTTATCGATATAACGCAAATGCTCACCAGTTTTTACGTACTCACACTGGCATAATCCGTCGCACTTTCGCCGGGAGAATGTCCATGTCGCGTTATCTTTTTCTAGTGCTTGGCTTGGCGATCTTCGTGGCCGATGCGAGCGAGCAATCGCCGTCAAAAAACACTGCCACAGAGGCGCATGATCTAGCCTATAGCTTGGGCGCAAGCCTCGGCGAACGGTTGCGCCAGGAAGTCCCCGACCTGCAGATCCAGGCCCTGCTCGACGGCCTCAAGCAAGCCTATCAAGGCAAGCCGCTGGCGCTCGACAACGCGCGCATCGAACAGATTCTCACCGAGCACGAAGCGCAAAACGCCGCCAACGCCCAGCTACCTCAAAGTGAAAAAGCACTCGCCGCCGAACAGCAATTTCTAACTCGGGAAAAAGCCGCCAGTGGTGTTCGTGAATTGGCAAATGGGATTCTGCTCACAGAGCTGGCACCGGGCACTGGCAACAAGCCGTTAGCCAGCGATGAAGTGCAGGTGAAATACGTGGGCCGACTGCCTGACGGAACTGTCTTCGACAAAAGTACGCAACCACAATGGTTTCGCCTGAACAGCGTGATCAGCGGTTGGAACAGTGCATTGCAACAGATGCCGGTGGGTGCGAAATGGCGTCTGGTGATTCCTTCAGCCCAGGCCTATGGCGCAGACGGCGCAGGTGAGTTGATCCCGCCCTATACACCGCTGGTGTTCGAGATAGAACTGCTCGGCACTCGCCACTGACCCATAAAAAACGGTGCGACATGCGCACCGTTTTTTATCTCCCTACCAAGCTTCAGACTTGGGTGGCAGCCTCTTCCTTATGGGCGTTGTGCAGTACTTCGATCAAGCAGTCTTCCAGCTCGAAACGTTCATGCAGCAGCGCGCCCAGTTCTTTGAATTTTTCCGCTACGCATTTCCCTGCGTCACACAGGTCGGTGAACGCCAGCAGTTTTTCCGTGATCACATCGATGCGCGGGTAAATAGTCTCTGCCAGGTCGAGGCCACGCTGGTCGTCGAAGGCTTGCGCCTCTTTGGTCAGTTGCTCGTAGACGCCGAAATGGCCTGCCGATACGTAGTCAACCAGTACCCCACAGAAATCCTGCAATGGCTCGCGATTCTCACCCAATGCTTCGGGCTTGGCACCGAGAGCATCAAAGGCCCGAACCAGTTCGTGGCGTGCCTTCAGCCAGCTGTCGATCAGCTTGTGCACCCCACCCCAACGTTCCTGAGCATTCTGACAACTTTCCAGCATGATGATCTCTCTTCCCTATAGGGGCGCTGCTGCTCTGTACCTGCGCAACACTTGAAGGATTAAGCAGCAGTCGAACAAAGCCGCGTCTGACAAATGGTTTGGATACGCGTGCGGGCCAGATTATGCCCGCAGGACTATGGCTTCAAGGTACGCAGGAGAGAATGTTCATACAAGTGTTTAATCCCCTCCTACAACGCGCGCCCCGTTTTCATGACGTTGTGATGCGCAAATGCTTACTGAACAACAGCCGCGAGCATTGCATGACACCCAGGATCAACATCGCCACAAAGAACAACAGGCTCCACTCCGGCAGGCTCAGGTCAAATAGCGTCCAGTTGATTTCAACGCAATCGACAGTCCCGTTGAACACTGACCGCGCCGCCTGCCAGAACGACAGGTTTTCGATCATGTAGTGCAGGCTGGGCCAGCAATCCCGGCCCGCACCTGACGGAATATTCTGCAATAGCACTTGGCGCCCGGCAGTGATGGCACCCAATAATGCACACACGGTGCTCGCCAGCCCATACAGGCAAAGGCCGGAGCGCCCGGGATTATGAAGGGCGGCCATCAGGTTGATCAGCGCAAAAGTGGCCAGAAACAGGCGTTGTACCTGGCACAAAAAGCAAGGCTGTAGCAACGCGCCGTATTCCAGATAGAAGGACGCGCCCAACGTCAGCGCACCCGCCATGAACGCCAGCAAAAACAAGGAGCGTAAAGGGGCCAAAGACATTGTTTATCCGCACTGCAAGAGATAGGTCGCTACGGTAGAGGAAAGGCCCGACCCCTTTCAATACGCCATGGAGCAGACAATTCCGCGAAGAAGCAAGGACATTCCGCCAAGGCATGGCGGAAATCCAGTTACAACAAGTAGGAATTAGTCATCACGTCAGTTATACCGAGTGTTTATTGGGGTTTTAAGGATCGGGTGTCGGATAGATCCGAGCCAATCCATTCACCCTTTCCTACTTCAAATACGCGCGGGTACTGGCAGAGGCGAGGACAACAGACGATTGTCGAGCAACCCCAGACCTTCCTGAAACAGCTGGTTGCTGCGCTCGGTGTCGCCCAGTTGGGCCAGCAGGCGGGCCAATTCGGCACAGGCTTCGGGGTTGCGCTGTACTTGCAGGCTGCTTTCCAGATAGTCCCGCGCCTTGCCCCACAGGCTGTTTTGCAGGCACAGACGGCCAAGCGTCAGCAGCAAGCTGGCATCGCCCGGATGGTCCTTGAGCCAGCCTTCGGCAAACTTCAACTGGCGCGCCGGGTCACTGCCACGCAACAGGCCATACAGCCGAATCAGATGGCTGTCATAGTCGCGCTTGAGGGCACCACGCAGCACTTCCTCGGCCTTCGCATCCGCGCCTAGCCGACGCAGCTGGTCGGCATAAGCCAGCACCAATTGTGGCTGCTGGCGCTGGGCCGAAGTCAGTTGCTCCCAGGCACGCTCCAGAGACTGCAAGCCCGCCTCGCCCTGCTCCTCACGCTGGGCAGCCAGGCTCAGGTTTTCGCCCCAGGCACGACGTTCCAGCTCGGCCAGCTCACTAGCGGGCAAGACTTTGTCCTTGCGCAGCTCAGGCAGCAGGCGAATCACCGACGACCAATCGCCACGCTGCTGATGCAGGCGCTGTAGCTGCCTGAGTACCTGCGCGTTATGCGGGTGACGCTCGTGCATCGCCTGAAGCGTAACCAGGGCGCCTTCAGTATCGCCGCGGTCCATCTGCAGTTGCGCATGGCTCAGGGCTACGGCCAATTCCGCCTGGGGCTGGCGCTCCAGGGCGCGCTCCAGCAAGCCGTCGGACTCCTCATAGCGGCCCTGCTCATTGGCCGCACGGGCAGCACCGATGTAATAGAGCAGCGGCTGACGCTCTGCTTCGGCAGCACGGTGCAAGTGGCGCTCAGCACTGGCCCAGCGGCCCTCGGCAAGGTCCATCTGGCCTTGCTCGATCGCGATCTGCACACGGCGGCTGCGGTTGCGTCGCGACCATGGATTGACCACGCCACCGGAGGTGGTGATCAGGCTCAGCAACACACGGACCAGGTAGATCGCCAGGCCGATGGCAAACACCGCCACCAGGGTAGCCCACAGGCTTGACTCGTAATGCAGCAAATGCGGATAGGTAATCAGCACGTAGCCGGTGTGTTTCGAAATACCCACGGCCAGTGCGAGGGCGACTGCAATCGCCAGCACCAGGATCACATAGAAACGCTTCATCAGCTCTACTCCTGGGTCGCCGGTTTGCCGGCCGCGGCCTTGGCTTCGTCGGCAGACAGATGACGACGTTCAAGGTAAGCCTGCACGGCGGCCAGGCTCGCAGCCAGGTCCGGCGTCACCACCGACACGGCCTTGGGCTCAAGTTCAGCGATACGCGCCAGCATCGCCTTGCTCTGCGGGTTGTCCTGATTGAAGTTGTCTTGCAATACGCTGCGCGCTTCGCCCAGCGAGCGGCTGTATACCGCCGACTCGCCGTTGAGCGCGGCCCACTGCGCCTGCTCCAGCGCCAGGCTCAAGGCCAGGCGCACTTGGTTCAAACCCTGGCCTGCCAACAATGGCCGGATATTGTCATCCGGGTTGAAGTCGATGCGGAAATAGCGGGAAATCTGTTCCCACCACTGGCTCAACTGGTTCTGCGTATCGCTGGTGGGGCGCCCTTGGGAAGCAGGTTCCGTAAGCTGATACTCCGGGGCAATCGCCGCCAGTTGCACGACCTGGTCACGCAAGGCCGCCAGTTGCAGGTACAGGCCGGTGCGGTCTGGTTGCTCAGTGCTGCGCAATGCGGCAAGGCTCTTGGCCAGTTGCTCACGGGCGGTGAAAGCCCCTGGGTCGCTCTGCTCGCGAAGAATCTCGTCGGCGCCCTGGACCAGCGACTGCGCACTGTTGATGTCTTGCAAGGCAGACAAACGCAAACTGGCCAGACGGATCAGATGCTCCGCCTCGGCCAGGCGCCAATCCTTGCGGCTGGCGCCCAACACCGTTTCGAGGCGCTGGCTCAGGCGTTGCTGATCGCCCTGCAACTGGGCAACCAGGCGGCGGCGCTCTTCCAGCTCGTCCGCACCCGGCAATTGCGCCAGACGGGCGGCCAACTGTTGCTGGCTTTGCTTGAGGCTCTGGGATTGGTCATCCAGGGTCTGCACTTGGCTCAATTGATGTTGGCTGCTGGCTTGAAGGGCGCGGACCTGCCAGATCCCCCAGCCGCCAGCAGCTACGCCAGCAGCCCCTAGCAGCAAGGCGACGACCGCCAGGCCATTGCCACGGCGCGGCGCGGTGACCGGTGTCTCGACCGGCGCATCAAGCGCGGGCTGAGCTTCATCTTTAGGCAAGGCTGTTTCGCTCACGTATCCGTCCTTTGCGTATCAGAGAGTGGGAACGGGATAGCTCCCCAACGCCACTAACAAAGCCGCGGCACTCGCGCCGCGACAATCCACAACTTTTTTTGCGCCAGCAGCCCGCGCCATCTCATAGACGCGCGGGCTGGGCACGAACAACGGCAGCTGTGCCACCTGTGGCCAATCGGTGCCCGCCAGGGCCTGCAGGTGTAAAAAACCCTGCCCACTGCTGACCACCAGGCCGTTCAAGCGTTCAAACCGGATGCGTTGCATCAGCGCACCCGTCTCGTAGACTGGGAGAAAACGCCGATACAATTCCAGATAGTCGACACTAGCACCTTGCTCGCGCAAACGCTCTGCCAGCAACTCGCGGCCGCCCTGGCCACGCAGGATCAGCACCTTGGCGCCCGGCCGTGCAATAGCCTCGCGCAATGCAGGCAATTGAAGCAAGGCCTCGCTGTCATCGCCAGTGGCGGGATAATGAACGTCGAGGCCATGACCGGCGAGGATCTGCGCCGTCGCCGCACCGACGCTGAACCACGGCATTGGCGGCACGGCATTCCCCAACCGTTGCAGCGCCAGGCGCGCGGCCGGCTTGCTCACAACAATGACCGCGCAATAACGCTGCAACGCGTCAAACACCGCTTGTTGCTCAGCCGTGACCGCTAACGCTTGCGTCTCCAGCAACGGCAGACGGCTGCTGTATATACCGGCCTGGGACAATAAAGCCGCCAGGGCTGTCGACTCCTCGGCAGGCCGCGTCAGCAGCACTCGCCAGTCGGTCACTGCGGACCGGCCTCGCCATAGACTTTTTGCAAAATGGCACCGGCGCCTTTGTCCAGCAACTCCTCGGCAACCTGAATCCCCAAGGCCGTGGCATCTCGTTGCGGCCCACGCACCTGGGCGGTCAGCAGGGTACCGCCATCCGGATCCCCCACCAGGCCACGCAGCCACAGGCTCTCACCTTCGAGTACGGCATAGCAGGCGATGGGGACTTGGCAGCCGCCATTGAGGTGTTTGTTCAGGGCGCGCTCGGCGGTCACACGAACGTCGGTATCGGCGTGATCGAGGGGCTTGAGCAGTGCGTGGATTTCGCTGTCGACGGTCCGACATTCGATGCCGACTGCGCCCTGCCCGCCGGCGGGCAGGCTGTCTTCGACGCTGATGGCCGATGTGATGCGATCTTCGAAGCCCAAGCGGATCAAGCCGGCGGCGGCAAGAATGATCGCGTCATATTCGCCGGCATCCAGCTTGGCCAGGCGCGTATTGACGTTGCCGCGCAAAAAGCGAATCTGCAAGTCGGGCCGACGTGTCAATAACTGAGCCTGGCGACGCAGGCTGGAGGTGCCGACGATGCTGCCCAGCGGCAAGTCATCCAGGGACGCGTAGGTATTGGAAACAAAGGCATCACGCGGATCTTCGCGCTCGCAGATGCAAAAAAGGCCCAGGCCTTCAGGGAAGTCCATGGGCACGTCTTTCATCGAATGCACAGCGATGTCGGCTTCGTTTTCCAGCAGCGCAGTTTCCAGCTCCTTGACGAAAAGACCCTTGCCGCCGATTTTCGACAGGGGTGAGTCCAGCAGCTTGTCGCCGCGACTGACCATGGGCACCAGGGATACCTTGAGGCCCGGATGAGCCTGCTCAAGGCGTGCTTTGACGTATTCGGCCTGCCACAAGGCCAAGGCGCTTTTACGGGTGGCGATGCGGATTTCGCGAGAGGACATGGATCAATCCGTACTGAATAGATACGGCGGATAATAACAGCTCAGGCAAATACGCTTTGATTTGAATCAGCAAGTGCGGGGCCTCCCTGGCCACATCGCACCGGGATAAGGAAGGCAGACCGCGCCCCAGCCCTTGGGCTAAAGCTGCTGCATCATCTTGCGCACGCCGGCGACATGGCGTCGGCTGACGATCAACGCATCGCCATTGAGCCCCTTCAGGAAGAGCTGAAAGTGCCCCAGGGGTGTGCGCTGCAAGCGCTCGATACGTTCGCGGGCTACCAGCGCGTTGCGATGGATACGCACAAAACGGTCGCCGAATTCATCCTCAAGAGCCTTGAGCGGCTCATCCAGCAGCACTTCGCCGGTTTCATGGCGCAGGGTCACGTACTTGTGATCGGCAATAAAGTAGACCACCTGGTTGAGCGGGATCAGCTCGATGCCTTTGCGGGTGCGCGCACTGATGTGGCTGCGTGGCCCGTTACCACTTTGGGCCGCAGGCTGGGTCAGTGCGGCAAGTTGGGCACGGCTGGGACGCTCGGCTTTTTTCAAGGCTTTGAGCAAGGCCTCGGCGGTGACCGGCTTGACGAGAAAACTGACACCGCTGTCTTCCAGCGTCTGTGCAGAGAACTCTTCCTGGGCCGCGCACAACACCACGGCAGGTGGCGATTCGCGCTCGCTCAGGCGGGCAGCGACTTGCAGGCCATCAAAGCCCGGCATACGGATATCGAGCAGCACCACATCCGGCTTGAGGCTGTCGATCAGCGTCAACGCCTCCTCACCGCTGGTGGCACTCGGTTCAAGGACTGTATAACCCTCGAGTTCACTGACAAGACGGCTCAGTCGCTCGCGGGCTTGGGGTTCGTCATCAACGATCAGGACATTCATATTGCGCTGGATTCCTGCGTGAGTCTCGCACAAGGATAGCGTAGACAGGTGCGGTGACTTGCGTCACAGCGATCCACGCTAAGACTAGCGCGAGCGGCAAAAAGTGCCCTGAGAGCGGCACCCAAATTTACCCGGACCTGTTCAATAGCGCCCAAGACCTGCTGCCTTCGGGCATCGTCGTAGGGTTCACTGATACACAATCCGAATACCCCCCTGTTTAATGGATAGTCTGGTTATGACCGCATCACCAGGCTTTGGTGCATTCACACACTAGCAGTCCAACTGTAGACGCTCACTGAGACGATATTGCTCAATCGTCAAATATCGTTTCAATAAGTACGTATCTCCAGTCTCGTCCCGGATGCGTTCGGCGGCAAGGCACTTAGCCATCTACGACACAAATAAAATTGCCGATCACCCGCGGCACCGCCTTCACGGGCAACCCTGTTATTATCGCCGGTACACCTTCATGCCTCTTTCAAGCAGATCACGAGCGAATCCATGAGCACCGACAAGACCAACCAGTCCTGGGGCGGCCGCTTCAGTGAACCCGTCGACGCCTTCGTCGCGCGCTTCACCGCCTCCGTCACCTTCGACCAGCGCCTGTACCGCCACGACATCATGGGCTCCATCGCCCATGCCACGATGCTGGCCAAGGTCGGCGTGCTGACCGACGCCGAGCGTGACAGCATCATCGACGGCCTGACCACCATCCGCGGTGAAATCGAGGCAGGCACGTTCGACTGGCGCGTCGATCTGGAAGACGTGCACATGAACATCGAGGCACGCCTGACCGATCGCATCGGCGTGACCGGCAAGAAACTGCACACCGGCCGCAGCCGTAACGATCAGGTAGCCACCGATATTCGCCTGTGGCTGCGCGATGAAATCGACCTGATCCTGGCCGAAATCACCCGCCTGCAAAAAGGTCTGCTGGAGCAGGCCGAGCGTGAATCGGACACCATCATGCCCGGCTTCACTCACTTGCAGACCGCACAGCCAGTGACCTTCGGCCACCATCTGCTGGCCTGGTTCGAAATGCTCAGTCGCGATTACGAGCGCCTGGTCGATTGCCGCAAGCGCGCCAACCGTATGCCGTTGGGCAGCGCTGCGCTGGCTGGCACCACCTACCCGATCGACCGCGAGTACACCGCACAACTGCTGGGCTTTGACGCCGTGGGCGGCAACTCCCTGGACGGCGTTTCGGACCGGGACTTCGCCATCGAATTCTGCGCCGCTGCCAGCATCGCGATGATGCACCTGTCGCGCTTCTCCGAAGAGCTGGTGCTATGGACCAGCGCCCAATTCCAGTTCATCGACCTGCCGGACCGCTTCTGCACCGGCAGCTCGATCATGCCGCAAAAGAAAAACCCTGACGTGCCTGAGTTGGTGCGCGGCAAGAGCGGCCGTGTATTCGGCGCGCTGATGGGCCTGTTGACCCTGATGAAAGGCCAACCACTGGCCTACAACAAGGACAACCAGGAAGACAAGGAACCGCTGTTCGACGCCGCGGACACCCTGCGTGATTCGCTGCGCGCCTTTGCCGACATGATCCCCGCGATCAAGCCCAAACACGCGATCATGCGTGAAGCAGCCCTGCGTGGTTTCTCCACGGCAACCGACCTGGCGGACTACCTGGTGCGCCGTGGCCTGCCGTTCCGTGACTGCCACGAAATCGTCGGCCACGCGGTGAAATACGGGGTGGACACCGGCAAGGACCTGGCGGAAATGAGCCTGGAAGAACTGCGCCAGTTCAGCGACCAGATCGAACAGGATGTGTTTGCCGTGCTGACCCTGGAAGGCTCGGTAAATGCCCGCAACCATGTGGGCGGCACTGCGCCGGCCCAGGTCAAGGCAGCGGTCGTGCGCGGCAAAGAATTGCTCGCCAGCCGCTAAAACTGTGGGAGGGGGCTTGCTCCCGATGGCGGTGGGTCAGCTAAGATTTTCTTACCTGATACACCACCATCGGGAGCAAGCCCCCTCCCACACTTGCTCACCTTTTGGCCGCAATCATCGCCATGAATGCAGGCATCGCCGCCTGCCTGTCCGCCTCGACCTTCTGCGCGTTGGGCATTTCATTCAGGCGCCCCAACAAGGCCTTCACCTGCGGCAACTGCGCCAGCAGGTCCAGCCCGAACAGCTTCTCGCCCACGCCGCACGCCAGGTTCAGGCTGTACATGAAATACAAATCCGCAATGGTGAAGTTCTCCCCAGCCACATAAGGCGCGAACTTCCCGTGCCGACCTAACGTACCGATCCCAAGCAGCAGCTCGGCCCTGGATTTCTCCTTGATCGCCTCCGGCACCGTCATGCCGAAAAAAGCCTCGGCGAAACACGCTCGCGCAGGCAGTTCGATGTAGAGCTCGATTTCACGGCACAGCGCCAGCACCTGAGCCCGTTGAAAAGGGTCGGCCGGCAGCAATGAAGGGCCTTCCTGAGTGTGTTCGATGTACTCCAGAATCACGCTGGTTTCATTGATAAACCCTTGCTTGACGCCCAGCACCGGCACTTTGCCTCGCGGGCTCACCGCCAAGGCTTCGGGGGTCTGGCCTGCATAGAAAGGCACCTCCTCGAAAGCCAGCCCTTTCTCCAGAAGTGCAAGCTTGACCATGTTGTAGTAGTTACTGACTGAAAATCCGTAGAGCTTGAGCATTGCAGATGCCTCCAGGCAGGGTGTGGGGTTGGCTGCAAGAGTTATAGTTCCAGGCGCCCGGCCTGACCAGCAGCATCACCTGCCTGAATGGCGGTAGACTGGCACCCTTTCCTTGAGGAGCCTGCCATGAGCGAGCCGACCGATATCGACAATGACGAAGAAGAATTCACCGAAACCACGCTGATCGAAGCCATCGAAAACCAGATCGAAAGCGACAACCCGCCAGCGGCCAAGGCAACGTTCAACAAACTGACCCTGGTGGGCTACGAGCGCGACGACATCCTGAATCTGATGGCTCACGTGCTGGCCTTCGAGATTGATGCCATGCTGGACGAAGACCGTGCATTCGATACCCAATGGTATGAAACAGCGCTGCGAGCATTGCCGGAGTTGCCGCCTGAAAAGGAATAACCCCAGTACGCAGCAACACGCTGGACAGTTCGGCAAAGTGCGTTCACCTTATGGCCTGCTAGCCTCTAATAAATTTTAGAAAGTCTGGAGTCCTTATGTCGTATACCCCTGAGTTGGTTGCCGAACTGGAAATCCTTGTACTCTTCCCCTTGGACAGCACCAAGGAGGGCTTGAAAGTCCATCAGACCGCCGCTCCTACCGCCATCGCCGCTGCCAAGCGCCTCCATGCGAAAGGACTGATCGATCAGCCGGACGGGGGCTACCTGACGAGCCTTGGCCGGGATGCTGCAGAGCAGGCTCAAACCCTGCTGACCATTCTGACCACTGCCAGCACCAAAGAAGCTGCCTGACACCTGATCCCGCCCATGGGGTCCGCCCGTTGCGGACTCCGAGGGCGCTGTTGTGTGGCGCAAAAATTCTGACGCCAAAAAGCCACTTCCCTCTAAAACTCCTACGCTACTGTCTGTAGACTCCTGCATGGCTGCCCACGTCGGGCCCAGCGAGCCACCGAGTTCGACATGACCCGCACCCACGAAATCCGCCCCGATCTGGACGAAGGCATCGACCGCAAGGTGCTGACCCAGTTGCGCGCGCGTTTCATGGCCCTCAATGAGGGCCGCATGGCCCGGGCTGTCGAGGGGCTGACACCACGCCAACAAGGCGTGCTGACTTTGTTGCCGCTGTTTTTCCACGTCAATCACCCACTGTTGCCGGGCTATGTCTCCAGCAGCACCCCGGCGGGGCTGTCGAATTTCGAACCTGACGCCCAGGCCCTGGCCGAAGCCCAACGCCTGACCCGCTCGTTCTCCTATAAACCGCGCCATGGCAACCCGCCCCGCCCCATCCACGGCCTGTTCCTGATGGGCAGCCTCGGCACGCTGGCCCAGGCCGATCAAAGCGATATGGACGTGTGGGTGTGCCACGCTCCCGACCTGGACGAAAGCGAACTGGCAGAGCTGCGCAAGAAGTGCCAACTGCTGGAAGCCTGGGCCTTGAGCATGGGCGCCGAGGCGCATTTTTTCCTGATCGAACCTACACGCTTTGTCCTGGGTGAACGCGATACGCAACTAAGCTCCGACGATTGCGGTACTACCCAGCACTACCTGCTGCTGGACGAGTTCTACCGCACAGCCATCTGGCTGGCCGGGCGCACGCCGATCTGGTGGCTGGTGCCGGTCTACGAAGAAAAGCGCTACGCCGAATTTACCCACGCCCTGATTTCCAAGCGGTTTATCCGCGCCGATGAAACCCTCGACCTGGGTCACCTGGCCCATATCCCGCCGGGCGAGTTCATAGGTGCCGGGCTGTGGCAATTGTTCAAGGGCATCGAGTCCCCGTACAAATCGGTGCTCAAGCTGCTGCTGACCGAGGTCTACGCCAGCGAACATCCGCACGTGCAATGCCTGAGCCTGCGTTTTAAACGGGCGGTGTTCGCCAATCAGGTCGATCTGGATGAGCTGGACCCTTACATCATGGTCTACCGCCGCATCGAGGAGTACCTCAAGGCCCGCAACGAGCCGGATCGCCTGGAACTGGTACGACGCAGCCTGTACCTGAAGATCAACCGCAAGCTCAGCGCCGGCCAGCGCACCGCCACTTGGCAGCGACTGCTGCTGGAACGCCTGGCCCAGGAATGGGGTTGGGACCAGCGCCAACTGGCCCTGCTGGACAGTCGCAGCCAGTGGAAAGTGCGTCAGGTTGCTTCCGAGCGCCGCGCCCTGGTCAATGAACTGAACTACAGCTACCGTTTCCTCACCCAGTTCGCCCGCAGCGAACAGACTGCCAGCCTGATCAACAAACGCGACCTCAATGTACTGGGCCGGCGCCTCTATGCGGCGTTCGAACGCAAGGCCGGCAAGGTTGAGTTCATTAACCCAGGCATCGCCCCGGACCTGGCCGAAGACACCCTGACCCTGGTGCAGTCTCCCAACCGCAAGGAGCCGGGCCAGCACCATTGGGGTTTGTATAACGGCAACCTGACAGCCTTGGAATGGGAGCACTTCGCGCCGATCAAACGCAGCCGGGACCTGCTGGAAATGCTCACCTGGTGCCATCGCAACGGCGTGATCGACAGCAGTACCCGCCTGGCGCTGCACCCCGGTGTCAGCGACATGACCGAGTTCGAGTTGTTCAACCTGCTGGGCAGCCTGCAACAGACCATCGCCCTGCCCCTGGCCAGTGTCGATGAGAGCCGCTTGCTGCGCCCGGCAGTGCCCGAAGAGGTGCTGTTGCTGATCAACGTCGGGGTTGACCCGCTCAAGCATCATCGCGACCTGAATATCCTGATGACCACCGAGCGCACCGACTCCCTGAGCTACGCCGGTGTACGCGAAAACCTGGTGCTGACCCTGGACCAGGTCATGCTCAACAGCTGGAACGAGGTAATGGTCAGCCGCTACGACGGGCCCCACGCCCTGCTCGACTGCCTGCGCGACTACCTCAACCAACTACCGCCGGGGCATCTGCCACGGCTGCGGGTGCGCTGCTTCTGTCACAACCGTGCGCAGTTCATTGCCCAGCGTGTAGAAGAGGTGTTCGACACCGCACAACACCTGCTGCTTGGCCAAGGCAATCATCGTTACCTGTTGCAGGTGCAACAGCATTATCACGTCATGGAACTGACACCGGGCCAGGCCAATCATGTGTCACTGCCAACCCAGGACGCGCTGATTGCCTACCTCAGCGAGGAACTGGCCAGCTACAGCCCTTGGCACCTTGACGTCATGGCCCTGGAAGACCATGACCTGGCGCTGCTCCTGCCTATGGGCCAGGCCGATTGCGTGCAAGTGTTCTATCGAGTCAATGAAGGCTTCGCCCAGCTGTACGTACTCGACGAATTCAACGCGCTTTGGCAGCAGCGCTTGCCGTTTCATGATGAACAAAGTCTGCTGGCTCCGCTGCAACGCTTCCTGCAATCGATCCTCTATCGCCGCCAAGCGCTGTCGTCCCTGGATGCCCGACAGCCCCTGAGTGAAGTGCACACCTTGTACTATCAGTTATTGCCATCGGGCAGCAGCCGCGCGCGCGGCGTAGAGCCACGACCGGCGCCGCAAACCCCTGCCAACAAGCCGTTTTATGACGTGCAGGCAATTATCGGCAAAGGCGCGCCTGGCCAGGTGGGGATCACCCTTTACTGCAATCAGCGGGAATTTTGCGAACTGGAATTTGGCGACCAACTGTTTGCCGTGGTCGCCCGGGAGATCGTCGGGCAACGCCGGGAAACCGAACGTTACCGTTGCTACATCACTGATCTGGACTTGTCAGGACTGCTCGGTGATGTGCAAAGCCCGAGCAATTTGTACCTGCGCTACAAAGCCGAACTGGAACAGTCCCTCAATGCCGCACTGGGCCAGATTTAGAGCGAGAAAGCCCCGCCATCCTTGGGCTGGCCTTCGACACTGAGCAATTCCAGCTTGAGCGTCTTGCCACCCGGTGCAGGCCAGTCGATATGCTGGCCCACTTGCAGCCCCAGCAAAGCACTGCCTACCGGAGCCAGGATCGAGATCTTGCCTTCGTCGGCGTTCGCGTCCTTGGGGTAGACCAGCGTCAGGTGATAGTCCTTGCCACTGCTTTGCTCACGGCAATGCACGCTGGAGTTCATGGTCACGACACCCGCAGTCACTTCATCGTGACCGACCACGTCTTCGGCGCGGTCGAGTTCGGCTTGCAACGCTTCGACGCCGGGAAACTCGTCGCCCAAGCGGTCGATCAGTTGCTCAAGACGCTGCACGTCAAGACGGGTAAGAATGATGGAAGGTGCGGTCATGATTCAGGCAGACTCCTTTTTTCTGCACAAAAAAGCAAAACCCCGCCAGAAAAAGGCGGGGTTCTCACGGACCTCGATGAGTTGAGGTGTACCCGGACACTACCACAGCGTCACAAATAAACAAGATGCTGTCAGGCTTGGGCCTTGCGCTGCTCAGCTTGCGCGCAGATCACCCGGCGCCGCGCATCGTCGGCGGAGCGCCATTCACGGATGTCTTCCACGTGGCGGAAGCAGCCGAGGCAGACTTTCTGCTCGTCCAGGCGACACAAACTGATACAAGGTGACGGCACCGCCGGGCTGACATTGCTGAACAGCGGCTTGGGCGTGCGTACAGGTACAGGCTGGGTCACGGTCAGATCTCTTCGAAATCCAGCTCGGCGCCGGTATATTCCTCGACGAGGCGCGCGAGCATTTCGCCCAGCAACTCTTCACTTTTGTCGCACTGCCATTTGCCGCTTTCTTCGTCGTAGTCGAAGTGAACGCCACCGGAGCGCGCAGCCAGCCACAGCTGACGCAGCGGCTCCTGGCGACTGAAGATCAGTTGCGGGCCGCTCTCGAACTTGACGGTCAGCACACCAGCCGAGTTTTCCAGATCCACATCCAGGTCGCTGTCGTCGAAAATATCTTCCAGCTTCTCCTGGGTGGCATCCACCAGGTCGTGAAAACGGGCTTCGGTCAAACTCATTGTGGCAACCTCAAAAGTGTCTGGTTTTGCTCAAGCGGGGCACAATACGGACGCGCTTCGCCGATTGCAAAGGATACCGATTTCATAACAGATGGCAGTACGAAATATCATCAAGTAGCGTAGCCCGCTTCTTGTGCTCCTCGGCAAAGCCCCGCCGGACGGGTAGTGCGGCGCATAGGCAAGCTGCCGGGTGGTCGGTATACTCGGGCGCAATTAATGCATATTCAAGGATTTCGCCATGAAGCGCCTGATCTCTTCCCTTGCTGCGCTCGTCGCGGTCGCTTGCCTCGTTAGTGCCTGTGGCCAGAAAGGCCCGTTGTACCTGCCGGATGACAGCAAAGATCCGAATGAACAGGCGCAATCGTCGCAAAAGCCGTCAAAAGCGCATAAGCACGACACCTACTAAGGGAAACTTATGGACGCTTTTAACTACCGGGACGGCGAGCTGTTCGCGGAAGGCGTGGCGCTGTCCGCGATTGCCCAGCGCTTTGGTACCCCGACCTACGTGTACTCCCGTGCGCATATCGAAGCCCAATACCGCTCGTTCACTGACGCCCTCGATGGCGTGCCGCATCTGGTGTGCTACGCGGTCAAGGCCAACTCCAACCTGGGTGTGCTGAATGTCCTGGCACGCATGGGCGCCGGTTTCGACATCGTCTCCCGTGGCGAGCTCGAACGCGTATTGGCCGCCGGCGGCCAGGCTGAGAAAATCGTGTTCTCCGGCGTCGGCAAGACCCGCGAAGACATGCGCCGCGCCCTGGAAGTCGGCGTGCATTGCTTCAACGTCGAATCCACCGACGAGCTGGAGCGCCTGCAAGTCGTTGCCGCCGAGATGGGCGTTCGTGCGCCGATCTCCCTGCGCGTCAACCCGGATGTCGACGCCGGCACCCACCCGTACATTTCCACCGGTCTCAAAGAGAACAAGTTCGGCATCGCCATCGCCGACGCCGAAGAGGTGTACATCCGCGCCGCGCAACTGCCGAACCTGGAAGTGCTGGGTGTCGACTGCCATATCGGCTCGCAACTGACCACACTGCCACCCTTTCTGGATGCCCTTGACCGTCTGCTGGCCTTGATCGATCGTTTGGGCGAGTGCGGCATCTACCTGCAGCACATCGACCTGGGCGGCGGCGTCGGCGTACGTTATAGAGACGAAGAGCCACCGTTGATTAGCGACTATATCCAGGCCGTGCGCGAACGCATCGAAGGCCGCGACCTGACGCTGATGTTCGAGCCGGGCCGCTATATCGTCGCCAACGCCGGCGTGCTGTTGACCCAGGTCGAGTACCTCAAGCACACCGAACACAAGGACTTCGCCATCGTCGATGCGGCGATGAACGACCTGATCCGCCCGGCGCTGTACCAGGCCTGGATGGATGTCACCGCCGTGACGCCTCGCGCAAGCGAAGCACGTACCTATGACATCGTCGGCCCGATCTGCGAGACCGGCGACTTCCTGGCCAAGGATCGTCAGCTGGCCCTGGAAGAAGGTGATCTGCTGGCCGTGCATTCGGCGGGTGCCTATGGGTTTGTCATGAGTTCCAACTACAACACTCGCGGCCGTGCCGCCGAGGTGCTGGTGGACGGTGATCAAGCATTTGAAGTGCGTCGCCGCGAGACGGTAGCCCAGTTGTATGCTGGCGAAAGCCTGCTGCCGGAGTAAGCCATGCTGCTGCGTTTTACCAAGATGCACGGGCTGGGCAATGATTTCATGGTTCTGGACCTGGTCAGCCAGCACGCGCACATCCTGCCCAAACACGCCAAACAGTGGGGCGATCGTCACACCGGCATCGGTTTCGACCAGTTGCTGCTGGTGGAGGCGCCGAGCAACCCGGAGGTGGACTTCCGCTACCGGATCTTCAATTCCGACGGTTCCGAAGTGGAACAGTGCGGCAACGGTGCGCGCTGCTTTGCACGCTTTGTGCTGGACAAGCGCCTGACGGCCAAGCGCCAGATTCGCGTCGAAACCAAGGGCGGTGTGATCGAACTGGATATTCGCAGTGACGGCCAGATCAGCGTCAACATGGGCGCGCCACGCCTGGTGCCGGCGGATATTCCGTTCCAGGCCACCGAGCAGGCCCTCAGTTACCCGCTGGACGTGGATGGCAAAACCGTGGATATCGCCGCCGTGTCCATGGGCAACCCCCATGCGGTACTGCGGGTCAACGACATCAATAACGCCCCGGTGCACGAACTGGGGCCGAAGATCGAACATCACCCGCGCTTTCCAGCGCGGGTCAATGTGGGCTTCCTGCAGGTGATCGACCGTACCCGCGCGCAATTGCGCGTTTGGGAACGCGGCGCCGGCGAAACCCAGGCTTGCGGTACCGGCGCTTGTGCCGCTGCCGTAGCCGCGATCAGCCAGGGGTGGATGGACTCGCCGCTGCTGATCGACCTGCCCGGTGGACGCTTGTCCATCGAATGGGCAGGCCCTGGCCACCCGGTGATGATGACCGGGCCGGCCTCGCGTGTATACGAAGGACAGGTCCGTCTATGAGTGAGCCAAGCCAATGACCGATAAGCCTCAAGTACCCGCACACGCTACCCCGAGTGAAAGCCTGGAGGCCGCTGCTGTCGCGGCGTACCTTGAGGCTAATCCGGACTTCTTCGTCGAGCATGAAGAACTGCTGCCGGCCTTGCGCATTCCCCACCAGCGCGGCGATACCGTGTCGCTGGTGGAACGACAGATGAAGATCCTGCGCGAGCGCAATATTGAAATGCGCCATCGGCTTTCCCACCTGATGGACGTGGCCCGCGACAACGACCGCTTGTTCGACAAGACCCGCCGCCTGATCCTGACCCTGATGGACGCCGCCAGCCTGGAAGAAACGGTGATCGCCGTGGAAGACAGCCTGCGCGAGGACTTCCAGGTGCCCTTTGTCAGCCTGATCCTGTTCAGCGACAACCCGATGCCGGTGGGTCGCTGGGTCACAGGTGGTGAAGCACAGACAGCCATCGGCGGCTTGCTGTCCGAAGGCAAGACTGTCAGCGGCACCTTGCGTGAACATGAACTGGACTTCCTGTTTGGCGCCGAGCAGCGCAAGCAGATCGGTTCTACCGCCGTCATCGCCGTCAGCCATCAAGGCTTGCACGGCGTGCTGGCCATCGCCAGCCGTGACCCTGCGCACTACAAAAGTTCGGTGGGCACGCTGTTCCTGACCTACATCGCCGAAGTACTGGGCCGCGTCCTGCCGCGCCACACCACCACACTGCGCGCGGTGCGCTGACCATGGAGCGGCAACTGGACGCCTACTGCGCTCACCTGCGCAATGAGCGCCAGGTGTCGCCCCACACCCTTGAAGCCTATCGGCGGGACTTGAACAAGGTCCTGGCCTATTGTGAGAAACAGCACGTCAGTAGCTGGAAAGCCCTGGATATCCAGGCCCTGCGCAGCCTGATCGCCCGGTTGCACCAGCAAGGCCAGTCCTCGCGCAGCCTGTCTCGCCTGCTGTCGGCAGTGCGCGGCCTCTATCACTATCTCAATCGCGAAGGCTTGTGCGATCACGACCCGGCCAATGGCCTGTCCCCGCCCAAAGGCGAGCGGCGCCTGCCCAAGACCCTGGATACCGATCGTGCCTTGCAGCTGCTCGATGGTGCGGTAGAGGATGACTTCCTGGCCCATCGCGACCAGGCAATCCTTGAGCTGTTCTATTCTTCGGGCCTGCGCCTGTCGGAGCTGACAAGCCTGAACCTCGATCAGTTGGACCTCGCCGATGGTCTGATACAAGTGCTCGGCAAAGGCAGCAAGACCCGCGTACTGCCGGTGGGCAGAAAAGCCCGCGAAGCCTTGCAGCTATGGCTGCCACTGCGCCTTTTGACCAACCCGGCGGACGATGCGGTGTTCGTCAGCCAGCAAGGCCGACGCCTGGGGCCCCGAGCGATCCAGCTTCGGGTCAAGGCCGCCGGCGAGCGGGAGCTGGGGCAGAATCTGCACCCGCACATGCTGCGCCATTCCTTCGCCAGCCACCTGCTGGAGTCCTCCCAGGATCTGCGCGCCGTACAGGAACTGCTCGGCCACGCCGATATCAAGACCACTCAGATCTATACACACCTGGACTTCCAGCACCTGGCAACGGTGTACGACAGCGCCCATCCCCGGGCCAAACGCATCAAAGGCAGCGACTCATGAGTATCAAGCTGATCACCTTCGACCTGGACGACACCCTCTGGGACAACGTACCCGTCATCATCAGCGCCGAAGCGTCGATGCGCGAATGGCTGGCGCTCAACGCCTCCAAGGTCGGGGACCTACCCCTGGAGCATTTCGCCAGCCTGCGCCAGCAAGTATTGCAGCGTCATCCCGAGCTCAAGCACCGCATCAGCATCCTGCGCCATCGGGTGTTGATGCTGGCATTCGAAGAGGCCGGCTATCCCCAGCCTGAAGCGGCGCAAATGGCGGATGTGTGCTTCGAAGCGTTCATCCATGCACGTCACCAGCTCACCGTGTTCCCGGAAGCCGAGCCGATGCTCAAGGCGCTGCGCCAGCACTTCCTGCTGGGGGTGATCACCAATGGCAATGCCGATGTGCAGCGCGTTGGCCTGGCGGAGTACTTCCATTTTGCCTTGCGCGCTGAAGATATCGGCATCGCCAAGCCGGACGCGCGGCTGTTTGACGAAGCGTTGCAGCGTGGCGGGGTGGACGCCAGTGCGGCCGTGCATGTGGGCGATCACCCTGGGGATGATATCGCCGGGGCACAGCAGGCCGGGTTGCGGGCGGTGTGGTTTAACCCGACGGGCAAAGTGTGGGATGCGCCAAAGCGCCCGGATGCAGAGATTCGTAGCCTGACAGCACTACCGGAGTTGCTCCTCAGCTGGCAGTAACACTAGAGATCCAACTGTGGGAGGGGGCTTGCTCCCGATTGCGGTGTATCAGGTACCCAATGTACTGGCTGACACACTGCAATCGGGAGCAAGCCCCCTCCCACATTTAGAACACCACAAGGCTCGGATAAATCATCAGGCATGAAAAAGCCCGCAGCGACGGCGGGCTTTTTCTTACAAGCAGGAGGCAGACCTTAGATAGGTCGGCTGCCGTACTTGTTATCCGGCTTCTTCGGTGGGTCTGCAACCACGTTAGCCTCGACTTCGACCACTTTGCCGCCTTTAGCGAGGAACTCTTCCATCGCACGGGCCAGGGCATCGCGCTCTTTGTTCTTGGCTTCAACGCTTGGCAGCTCGTCTACCGAAACAGCAGCCTTGGCTTTGCCTTTGGCTTTGGGAGCCGCGTCATCGGCACCGCCATCCTCGGCATCGTCAGCAACGTCTTCCGCCGCTACTTCAAGACCTTCTTCGGTGTCGTCTTCATCACCTACTTCGAGGTCGTCTTGTTCCAGATCATCGTCGCTCATGTTCTACCTCATGACTTGCGAAAAGCAGATTAGTTATAGCCCAGCTTCACCCTCTGTCGAGGTCGCCGGAAAAAAATCAACATCCACCGGATTTCCAGTGGCTTATGCCTCTTCACCGTGCAAGGTGGCGAGGACTTTACGAGCACCGCCATGATCACGGTGCTCGCCCAGATAAACACCTTGCCAGGTCCCCATCGCCAAGCGGCCGGCCTTGACCGGCAAACTCAGCTGGCAACCCAGCAGACTGGCCTTGAAGTGCGCCGGCAGATCATCCGGACCTTCGTCGTTGTGTTCAAACCCTGCGCGGCCCTGTGGCACCAGCAGGTTGAAAAAACGCTCGAAGTCACGGCGAACCGCCGGGTCGGCATTCTCGTTGACGGTCAACGAGGCCGAGGTGTGCTGCAGCCACAAATGCAACAGGCCCACACGGCAAGCCTTCAATTCAGGCAAGCCGGCAAGCAACTCGTCCGTTACCAGATGAAAGCCCCGGGGCTTGGCCCGCAGGGTAATCAGGGTCTGTTGCCACATACAGTTCTCCGCCCATCGGCGCGCATTCTAGCGCGCTCTGGGAAAAAACAAAGTGCCGAATACGCCTTCATGCCTGTAAGACATTTGCACTCTGAAAAGTGCCGTGTGGATCCCATCACAAAGTTGATAAAAAACCCATACACCTTTAGCCAAAGACAAACACCAGACAAAAAAATGCCCGGCAAGCCGGGCATGTTTTTTTCGCGTACTTACAAGTTGTAGCCGCGCTCGTTGTGTTGCGCCAGGTCGAGGCCCACAGCCTCTTCTTCCTCAGTGACACGCAGGCCCATGACCATGTCCAGCACCTTGAGGATGACGAAGGTCACGATGGCTGTATAGATCACAGTGAAGCCTACGCCTTTGCACTGGATCCAGACCTGGGCAGCGATATCGGTCACGG
Source organism: Pseudomonas sp. B329 (assembly GCF_023127835.1). Taxonomy (NCBI): domain Bacteria; kingdom Pseudomonadati; phylum Pseudomonadota; class Gammaproteobacteria; order Pseudomonadales; family Pseudomonadaceae; genus Pseudomonas; species Pseudomonas sp. B329. The sequence continues at coordinate 330,833 of NZ_SPKP01000052.1, read as the reverse complement.
TGCCGAAACCGCCCAGTGCCGGGGCTGCAAACACACCGGTGAGGATCGCACCGACGATACCGCCGATACCGTGCACACCGAAGGCGTCCAGGGAGTCGTCGTAGCCCAGCTTGCGCTTGAGGCTGGTGGCGCAGAAGAAGCACACCACACCGGCAACCAGCCCGATCACCAGAGCACCCATCGGGCCCACGGTGCCAGCGGCTGGCGTCACGGCGACCAGGCCGGCCACCACACCTGAGGCAATGCCCAGTGCACTTGGCTTGCCGTGAGTGATCCACTCGGCGAACATCCAGCCCAGCGCCGCAGCAGCCGTGGCAATCTGGGTCACCAGCATCGCCATGCCCGCCGTGCCGTTGGCCGCCGCAGCGGAGCCGGCGTTGAAGCCAAACCAGCCGATCCACAGCATGGCCGCGCCGATCAAGGTATAACCCAGGTTGTGCGGTGCCATTGGTGTAGTCGGGAAGCCTTTACGCTTGCCCAGCACGATGCACGCCACCAGGCCCGCCACACCCGCGTTGATGTGCACGACGGTGCCGCCGGCGAAGTCCAGCACGCCCCAGTCCCACATCAGGCCACCGTTGCCGCTCCAGACCATGTGCGCGATCGGCGCGTAGACCAGGGTGAACCAGATAGCCATGAAGATCAGCATCGCGGAGAACTTCATGCGCTCTGCGAAGGCACCGACGATCAGCGCCGGGGTGATGATGGCGAAGGTCATCTGGAAGGTGATGAACACGGCTTCCGGAAACAGCGCCGCAGGCCCGGTGATGCTGGCCGGGGTGACACCCGCCAGGAACGCCTTGCCCAGGCCGCCGAAGAAGGAGTTGAAGTTGACCACACCCTGTTCCATACCGGTGGTATCAAACGCGATGCTGTAGCCGTAGACGACCCACAGGATGCTGATCAAGCCGGTGATGGCAAAGCACTGCATCATCACTGACAGAATATTCTTGGAGCGGACCATGCCGCCGTAGAACAGCGCCAGGCCAGGGATGGTCATGAACAGCACCAAAGCGGTGGCGGTCAGCATCCAGGCGGTGTCGCCGGAGTTGAGGACTGGAGCAGCCACTTCGTCTGCCGCCATGGCCAGGCTTGGCATTACGATGGACAGCAGGGCTCCGAGCCCTGCGAATTTACGCAGAGTCATAGTGTTTTCTCCTGGGGCGTTGGGGTTTGGCGGCTTAGATTGCGTCGGTATCGGTTTCGCCGGTACGGATGCGAATAGCCTGTTCCAGATTGACCACGAAGATCTTGCCGTCACCGATCTTGCCGGTGTTGGCCGCCTTGGTTATCGCCTCGATAACCCGGTCAAGATCCTTGTCGTCAATGGCGACATCAATCTTCACCTTCGGCAGGAAATCGACTACGTATTCCGCGCCACGATACAGCTCGGTATGACCCTTCTGCCGACCGAAGCCCTTGACCTCAGTAACGGTAATGCCCTGCACGCCGATCTCGGACAGTGACTCGCGTACATCGTCCAACTTGAACGGCTTGATGATGGCAGTGACTAGCTTCATGAAAACTCTCTCCCGAATTGGTGGACTTGCCCCAGGAAAACAAACCCGTCTCAAGTCTAAGCGCAGTGCCTGGCTTTGTAACGCATCGTCGCCTCGGCATTTGCCGTTGCGACGCCAGCGATCCACTGGTGACGAAACCTGTACCCCTGATCCGTCGGCGCACTGCATTCGTCACAGCGACTGCATCAGTGCATGGGTCATGATCGTCTAAGCAGAAACCTTGCCAGCTCCGTAAAAACCACTGAAATCAGTCCCTTGCTCACTTGTGCCCACCCACGGGGCGTGCGTGTGGCCGCAATGCGCATCAAAACGGTGCGCAGCCGCCCGCTTTGATGCGCGAAAACCGTGCGCAACGCGGCATGAAAAAGACTATAGACGCTGCGTGATACACTGCTGGCCAACTGTTTTCCGGAATGTTTCCCATGCTCGCGCCCAAAGACCTCCTCGACGCCCTGAGCGGCCACGCCTCTCGCCTGTTCAGCGGCGACACCCCGCTGCCCCGCAATGAAATCGAAAGCCAGTTCAAGGCATTGCTGCAAAGTGGTTTCAGCAAGCTCGACCTGGTCAGCCGGGAAGAGTTTGACAGCCAGATGGTGGTGCTGGCCCGCACGCGTGCGCGGTTGGAGAGCCTGGAGGCGAAGGTGGCTGAACTTGAAGCACGGTTGGCGCCAGCCTCTGCTGAATAAACACGGTTAGTGTGGGAGCTGTCTTGCCTGCGATGGCGGTGCATCAGCGGATGATTCTTTGCTGACATACCGCTATCGCAGGCAAGCCAGCTCCCACATTTGTTTTGCATTGCCGCCCGGATACGTTCTGTAAAATCTCCCTCGCCCCGCTCCGTCCCACCTCGTCTACCCTTGAAAAACCCGCAGGAAGCGGCCCACCCATTCAAGGAACGAGCATGTCCCTCGCTATCGTGCACAGCCGCGCCCAGGTCGGCGTTGAAGCCCCCGCCGTCACCGTTGAAGTGCATATGGCCAATGGCTTGCCATCGCTGACGCTGGTGGGCCTGCCGGAAACTGCAGTGAAGGAAAGCAAGGATCGCGTTCGCAGCGCCATTCTCAACTCGGCGCTGCAATACCCGGCCCGGCGCATCACCCTCAATCTCGCGCCCGCCGACCTGCCCAAGGACGGCGGGCGCTTTGATCTGGCGATTGCCCTGGGGATCCTGGCGGCCAGTGTGCAAGTGCCGGCCTTGATGCTTGATGACGTGGAGTGCCTTGGTGAGTTGGCGTTATCGGGCGAGGTACGGGCGGTGAAGGGTGTGTTGCCGGCCGCGCTTGCGGCGCGCAAGGCCGGGCGCACCGTGATAGTGCCCAGGGCCAATGCCGAGGAAGCCTGCCTGGCGTCGGGGCTCAAAGTGATTGCGGTGGACCACCTGCTGCAAGTGGTGGCGCACCTTAATGGGCATGTGCCGATTGAGCCCTACAGGTCCGACGGCTTGCTGTACTTGAACAAGCCTTACCCGGACCTGAGTGAAGTGCAGGGCCAACTGGCAGCCAAGCGCGCCTTGCTGATTGCGGCGGCCGGCGCACATAACCTGCTGTTCAGCGGGCCACCCGGTACCGGCAAAACCCTGTTGGCCAGCCGCCTGCCGGGCTTGCTGCCACCGCTGAGCGAGCAGGAGGCGCTGGAAGTGGCCGCGATCCAATCCGTGGTCAGCCTGGCCCCCCTGAGCCATTGGCCCAATCGCCCGTTTCGCCAGCCGCACCACTCGGCATCCGGCCCGGCGCTGGTGGGTGGCGGCTCGAAGCCGCAGCCGGGGGAAATCACCCTGGCCCATCACGGCGTGCTGTTTCTGGATGAGCTGCCGGAATTTGATCGCAAGGTACTGGAGGTGCTGCGCGAGCCATTGGAGTCGGGGCATATCGTGATCTCCCGAGCCAGGGACCGGGTGAGTTTCCCGGCACGCTTCCAATTGGTCGCGGCCATGAACCCCTGCCCGTGCGGCTACATGGGCGAACCCAGCGGGCGTTGTCGGTGCACGCCGGAACAGATACAACGCTATCGCAACAAGCTATCCGGGCCGCTGCTGGACCGGATTGATTTGCACCTGACAGTCGCGCGGGAGGTCACTGCGCTGAGCCCCTCCCAACAGGCCGGTGACACCACCGCGCAAGCGTCCGCCCAGGTGGCGCAAGCCCGTGAACGCCAGCACCAGCGCCAGGGTTGTGCCAATGCATTCCTCGATCTGCCACGGCTACGCGAACACTGCCAGTTGACCAAAGCCGATGAAAGCTGGCTGGAAAGCGCGTGCGAACGACTGACATTATCGCTGCGTGCAGCCCATCGGTTGCTCAAGGTGGCTCGCACCCTGGCGGACCTTGAGCAAGTGGAAGGCATCGCCCGCCATCATTTGGCGGAGGCGTTGCAGTACCGACCAGCCGCTCATGGCTAGCACTTGTCAGGCAAAATCCAGCAGCAGCCTCGCCACTTCCAGCACCTCTTCCAGCACCGCTTCTGCCGACTCTGCGGAAGGCTTGAGCATCAGGTCATCGGCATAGCCCATCGCCAGGGCGAAGATCTGCCGTGCAGCGCGCTGACACGACTCGCAGCGAAAGACGCCATCGGCAACGCCCCGCTCGATCACTTCGGCAAGCATGCCTTGCCACTGGGCGTTGATCACCAGGTAAGCCTGGGCCATTTGCGGGTCGTGCATGGCTTCGTCCCAGGCGTCGAGCCACAGCGCCCAAGCGGCGTCAGCGGTGCTGGGCAGGCAGTCGCGCAAGAACCCCATTAGCGCCTCCAGCGGTGGCGCATCGGCCAACGGCTCGCGCACTTCATCCAATTGCTCATTGGCAAAGCGCACAAAAGCTTCGCGACGCAGTTCATTCCAGTCACTGAAATAGTGATAGACGTGACTGCGTGACAGCCCGGCATGTTCGGCCAAGTCACGGGTGGACACCGCGGCAAAGCCCTTGCTGCGAAACAGCTCAAGAGCGGCGGCGATGATCTGGTCTTTACGGTCGATACGCGACATGGGCAATTCCTTCGGGCGCCGGTAGATGAGCGGCGCTTGCTTTTTGAGCGATCGCTCAAGGATACTTGAGCAGTCGCTCAATAATAGCGTCTATCACTCCTTTGGTGCACCCATGACATCCGTCACCCCCCAAATTCTGATCGAAGAAAGCCAGAAAATCGGCCAGCAGTCCGCCAGCCAGACACTCAAGGCTATTGCCAAAGCCTATCCCGGCAAACTGTCTTGCACCTTGTCGCTGGTGGCGCTGGAGAACGCACTGTTGTTGGCCTATCCGCTGTTTGCCGGGTTCGCGGTAGATTCGATTATCCGCGGCGATGCCACCAGTGCGTTGTTCTATGCCGCCGTGGTCATGGCGTTCTGGGTGGTCGGGGCGGCACGGCGAGCGCTGGATACACGCACGTTCACGCGCATTTACGCCGACCTTGCGGTGCCAGTCATCCTCAACCAGCGCCAACAGAACCACAGCACCTCGAAATCAGCGGCACGGGTGGTGCTGGCACGGGAATTTGTCGACTTCTTTGAAAAGCACGTGCCAATCATCGCCACGGCGTTGGTGTCGATTGTGGGCGCGGCGGTAATGTTGATCGTGATTGAGCCATGGGTAGGCATGGCCTGTCTGGCCGCGCTGCTGCTGTGCATGACCTTGTTGCCACGCTTTGCACAGCGCAATCAGGAACTACACGAGCGCCTGAATAACCGCCTGGAGAAAGAAATCGGCCTGGTCGAAAAGGTCGGCGCGCCGACCCTGCGACGTCACTACCAGGTGCTGTCGCGCCTGCGCATCTGGCTTTCAGACCGCGAGGCTGCGGCGTACCTGTTTCTCGGTACGCTCGCGGCTTTGCTGTTTGTGGTCGCGATCAGCCAGTTGGCCTTGTCCCCAGGGGTCAAGGCCGGCCACATCTACGCGGTGATGACTTACCTGTGGACCTTCGTGACCAGCATGGATGAAGCGCCAGGTATGGTCGACCAACTGGCGCGGCTCAAGGACATCGGCAAGCGCGTAGACCCAGGGCTGGGCGACCACTAAGCCTCAACGAAACCGGTCCACCTCCTGACGCAAGCCTGCCGCCAAGGTTTCCAGTTCCTTGGCGGTGACTGCCAGGTTCGACACCACTTCGCGCTGCTCGCTGTTGGCCAGGGCAATGCTCTGCAAGTTACTGCTGAGCAGGGTTGCGGTGCTGCTCTGCTCCTGGGTGGCGGTGGTGATCGCAGCGAATTGCTGGCCGGCCGAGCGGCTTTGCTCATCGATACGCGCCAGGGCCGAGGCGACGTCGGCGTTGCGCGACAGGCCGTCCTGCATCAATACCTTGCCGTGTTCCATGGTGCTGATGGCGTTGCCGGTTTCCTGCTGGATGCTCTGGATCATCGCCGAAATTTCATCGGTGGCCTGGCGGGTGCGCGAGGCCAGGTTGCGCACTTCGTCGGCGACCACGGCAAAACCGCGGCCTTGCTCACCGGCGCGGGCGGCTTCGATGGCGGCGTTGAGCGCCAGCAGGTTGGTCTGTTCGGCGATGGAGGTAATCACACCGACGATCCCGCCGATTTCCTGGGAGCGCTGGCCCAAGGTGTTGATCACTGCGGCTGTGCTGTTCAGGGCAGTGGCAATATGCTCCAGCGACGATGACGCCTCTTGCATCGAGGTGCGGCCGATCCGGGTCTGCTGGGCATTCTCTTGCGCCAGGCGCTCGGTGTTGCCCATGTTGTCGGCGATGTTCAACGAGGTAGCGCTGAACTCTTCCACCGCGCCGGCCATACTGGTGATCTCGCCGGACTGTTGCTCCATGCCTTCGTAGGCGCCACCGGATAGCCCCGACAGCGCCTGGGCGCGGCTGTTGACCTGTTCGGCAGCACTGCGGATATGCGAAACCATGGTCGACAGCGCCTCACCCATCTGATTGAAGCTGCGCGCCAACTGCCCGATTTCGTCATGGCTGGACACGTTAAGGCGTGCGCTCAAGTCGCCTGCGCCCAGAGCTTGCGCCTGGCGTACCAAATCACTCAATGGCGCCAGCTTGCTGCGCAACAGCCACACCGTGGCGCCCACTGCCAGCAACATCGCCAGCACGCTGCCGATCACCAGGCGAATCCCGACTTCCCACGTCACGGCGCGTATTTCCGCCTTGGGCATACTCGCCACCACCGCCCAGGGGCCGCCTTCGAACGGCACCGAAACGCTGTAGAAATCTTCGTTATTATCGCTCCAGAAACGCCCTGCCCCCGGCGTCTTTGCCAGGTCGAGCATCACGGCAATGGCCTGGTCCGGCGCCTGCACGCCGGCTGGCGGCACCAGCCAATGCTTCTGCTCATCCAGCAGCGCCAGGGAGCCGGTCTGGCCGAGGCGGAAGCGCTTGAGGTTTTCAAACTGGGCGTTCTGCGCGTCGGTGTAATCGAAGCCGATAAACAGCACGGCGATGACCTTGCCGTTGCTGTCACGTACCGGGCTGTACTGGGTCATGTAGGAACGGTCGAACAATACCGCACGGCCGATATAGGTCTGGCCATCGGCAACACGCTGGTAAGCCGCGCCCTGCCGGTCAAGCACGGTCCCGATGGCACGATTGCCATCCTGCTTGGTCAGGGAAGTGCTCACGCGGATAAAGTCGTCGCCGCTGCGCACGAATACGGTGGCCACACCGCCGGACATTTGCTTGAACTCATCCACTTCTTCGAAATTGTTGTTCAGCACCTCATTACCCAGGTACAGGCTCGGCGTCTGTACACCGGCCACGGCCACGGGTTGGTCGGCACGCACACTCAGGCCGGCGCCGAAGCGTTTTTCAAACAGCCCGCTCAAACGCTGGGTACTCTCGCGCAAGGTGCTGTGGAAGGTATTGAGTTGGTCGGCGAGCAAACGCGCCTCGCTGGCCAGGTGCTCCTCACGGGTGTCGAGGTTGGCGGAGTCAAGGGAACGCAGGGCAAACACAGTGCTGCCGCTGATAACGACAGCCAGAATCACTGCAAGGGCGAGACCTAACTGGGAGGCAATCCGGGCACGAGGTTGAGACATGACAGCTCCTGGCCGAGGCCAGGATCATCCTGATCTCATAGCGCTGCTCGGCAAATTATCTAGTGGGAAACGTTGGTGCACGATGGTTCCAACACACCTTCTTCGGCGGCACTTGGTAATACTTGAGCGAATCACAGGGGTATCCCGCAAACGATTGCATCAAACGCCGGCCCCTACTCAATCCAGACGTTCAACCTGAGGCAACTCCATCGCTTTGACTTCACCTTGAAGAAACTCCGCCAGCCGTCGCAAGCGTTCCCCCCCGGGACGGGTTTTCGGCCACACCAGGTAGTAACTTTCCCCACTGGCGACCGCCCTGGGCCATGGCAGGCTCAGGCGTCCCTGGGCGACATCTTCGGCCACCATCAACAAATCGCCCATGGACACGCCATAGCCACGCGCCGCCGCGATCATGCCCAACTCAAGGGTATCGAACACCTGCCCACCCTTGAGAGACACCCGGGACGACAACCCCATGCGCTCCAGCCAGTTGCGCCAGTCACGACGATCAGGCGTGGGATGCAACAACTCGGCACTCGCCAGGCGGGCAGCGTCCCAAGGTCCATCATCCAGCAGGTTCGGCGCGCCCACGGGGATCAGCAATTCGGGGAACAGGTAACTGGCCTCCCAGTCCGCCGGAAAACGCCCATCGCTCAACAACACCGCACAGTCGAAGGGTTCCTGGTTGAAGTCCACTTCATCCACGCTCATCCACGCACTGGTCAGTTGCACCTCATTGCCTGGCTGCAAGGCGCGGAAGCGACTCAGGCGCGCCAATAGCCAGCGCATGGTCAAGGTGGACGGTGCCTTCATGCGCAGAATGTCATCTTCAGTATTCAAGGTATGACAGGCGCGCTCCAACGCAGCGAAGCCTTCGCGCACGCCGGGCAGCAACAGGCGTGCGGCTTCGGTGAGCTGCAGATTGCGACCGCTGCGCTGGAAAAGGCGGCAGGCGAAATGCTCCTCGAGGGTGCGGATATGCCGGCTGACCGCACTTTGGGTGATGGACAGTTCCTGCGCCGCACGGGTGAAGGAGTTGTGCCGGGAAGCGGCTTCAAATGCACGCAGGGCATACAGTGGAGGAAGACGACGAGACATTGGGAAAGCTCCGACGGCGCAATATCGGCACCCTATCAGAATCAACCAGGCATGAGTTTTAATCATGTGAACGATCGCTTTTATCCTTTTGTGCAAAGCGCCCAAAGCGCCGAGAATCAATCTCCCCCCATTTCCTGACTATTTGAGTGTGATGATCATGCAACATCCGGCACGTACCGAACTCTGGGCCATTCTGCGGCTGTCGGGGCCGTTGATTGCCTCACAGTTGGCGCACATGCTGATGGTGCTGACCGACACCCTGATGATGGCGCGCCTGAGCCCCGAAGCCCTGGCCGGCGGCGGCCTGGGCGCGGCGAGCTATTCGTTCGTGGCGATCTTCTGCATCGGCGTGATTGCCGCGGTGGGCACCCTGGTCGCCATTCGTCACGGCGCAGGCGATATCGACGGCGCCACGCACCTCACCCAGGCCGGGCTGTGGCTGGCGTGGTTGATGGCCCTGGCAGCGGCGCTGCTGCTATGGAACTTGAAGCCGGTGCTGCTGATGTTCGGCCAGACTGAAACCAACGTACAAGCGGCGGGGCAATTCCTCACCATCCTGCCTTTCGCCCTGCCCGGCTATCTGACTTTCATGGCGCTGCGCGGCTTTACCAGCGCGATCGGCAAGGCGACGCCGGTGATGGTGATCAGCCTGTGCGGCACCGTGGTCAACTACCTGCTCAACCACGCCTTGATCGAAGGCATGTTCGGCCTGCCGAAACTGGGCCTGATGGGCATTGGCCTGGTGACCGCCATCGTCGCCAACGGCATGGCGCTGGCATTGATGTGGTACATCCGCAGCAACCGCGCCTACGCCGCCTACCCACTGGGTACTGGACTGCTGCGCTTGAATACCCACTACCTGCGCGAGCTGTGGCGCCTGGGCCTGCCGATCGGCGGCACCTATGCAGTAGAGGTCGGGCTGTTTGCCTTTGCGGCGTTGTGCATGGGCACCATGGGCAGTACCCAGTTGGCCGCGCATCAGATTGCCCTGCAAATTGTCTCGGTGGCGTTCATGGTACCGGCGGGGATGTCCTACGCGGTGACCATGCGCATCGGCCAGCATTACGGCGCCGGGCAGTTGTTGCAGGCACGCATGGCCGGTCGGGTCGGCATAGGCTTTGGTGCCATGGTAATGCTGGGATTTGCCGTAGTGTTGTGGCTGTTTTCCGACCCGTTGATCGGGCTGTTCCTCGACCATGACAACCCGGCGTTCCATGACGTCATCGTCCTGGCCGTCAGCCTGCTGGCCGTCGCCGCGTGGTTTGAATTGTTCGACGGTGTGCAGACCATTGCCATGGGCTGTATCCGTGGTTTGAAGGACGCCAAGACCACCTTCCTGGTCGGCCTGGGTTGCTACTGGCTAATCGGTGCGCCCTCGGCCTGGCTGATGGCGTTCACTTTAGGCTGGGGGCCCACCGGGGTATGGTGGGGCTTGGCGCTGGGACTGGCGTGTGCGGCGGTGAGCCTGACATGGGCGTTTGAGGCGAAGATGAAGCGGATGATCCGGCAGGAGCCTGAAATGCAGCCTGCCTTTCAGGCCGCACCGACAGAATAAAGCCCTGCTCGGTCAGAACTGTGGGAGGGGGCTTGCTCCCGATTGCTGAGTGTCAGTCACTGCATTTGCTGACTGACGCACCGCTATCGGGAGCAAGCCCCCTCCCACAGTTTTAATTGTATTTGCACGTCTGGATCGCTCAGCCCAACAGCGCCTGCTGGCTTTGCCCAAACATCAGGTACTCCACCAGTTCCGCCAACGGCAACGGCTTGCTGATCAGGTACCCCTGGGCCTGGTCACAACCGAACAACCGCAACAGCTCAAGCTGCTCGGGTGTCTCCACGCCTTCGGCCACCACTTCCAGGTTGAGGTTGTGGGCCAGGTTGATCATCGCGTGTACCAATTTGCGGTTTTCTTCGCGCTCTTCCATGCCGCCGACAAAACTTTTGTCGATCTTCAACAAAGCGATCGGCAGGCTGTTGAGGTGCACGAATGACGAAAACCCGGTGCCGAAGTCATCCAGGGAGAACCGCACGCCGAGGCGGCCCAGGGCGTCCATGGTCTGCTTGACCAGATCGCTGCGGCGCATCACCGCGGTTTCAGTCAATTCGAACTCCAGCCATTGCGCTTCCACGCCACGCTCGGCAATCAGCCGACTGAGTGTGGAGAGCAATTGGCTGTCCTGGAACTGGCGAAACGACAGGTTGACGGCCATGTGCAGCGGCGGCAGGCCGCGTTCGCGCAGGTCTTGCATGTCGCGCAGGGCCCGGGAAATCACCCAGTAGCCCAAAGGCACGATCAGGCCACTCTGCTCGGCCAGCGGCACGAATTCGCTGGGTGGCAACAAGCCGCGCTCACCGTGGCGCCAGCGCACCAGGGCTTCGAGGCCGACGATATGACCGTCGTCCAAGTCCAGGCGCGGCTGGTAATGCAGCTCCAGCTCATCGCGGCGCAAAGCCCGGCGCAGTTCACTTTCCAGGTCGGCCAGGCTGCGAGCGTTGCGGTTGATGCGTTCATTGAAGATGTGAAAGGTGCAGCCCTGGGTGCTTTTGGCCTGCTGCATGGCGATATGGGCGTGCCACATCAACGGGTCAGCGCCGGCGCGGGCGCGCGCATGTGCCACGCCCAGGCTGCAGCCGATCAACAAGCTTTCGCCATCGACCCAGTAAGGCTCGGCCATCACTTCGGTGATGCGCTCGGCCATCCACTCGGCACGCTGGGGCGCGCGACGGGTGTCGATCAGCAAGGCAAATTCATCGCTGCCCAGCCGCGCCAGCTGGTCCCCGGCTTCGAGCTGGCTCTTGAGCCGCGACACCACTTGCAGGATCAACCGATCGCCGGCCTGGTGGCCGAGGGCGTCGTTGGCATGACGGAAGTTGTCCAGGTCCAGATGGCCCAGAGCCAGGCCGCGGCCTTCGTTGTCCGCCAGCCGCGCCGCCAGCAGTGTCTGGAAGCCCTGGCGGTTGGCGATACCGGTGAGCGGGTCCTGCTCGGCCAAGCGCTGCAAGGTGTTCTCCAGAACGCCGCGCTCGCGCACATGGCGCAAGCAGCGGCGCAATGTTTCAGGGTCCAGCCCATTCAGGATCAACCAGTCGCTGACACCGAGCGGCGACACCAGCGGCTCCTGCTCCAACAGCAATACACACGGCAAGCTGCAGCGGCCAGGACCGGGCTGCAGGCTGGGTGTGGTCAATAGCACGGCGCCCTGATCGTCATCGAACAGACGACTCACCGAGTCCCAGTTGGGTGCACTGATCAGCACAGCCCCTTCGCCCATCGGCACCAGGCACTCGCGCAACAACGCTGCCCATGCAGGCTCTTCGGCCAGCAGCAGCAAACGCAAGGGTTCGACAGGCGTAGACAAGCTAACTCCCTAGACTCTGCTAAATTTCGTGAGCGATGGCATTATGACGTGCGGCCTGGCAATGATAAATGCGTGACAAATGATAGGTGTTATCAAACACGCAGACTGTGAAAAATAGTCTGAGTATTCCCCACATCCTGCGGCAAAGTAGCAAAACCGGCAAATTTAGATCGAGTGGTACGTCACACCGTCGTTCTAAGGCAGCAGAATCTTGCCAGCCTGTTAAAATGCCCGCCCTTTTGAACAACGACTCCTAAAACTCCGTATGTCCCGACTCAATCCCCGGCAGCAAGAAGCCGTGAACTACGTCGGCGGCCCTCTATTGGTGCTCGCCGGCGCCGGCTCCGGCAAGACCAGCGTGATCACCCGCAAGATCGCGCACCTGATCCAGAACTGCGGCATCCGCGCCCAGTACATCGTCGCCATGACCTTTACCAACAAGGCGGCGCGGGAAATGAAAGAGCGGGTCGGCACCCTGCTCAAGGGCGGCGAAGGCCGCGGCCTGACGGTGTGTACCTTCCACAATCTGGGCCTGAACATCATCCGCAAGGAGCATGTGCGACTGGGCTACAAGCCCGGCTTCTCGATCTTTGACGAGACCGACGTCAAGGCCCTGATGACCGACATCATGCAGAAGGAATACGCAGGCGACGACGGCGTCGACGAAATCAAGAACATGATCGGCTCATGGAAAAACGACCTGATCCTGCCCGCCGAAGCCCTGGAAGCTGCACGCAACCCCAAGGAGCAGACCGCCGCCATTGTCTACACCCACTACCAGCGCACGCTCAAGGCGTTCAACGCAGTGGACTTCGACGACCTGATCCTGCTGCCGGTCAAGCTGTTCCAGGAACACAAGGACATCCTGGAGAAGTGGCAAAACAAGGTACGCTACCTGCTGGTGGACGAATACCAGGACACCAACGCCAGCCAATACCTGCTGGTGAAGTTGCTGATTGGTACGCGCAACCAGTTCACCGTGGTGGGCGACGACGACCAGTCGATCTACGCCTGGCGCGGCGCCCGCCCGGAAAACCTGATGCTGCTCAAGGAAGACTACCCGTCGCTGAAAGTGGTGATGCTGGAGCAGAACTATCGCTCCACCAGCCGCATCCTGCGTTGCGCCAACGTGCTGATCTCCAACAACCCCCACGAGTTTGAAAAACAACTGTGGAGCGAGATGGGTCATGGCGATGAGATCCGCGTGATCCGCTGCCGCAACGAAGACGCCGAAGCCGAACGCGTGGCCGTGGAAATCCTCAGCCTGCACCTGCGCACCGACCGGCCCTACAGCGACTTTGCGATCCTGTATCGCGGCAACTACCAGGCCAAGCTGATCGAGCTGAAACTGCAGCACCACCAGGTGCCGTATCGCCTGTCGGGCGGCAACAGCTTTTTCGGACGCCAGGAAGTAAAAGACCTGATGGCCTACTTCCGGCTGATCGTGAACCCGGACGACGACAACGCCTTCCTGCGGGTGATCAACGTACCGCGCCGGGAAATCGGCTCCACTACCCTGGAAAAGCTCGGCAACTACGCCACCGAACGCAAGATTTCCATGTATGCCGCCACCGACGAAATCGGCCTGGGCGAACACCTGGACACGCGCTTCACAGATCGCCTGTCGCGCTTCAAGCGCTTCATGGACAAGGTGCGCGAACAGTGCGCCGGCGAAGACCCGATCAGCGCCCTGCGCAGCATGGTCATGGACATCGACTATGAAAACTGGCTGCGCACCAACAGTTCCAGCGACAAGGCCGCGGATTACCGCATGGGCAACGTCTGGTTCCTGATCGAAGCGCTGAAGAACACCCTGGAAAAAGACGAAGACGGCGAAATGACCGTCGAGGACGCCATCGGCAAGCTGGTGTTGCGTGACATGCTTGAGCGCCAGCAGGAAGAGGAAGACGGCGCCGAAGGCGTGCAGATGATGACCTTGCATGCCTCCAAGGGCCTGGAATTTCCCTACGTGTTCATCATGGGCATGGAAGAGGAAATCCTCCCACACCGCTCCAGCATCGAAGCCGACACCATCGAGGAAGAACGGCGCCTGGCCTACGTGGGCATCACCCGCGCACGTCAGACCCTGGCCTTCACCTTTGCCGCCAAGCGCAAGCAATACGGCGAAGTCATCGATTGTGCCCCCAGCCGGTTCCTTGACGAGCTGCCGCCCGATGACCTGGCCTGGGAAGGCAATGACGACACCCCCACCGAGGTGAAGGCCGTTCGCGGCAACACCGCCCTGGCGGATATACGCGCAATGCTAAAGCGCTAGAATCGACTACTTTTCAATCTACTTTCGGCGCCTGCTGCGCCATCAGAGGAAGCTTTCCGTGGAAGCACTGCACAAGAAAATTCGCGAAGAAGGCATCGTGCTTTCCGATCAGGTTCTCAAGGTCGACGCCTTTTTGAACCACCAGATCGACCCGGCACTGATGAAACTGATCGGCGACGAATTCGCCGCGCTGTTCAAGGATTCGGGGATCACCAAGATCGTCACCATCGAAGCCTCAGGTATTGCACCGGCGATCATGACCGGGCTGAACCTGGGTGTACCGGTGATCTTCGCGCGTAAGCAGCAGTCGTTGACCCTGACGGAAAACCTGCTGTCGGCAACGGTGTATTCCTTCACCAAGAAAACCGAAAGCACTGTGGCGATCTCCCCACGCCACCTGACCAGCAGCGACCGCGTGCTGGTGATCGATGACTTTTTGGCCAACGGCAAAGCGTCCCAGGCGCTGATTTCGATCATCAAGCAGGCCGGCGCGACTGTTGCGGGCTTGGGGATCGTGATCGAGAAGTCGTTCCAGGGTGGGCGTGCGGAGCTGGATGCGCAGGGTTATCGGGTTGAGTCGCTGGCGCGGGTGAAGTCCTTGAGCGGTGGTGTGGTCACCTTCATCGAGTAATTTGCTCCACAGCAAATACCAAGTGAACACAGTTTAAAATGTGGGAGGGGGCTTGCTCCCGATTGCGGTGTATCAGTCACCAGATGTGTTGGCTGACCCACTGCTATCGGGAGCAAGCCCCCTCCCACATTTACCCTCTATTGCCTGTTAGTGCGCGGTGGCCTGGAGGCCGGCGAGTAACAGGCGCTGATACAGATCCTCCTTGAACCCCTCGGGATTATCCAAGCGCATCCGCTTCAAATGCTCGGGAAATGCCTCCGGCTCCGGCGCGTCGAGTGCCGCCTTGCCCAACTCCAGAATCTCCGTCAGCTTGAATTTGCTCTTGAGCCAGTTCAGCGCTCGCAACAAGTCCCGCTCCTCATCCGTGAAATCACTGCCCAACGGGTATTCCGGGAACAACCGTCGATGCTTGGCCTGAATCGCCTGGAGGCGTTCCGGCGTGTTGTCCGCAAAGCGCGGATCCAGCTGGAAGTCCTTGGGCAGCTTGCCGGCCTTTTGTGCCTGCTCAATCAAGTCGCCCTGGAAACGCGAGTCGGTGATATTGAGCAGCGCTTCGATCACCTTGGCATCCGTCTGCCCGCGCAAGTCGGCAATGCCGTACTCGGTAATGACGATATCCCGCAGGTGCCGGGGAATGGTGCAGTGGCCGTACTCCCAGACAATATTGGAACTGACCTCGCCCGCCGACTCCCGCCAGCTGCGCAAAATCAGGATTGAACGCGCACCGTCCAGCGCATGCCCCTGGGCAACGAAATTGTATTGCCCGCCCACACCGCTGAGCACGCGACCGTCTTCCAGCTGGTCGGCCACGCCGGCACCGAGCAATGTGACCATGATTGCGCTGTTGATAAAGCGCGCATCCAGGCGCTGCAGCCGCTTGAGTTCTTCCTGGCCGTACAGCTCGTTGATATAGCTGATGGCAGTCATGTTGAATTCGAGACGCTTGGCGTGGGTCATTTCCTGCAAGCGCTGGTAAAAACTGCGCGGCCCTAGAAAGAAGCCACCGTGGATCGACACGCCATCGGGTTGCGCCGCATCGTCCAGGGTGCCTTCGTTGGCCTGCGTCTGGGTCGCCACATCCGGGTATACCTTGCGGCGCACAATCCCGGCATCCGCCAGCACCAACAGCCCGTTGACGAACATCTCGCTGCAACCGTAAAGACCACGTGCGAAAGGCTCGACACCGCCCTCACGGCTGATCAGTGGCGCCCACTGATACACATCCAGGTCCGTCAGCAGCAATCGATAGGCTTCGTTATCGGCCTGGCGCGCCAGCAAGGCGGCGGTCAGCGCATCGCCCATGGAGCCAATGCCAATCTGCAAGGTGCCGCCGTCACGTACCAGGGTGCTGGCGTGCAGGCCAATAAAATGATCCTGGAAGCCCACCGGCATGTTCGGCGTGGAAAACAATGTGGTGCTGTCTTTTTCATCGAGCAGGTAGTCGAACGCGTCCATGCCCAACTCGGCGTCGCCGGGCATGTAGGGCAGATCGCTGTGGACCTGGCCGACAACGAGGATGGTTTCCCCGGCTTCGCGGCGCTTGGCGATCATCGGCAGCAGGTCGAGGGTGATATCCGGGTTGCAGCTCAGGCTCAGGCGATCAGGATGCTCGGCGCTGCTGGCAACCATTTGCGCCACCAGGTTCAGGCCGGCGGCATTGATGTCGCGGGCGGCATGGCTGTAGTTGCTGCTGACGTAATCCTGCTGCGCCGAAGTGCTGTGGAGCAGGCTGCCGGGCTGCATGAAAAACTGTTGCACTTGGATATTTTTCGGCAGGCTGTCCTTGTGCAGGTCGGCGAGGAAGTCCAGTTCAGGGTAGTCACCAAACACCCGCTCGATGAACGGTTCGAGAAAGCGCTTCTGCAAGCCATCGCCCATCGTCGGGCGGCCCAGGCTCAACGCGGTGTAGATCGTCAGCGCCCGCTCCGGCAGTTTGGCAATACGCCGGTACAGCGCGTTGGCGAACAGATTGGGCTTGCCAAGACCCAGCGGCATGCCCATGTGGATATGCGCCGGCAACCGCACCAGTACGTCGTCAACTGCTTGCTCGATTGAACACAACTGCACCATCGGACTGCTCCCGAACATTCCATGAATTGGAGTTGGACCGAGCTTGCCGGGTCTTTGCTGCAATGAACAGTGTCGAAACACAAATCGCGAGCACAAAAAAGCCGCCCGTAAGCGGCATTTTTGGCGAAGATCGTCTGATTACAGGCCGGACATCTTCTTGATGGCGCCTTTGAGGTCTTCATCCGAGCAATCAGCGCAGGTGCCTTTGGGTGGCATGGCGTTGATACCGGTGATGGCCTTGGCCAGGATGCCATCGAGGCCGCCCTGGTGGTCGGCGCGTTCTTTCCAGGCGGCGGTGTCGCCAACTTTCGGCGCACCCAAGAGGCCAGTACCGTGGCACGCGTTACAGTGCTTGGCGATAATCTCGTCCGGTGTTTTCGCACCGCCACCGCCCGCTGCCACGGCCACTTCCATGCCCTTGCATTCCTGGCCCTGGACGCACACCTGGCCCACAGGCTCCAGGCGCTTGGCAATGTCATCATTGGTCGCAGCTTGAGCGCTGACAGCCCATAGGGCCAGTACGGTTGCTGGTGCAGCCAGCATTTTCATAATTAGGTTCACGCGTTCACCCTCAATGGTGGCTATTCACGCCTGCGGCCACGGTTTCGCAGGCGGCGAAAGTATAACGGTTAGCCCGGGCTGCCGAAACAACCCTATTAAATAAAGGGAGATACGGCCACACGGATACAGCTATGGGAGCCTCTGCAACGCTGGCAGGGCGCCTCTTTTGTTAAAAGTTCGCGGGCGTGGCTGCGCTGATTAGTCGCGCCGGCACATCGAACGGGTTGCGAAAACGATGGGGCTTGGTGCTTTCAAAGTAGTAGCTATCGCCAGCTTCGAGCACAAAAGTTTCAAGACCGACCACCAATTCCAGGCGACCTTCCAGCAGAATCCCGGTTTCCTCGCCCTCATGGGTGAGCATTTCTTCGCCCGTGTCGGCGCCCGGCGGGTAAATTTCGTTGAGAAAGGCGATGGCCCGGCTCGGGTGCGCCCGGCCCACCAGTTTCATGGTGACGGCACCGTCAGAGATGTCGATCAGCTCATTGGCTTTATAGACGATCTGCGTCGGTATTTCCTGGAGGATCTCCTCGGAAAAGAACTCGACCATGGACATGGGGATACCGCCCAACACCTTGCGCAGGGAGCTGATCGAGGGGCTGACGCTGTTTTTCTCGATCATCGAAATGGTGCTGTTGGTGACGCCCGCGCGCTTGGCAAGCTCGCGCTGGGAAAGACCTTTGAGTTTACGGATGGATTGCAGTCGTTCGCCGACGTCCAATGCAGGAGCCTCCTAGGATTCAGGCTTTGTTGTAATTGAGCGTTATCATGGCGACAGCGTTCAGTATTTACAACACTTGGGCCTAAATCCCGGGCAGCTGCATTCGTATCCGGCCATCAAGCGCCGCAATAGAGCCTTGGCACCCGGCGCAGGTTGCAGAAAATCTGGTAGGGAATGGTATCGGCAGCAGTGGCGACGTCACTGGCGAGGATGTTCTTGCCCCACAACTCCACGGTTGAGCCAAGGCCCGCTTGGGGTAAGTCGGTAAGGTCGACACACAGCATGTCCATGGACACGCGCCCCAGCAGTTGGCTGCGCTGGCCCGCCACCAGCACCGGCGTACCGGTTGGCGCGTGGCGGGGGTAACCGTCGGCATAGCCCATGGCAACCACTCCGATGCGCATCGGCTTGGGCGTGACAAACCTGGCGCCATAGCCCACGGGTTCGCCAGCCGGCAGTTCGCGTACACAAATGATTTTGGACTCCAGGGTCATCACCGGCTGCAACCGTGCGGCAAAGGCCTGGTCTTCGCCAAATGGCGTTGCGCCGTAGAGCATGATGCCTGGGCGTACCCAGTCGCTGGCCACGCCTGGCCAGCCTAATACAGATGGGGAGTTACGCAGGCTGACTTCGGCAGCCAAGCCTTGGCGAGCTGCTTCGAATACCGTGACTTGTTCGTTGCTGCTGACGCAATCGAGCTCATCGGCGCGGGCAAAATGGCTCATCAACACGATCTTCGCGACTTTGCCGCTGGCCAGCAGACGCTGGTACGCCTCTTGATAATCCTTGGGATGCAAGCCGACACGGTGCATGCCCGAGTCCAGCTTGAGCCACACGGTCAGCGGTTTGCTCAGCTTGGCCTGTTCGATGGCCTCAAGCTGCCACAACGAATGCACCACACACCACAAATCCTGTTCGATGATCAGCGGCAACTCGTCCGCCTCAAAAAAGCCTTCCAGCAACAGCACCGGCGCGCGAATGCCGGCGGCACGCAGTTCCAGGGCTTCCTCGATGCACGCCACGGCAAACCCGTCGGCTTCGGTTTCCAGTGCCTGGGCCACGCGCACGGCACCATGGCCGTAGGCATCGGCCTTGATCACGGCGAGCGCCTTGGCCCCCGTGACTTCACGGGCCAATTGGTAGTTGTGGCGCAAGGCTTGAAGGTCGATCAGGGCACGGGCTGGACGCATGGCGGCAGGCTTCTAGGCAGCAAGGTGAAGAAAAACCGGTGCCGACCAACAACGTCGGCGCCGGGAGAGGGATCGTTGCTAAGGCAGCGCCGCCACGACGGACAGCTCTACCAGGATTTGCGGCTCGCACAATTTGGCTTCAACCGTGGCACGGGCCGGAGCGACGCCTTTGGGCAGCCACTTGTCCCACACCGCGTTCATGCCGGCGAAGTCGGCGTCAATATCCTTCAGGTAGATGGTCACCGACAGCAACCTGGACTTGTCGGTACCGGCCAGGTCCAGTAAACGCTCGATATTGACCAGGGTTTCACGGGTCTGCTGTTCAATCCCGGCACTCAGGTCGTCGCCGACTTGCCCGGCCAGATACACGGTACCGCTGTGAACCACGATCTGGCTCATGCGCTCATTGGTGAGCTGGCGCTGGATTGACATGTTGTGCGGACTCCTGGTGATTGCCATAACGGGAAATATCGAGGCCGGCGGCGCTGATCTGCGGCGTTTTCTTTGCCATCAGGTCGGCCAGCAAGCGGCCAGAGCCACAGGCCATGGTCCAGCCGAGCGTGCCGTGACCGGTATTCAGGAACAGGTTCTTGAATGGGGTGGCACCGACAATCGGCGTGCCGTCGGGTGTGGTCGGACGCAGACCGGTCCAGAAACTGGCTTGGGCCAAATCGCCGCCCTGAGGATAAAGGTCGTTGACGATCATCTCCAGAGTTTCACGTCGACGTGGATTCAGCGACAGGTCAAAACCGGCTATTTCAGCCATGCCGCCGACACGAATACGGTTGTCGAAACGGGTGATCGCGACCTTGTAGGTCTCATCGAGAATGGTCGAGGTGGGCGCCATTGCCGGGTTGGTGATCGGCACGGTCAGCGAGTAGCCCTTGAGCGGGTAAACCGGTGCCTTGATCCCCAGGGGCTTGAGCAGCTTCGGCGAGTAACTGCCGAGGGCCAGTACATAGCGGTCGGCGGTTTCCAGCTTGCCGTCGATCCACACGCCGTTAATGCGATCACCGGCGTAATCGAGGCGCTGGATGTCCTGCTCGAAACGGAACTCCACGCCCAACTGCTTGCACATCTCGGCCAGGCGCGTGGTGAACATCTGGCAGTCGCCCGTCTGGTCATTCGGCAGCCGCAAAGCACCGGCGAGGATATCCGTAATGCTGGCCAGGGCCGGTTCAACACGGGCAATACCAGCGCGATCGAGCAATTCGAACGGCACGCCGGACTCTTTCAACACCGCGATATCCTTGGCGGCACCGTCAAGTTGGGCCTGGGTGCGGAACAGCTGGGTCGTACCGAGGCTGCGGCCTTCGTAGGCAATGCCGGTCTCGGCACGCAATTCGTCGAGGCAGTCGCGGCTGTACTCGGACAGGCGCACCATGCGCTCCTTGTTCACGGCATAGCGGCTGGCCGTGCAGTTGCGCAGCATCTGCGCCATCCACAGATATTGATCGATATCGGCGGTTGCCTTGATCGCCAGCGGCGCGTGGCGCTGCAGCAACCACTTGATAGCCTTGAGCGGCACACCCGGCGCGGCCCATGGCGAGGCGTAGCCAGGGGACACCTGGCCGGCGTTGGCGAAACTGGTTTCCATGGCAGCGGCAGGCTGACGGTCGACCACCACGACATCGAAGCCGGCCCGCGCCAAATAGTAGGCACTGGTCACCCCAATGACACCGCTACCCAAGACCAGAACGCGCATTTTTATATCCTCATCACGGGCTTAGCCGCTGACGTGTGTTATTCGAGCAATGATGGACGCAGTGTAAAAAACAATCACCAGTGCATTTCACTATATAAATGCCTATATTTGGCGACAATTCTTGGCAAAAACCCTTTTCACAGAGGCGTATCCCCTATGCGTACCAACACCCAGACCAAGCGGGAGCTGGACAAGATCGACCGCAATATCCTGCGCATCCTGCAAACCGACGGGCGCATTTCGTTCACAGAGCTGGGGGAAAAGGTCGGGCTGTCCACCACTCCCTGTACCGAGCGGGTGCGGCGCCTGGAGCGCGAAGGGATCATCATGGGCTACAACGCGCGGCTCAACCCGCAGCATTTGAAAGGCAGCCTGCTGGTATTTGTCGAGATCAGCCTGGATTACAAGTCTGGCGACACCTTTGAGGAATTTCGCCGCGCCGTGCTGAAACTGCCTCATGTGCTGGAGTGCCACTTGGTATCAGGGGACTTCGACTACCTGGTGAAAGCGCGTATCTCGGAGATGGCTTCGTACCGCAAACTCCTGGGCGATATCCTGCTCAAGTTGCCCCATGTGCGCGAATCCAAGAGCTATATCGTGATGGAAGAGGTGAAGGAGAGCCTGAACCTGCCGATCCCCGATTGACTCAGTCAGACCAGCACTTGCCGGGTACTCGCCATGTACTCATGGATCTGCTTCTCGACCCGCGGATGAATCAGCTCAACCGGTCGGCGCCCATTGGGGCATGGCAAGGTCTTGGTGGTGCCGAACAGGCGACAGATCAGTGGCCGCTCGTCATACACCGTGCACCCATGGGGCCCCAGGTGCACGCAGTTCAGCTCATCCATGGCGGCCTCCTGCTCGGCGGCCGTCTTGCGTGGCAGGCGCGACATTTCCTCAGGCGAAGTGGTCACCGGCCCACAGCAGTCATGGCAACCCGGAACACATTCAAATGAAGGAATCTGTCTGCGCAGCGCGCTGACTTTCTGACTGTTGCAACTCATCGATACACATACCCAACGGCGAATAGGCGTGGATTCTGACGCAAAACGCAGCGCGCAGACAGCTTCATCGGACCGCTGTATCCTGCGTCAAATTTTCCAAACAGGGAGGCTCCCCATGACCGCCAGCGCCCGGCATACCGCGTCCTACTACGCCGCCAGCAGCGTGCCGCACCCCGAGTACCCGGCGTTGACAGGCGAGCTGCGCGCCGATGTATGCGTGATTGGCGCGGGGTATTCCGGGCTCAACACGGCTTTGGAGCTGGCCGAGCGCGGCTTCAGCGTGGTGGTGCTGGAAGCGCGCAGGGTTGGCTGGGGCGCCAGCGGGCGTAATGGCGGCCAGTTGATTCGCGGCGTCGGCCACGGGCTGGATCAGTTCGCGTCCGTGATCGGCAGTGACGGCGTGCGCCAGATGAAGCTGATGGGGCTGGAAGCCGTGGAGATCGTGCGTGACCGCGTAGAACGCTTCCAGATTCCCTGCGACCTGACCTGGGGCTACTGCGACCTGGCCAACAAACCCCGTGATTTGCAGGGCCTGGCGCAAGATGCCGAAGAACTGCGCAGCCTGGGCTACCGCCACGAGGTACGCCTGCTGCAAGCCAGCCAGATGAGCAGCGTGATCGGCTCCGAGCGCTATGTGGGCGGCATGATCGACATGGGCTCTGGTCACCTGCACCCACTGAACCTGGCGCTGGGCGAAGCGGCCGCCGCGCAGCAGTTGGGCGTGAAGTTGTTCGAGCAGTCTGAAGTGACGCGCATCGACTACGGCCCCGACGTCAAGGTGCACACCGCCCAGGGCCACGTACGTGCCAAGACCCTGGTGCTGTGCTGCAACGCCTACCTGAATGGGCTCAACCCGCAATTGAGTGGCAAGGTCCTACCGGCCGGCAGCTACATCATCGCCACCGAGCCCTTGAGTGAAGCGCAAGCGACCCGCCTGCTGCCGCAGAACATGGCCGTGTGTGACCAGCGCGTGACGGTGGACTACTTCCGCCTGTCCGCCGACCGCCGCCTGTTGTTCGGCGGCGCCTGCCACTATTCCGGACGCGACCCCAAGGATATCGGCGCCTATATGCGACCGAAAATGTTGCAGGTATTCCCGCAACTGGCCGACGTGAAGATCGACTACCAATGGGGCGGCATGATCGGCATCGGCGCCAACCGCCTGCCGCAGATCGGCCGGTTGGCGGATCAACCCAATGTGTATTACGCCCAGGCTTACGCGGGTCATGGCCTGAATGCCACACACCTTGCGGGCAGGTTGCTCGGCGAAGCCATCAGCGGCCAGCAACAGGGGCGTTTCGACCTGTTCGCTCAGGTGCCGCACATCACCTTCCCCGGTGGCAAACACTTGCGTTCACCGCTGCTGGCGCTGGGGATGCTCTGGCACCGCCTCAAAGAACTGGTGTGATCAACTGCGCCAGAACGGCTTCAGGCCTTCCTGGCGCGCCTGTTCAGCGGTCAAACCCACGTCCAGCAGCTGCTCGCGGGTCAGCGTAAGCAACGCCTTGCGCGTGTGACGACGGTGCCAGAACAGGCTCCAGCGGCTGCCGACAGGCGCAGTCGTTGCCCGCTGCTGCCCTGCTTCCAGTTCTTGGCTGTGTAGCGCCAGCCGCACATCGCTCATGCCGTTCATTTTGCTGCCCCTCGTTGGCTTATTGCCTTGAGTGACTAGGATGGGGGCACGGGCAAAACCATTACAGATCCAGCCTGTTTTTATTAAATCCATACAGATACTGCCTATGGATGGCTGAATCCTGTATTTTCACTCTATCTGTACTGGTCTATCAGGAGCGGCCGCCATGACCCTTTACGTCAACCTCGCTGAATTGCTCGGCACTCGCATCGAACAAGGCTTCTATCGCCCCGGCGATCGCTTGCCCTCGGTGCGAGCCTTGAGCGTGGAGCACGGGGTCAGCCTGAGTACCGTGCAGCAGGCCTATCGGTTGCTGGAAGACAACGGCCTGGCAATGCCCAAGCCCAAGTCCGGTTACTTTGTACCCGCCGGTCGCGAGCTGCCGGCCCTGCCCGAGGTAGGCCGCCCGGCCCAACGGCCGGTAGAGATCTCCCAGTGGGACCAGGTGCTTGAGCTGATTCGCGCGGTACCCCGCAAAGACGTCATACAGATGGGCCGTGGTATGCCAGATGTATTGTCACCCACCCTGAAACCTTTGCTGCGCAGCCTGGCGCGGGTGAGTCGTCGCCAGGATCTGCCGGGCCTGTATTACGACAACATCCTTGGCTGTATGGAATTGCGCGAGCAAATCGCTCGACTGTCGCTGGACTCCGGCTGCCAACTGACCGCTGAAGACATTGTGATCACCACCGGCTGCCATGAGGCGCTGTCGGCCAGCATCCGGGCGATCTGCGAGCCCGGCGATATTGTTGCGGTGGACTCGCCCAGCTTCCACGGCGCCATGCAGACCCTCAAGGGCCTGGGCATGAAAGCCCTGGAAATCCCCACCGACCCGATCACCGGCATTAGCCTGGAAGCGCTGGAACTGGCGCTGGAACAGTGGCCGATCAAAGTCATCCAGCTCACGCCCAACTGCAACAACCCGTTGGGCTACATCATGCCGGAGGCGCGCAAACGCGCACTGCTGACACTCGCGCAGCGCTATGACGTGGCAATCATCGAAGACGATGTGTATGGCGAACTGGCCTACAGCTACCCACGCCCGCGCACCATTAAATCCTTCGATGACGATGGCCGCGTGCTGCTCTGCAGCTCATTCTCGAAAACCCTGGCACCCGGGTTACGTATTGGCTGGGTGGCGCCGGGGCGCTATCTGGACCGGGTGTTGCACATGAAATACATCAGCACCGGCTCTACCGCCACCCAGCCACAGATTGCGATTGCCGAATTTCTCAAAAACGGCCATTTCGAACCGCATTTGCGCCGGATGCGCACGCAATACCAGCGCAATCGCGACTTGATGCTCGACTGGGTGAGCCGCTACTTCCCGGCAGGCACGCGCGCCAGTCGGCCCCAAGGCAGCTTCCTGCTGTGGATCGAACTGCCGGAGGGCTTCGACACCTTGAAGCTCAATCGCGTGTTGGTGGAACAAGGCGTACAAGTGGCCGTAGGCAGCATCTTCTCTGCCTCCGGCAAATACCGTAACTGCCTGCGTATGAACTACGCCGCCAAGCCAACCCCGCAGATTGAAGAAGCGGTGCGCAAGGTCGGCGCCGCCGCGCTCAAGATGCTGGCAGAGACGCTGCACTGACCTTTCGCCGGAAAAGGCCGTCATATATCGATAACCGCCCTGACCTGGAAGCAGCTCCCTTGATAATTCGACGGCTATTACCGTTTTTGCTGTTGGGCACCTTGGCCCTGGGCGGCTGCGCCACAGTCGACACACCGCGTATTCCCAGCGATGCCCTGCCGGCGAACGGCTCCTCGTTCGGTCGCTCGATCCAGGCCCAGGCGGCGCCGCACCAAGGGCGCTCGGGTTTTCGCTTGCTGCCCAACAGCAGTGAAGCCTTCATGGCTCGCGCCGAGCTGATCCGCAGCGCCCAATCCAGCCTCGATTTGCAGTACTACATCGTTCACGACGGCATCAGCACGCGTATGCTTGTGGACGAACTGCTCAAGGCCGCCGACCGCGGTGTGCGTGTGCGCATCCTGCTGGACGACACCACCAGCGACGGCCTCGACCAAATCATCGCCACCCTCGCCGCCCACCCCAAAATCGAAATTCGCCTGTTCAACCCCCTGCATTTGGGCCGCAGCACCGGCGTTACACGCGCCATGGGCCGTGTATTCAACCTGTCGCTGCAACATCGGCGCATGCACAACAAACTGTGGCTGGCGGATAACAGCGTGGCCATTGTGGGCGGGCGCAATCTGGGGGACGAATATTTCGACGCCGAGCCCAACCTGAACTTCACCGATATCGACATGCTCAGCGTCGGACCGGTGGCAGAGCAACTGGGTCACAGTTTCGATCAGTACTGGAACAGCGCACTGAGCAAACCTATTGATGAGTTTGTCTCGAAGATGCCCTCCAAAATCGATCTGGCCGTCGCCCGCGGGCGCCTGGAAGCTTCATTGGCGCAATCGCGTCAGCAGAACCACGCCCTGTATAACCGCCTGCGTACCTACCAGACCCGACCACGTATGGACATCTGGCGCCGTGAGCTGATCTGGGCCTGGAATCAGGCGCTGTGGGACGCACCGAGCAAGGTGCTGGCCAAGGCTGATCCGGACCCGCAGTTGCTGCTCACCACCCAACTGGCCCCGGAGCTGGAAGGGGTCAGCCGTGAACTGATCATGATTTCGGCGTACTTCGTTCCGGGGTCGCCCGGGCTGGTGTACCTGACAGGTCGGGCCGACGCAGGGGTGTCAGTGAGCCTGCTGACCAATTCCCTTGAAGCCACTGACGTACCGGCCGTGCACGGCGGTTACGCGCCCTATCGCAAGGCACTGCTGGAGCATGGGGTCAAACTTTATGAGCTGCGCCGACAACCAGGCGACCCCAGTGCCAGCAGTGGCCCGCACCTGTTTCGTCGAGGCAGCCTCTACGGCTCCGATTCGAGCCTGCACAGCAAGGCAATGATCTTCGATCGCGAGAAGTCATTTATCGGCTCGTTCAATTTCGACCCGCGCTCGGTGCTGTGGAACACCGAAGTCGGCGTGCTGGTGGACAGCCCTGAACTGGCGGAGCATGTGCGCAACCTGGCGCTGGAAGGTATGGCGCCGACGCTGAGCTACGAGGCGAAATTGCAGGATGGCAATGTGGTGTGGGTCACCGAGGACAACGGGCAATTGCACACCCTGACCCGCGAGCCCGGCAGTTGGTGGCGCCGTTTCAATGCTTGGTTCGCCACGTCAGTTGGCCTGGAACGTATGCTTTAAGCCAAAGAAGTTCAGGCAGGCTGCACTGCTCCAAACGCCCCTTGGCGCAGCAACAGCACCACCAGCCCCAACGCCCCCGCCGCCATCAGCAATGGCAGTGCATGACCGCTGACCCATTGGCTGCCCGCACCCGCCACCAGCGGCCCGATCAGGCAGCCAATGCCCCACAGCTGCGCCACGTGGGCGTTGGCACGCACCAACGCATCATCACGGTAGCGCTCGCCAATCAAAATCAGCGACAGGGTAAACAACCCACCCGCGCTGGCGCCGAACAGCACCCACACCGGCCAGATCAGCAGTGTGTGCATCAACAACGGCACCGCCAGGCTCGACGCCAGCAACAGCAGCGCACACCCCAGGAACAACGTGCGGCGCGGCAAGTAATCGGCCAGGGCGCCAATGGGCAATTGCAGCAGCGCATCACCCACGACCACTGTGCTGACCATCGCCAAGGCAATCTCGGCAGTGAAGCCCTGTTGCAGGCAGTACACCGGCAACAGCGTCAGAATCATCGCTTCGAATGCGGCGAATAACGCCACCGCCCAGGCAATCGCCGGCAAGCTCAGGCAAAAGCGCCACAGCTCGCTGAACGTGACGCTGAACGCATCAGCCGTCGGCGCCCCGGATCGCCCCAGCAACAGCAGCGGCGCCACTACCAAAAGGCCGACGCCCACCCAGAACCCGTAATCATGATCGGTGCCCATCAGGCCCAGCAGCAAGGGTCCCGACAGCTGGCTCAAGGCATAAGTGCAGCCATACAGCGCCACCAGGCGGCCGCGCCACTGCTCGATCACCAGTTGGTTGATCCAGCTTTCACCCAGGATAAATACGATGGTCAGGATCACCCCGATCATCAACCGCAGCACCAGCCACACCGGGTAGCTGGGCAGGATCGCCAGCAAACCGATAGACAGCGCCCCGGCCCACAGGCACAGGCGCATCAGGTTGGCAGTGCCGAGCCAGGACGCCATTCGGCTGGAGAACTTGGCACCCAGCAATACGCCGAATGCCGGCATCGCCGCCATCACGCCAATGGCGAAGCTGCCGTAGCCCCAGCCTTCAAGACGCAGGGATACCAACGGCATACTCACGCCCAAGGCCAGGCCAACGCTGAGTACCGATGCCAGCACGGCGAAATAAGTCGCCCAACGCATTGCCACGCTCCTGTGGATAATTTACGGGGTCGCACAAAACAGTGTGGGAGGGGGCTTGCTCCCGATAACGGTGGGCCAGTCACCACATGCAGTGGCTGACACCCAGCTATCGGGGGCAAGCCCCCTCCCACGTTTGGCCTGCAGTGCTGCTTAGAGTTTGATCCAGGTCGCCTTCAGCTCGGTGTACTTGTCGAACGCATGCAGCGACTTGTCGCGGCCATTACCCGACTGCTTGAAACCACCAAACGGTGCGGTCATGTCGCCGCCGTCGTACTGGTTAACCCAGACGCTGCCGGCACGCAGGGCCTTGGCCGTCAGGTGCGCCTTGGAGATATCCGCCGTCCATACCGCTGCGGCCAGGCCGTATTGGGTGTCGTTGGCAATGGCGATGGCTTCTTCGGCGCTGTCGAAAGTGAGCACCGACAGGACCGGGCCAAAGATCTCTTCCTGAGCGATCTTCATGGCATTGGTCACGCCATCGAAAATAGTTGGCTCGACGTAGGTGCCACCGGTTTCTTCCAGTGTGCGCTTACCGCCAGCGACCAGTTTGGCACCGTCGGCATGACCGGACTCAATGTAGGACAGCACGTTGTTCATCTGCTGCGTATCCACCAGCGCACCCACGTTGGTGGCTGGGTCCAGTGGGTTGCCCGGCTTCCAGCCTTTGAGCGCCTTGATCACCAGCGGCAGGAAGGTGTCCTTGATGGAACGCTCCACGAGCAGGCGCGAACCGGCAGTGCAGACTTCACCCTGGTTGAAGGCGATGGCACTGGCCGCAGATTCGGCGGCGGCTTGCAGATCCGGCGCATCGGCAAACACGATATTAGGGCTCTTGCCGCCCGCCTCCAGCCACACACGCTTCATGTTCGATTCGCCGGAGCGGATCAGCAGTTGCTTGGCGATCTTGGTGGAGCCAGTGAACACCAACGTATCCACGTCCATATGCACCGCCAGGGCGTTACCCACCGTGTGGCCATAGCCTGGCAATACGTTGAACACGCCTTTTGGAATGCCGGCTTCGACGGCCAGGGCGGCGATACGGATGGCGGTCAGCGGGGATTTTTCGGACGGTTTGAGGATCACCGAGTTACCGGTGGACAACGCCGGGCCGAGTTTCCAGCAGGCCATCATCAATGGGAAGTTCCACGGCACGATGGCGCCGACCACGCCGACTGGCTCGCGGGTCACCAGGCCCAGTTGATCATGAGGGGTGGCCGCGACTTCGTCGTAGATCTTGTCGATTGCCTCACCGCTCCAGCTCAGGGCATTTGCCGCACCGGGAACGTCGATGTTCAGGGAGTCGCTGATCGGCTTGCCCATGTCCAGGGTTTCAAGCAGTGCCAACTCTTCGGCATTGGCCTTGAGCAGCGCGGCGAAACGGATCATGGTGGCTTTGCGCTTGGCCGGCGCCAGGCGCGACCAGACGCCGGAATTGAAGGTGGCGCGGGCGTTTTCCACGGCGCGCTGGGCGTCAGCCGCGTCACAGCTGGCGACAGTGGCCAGCAGACGACCGTCTACCGGGCTGATGCATTCGAAGGTGTCACCGGAAACGGCGGCGGTGTATTCGCCATTGATGTAGGCGCGGCCTTCGATCTTCAGATCCTTGGCGCGTTGTTCCCAGTCGGCACGGGTCAGGGTGGTCATGCGAGTGTCCTCCTCTTATTGAATAGAGGGCCAGGCGGGTGTCCCCCCGGCAGCCTCAAAGAATTCTTGCCCGCCAGCCAGCTGTTCGGCGCAAGGCAGCTGCCACCCTAAACCAGCGGCTGGGGATGTTTCAATATATTTGACATAACGGCGGTAAACGCCCTTGCGATGTTCATTTTAATAAACATAGACTTTGGGCTCTCCAACCGCAGGCCAGACGGGACACGCACATGAGCATCCAGGATATCGTCGACTTCAGCCAAGCCAACACGGCCCCCGAACGCTACCGCCCTGCCGCAGAAAAAATCCTCAAGGGCGATCCCGAGCAAACGATCTACAACCACTACAACAGCCCGTGTGGCCAGATGAATGCAGGGGTATGGGAAGGTGAAGTCGGGCAGTGGACGGTCAGCTATACCGAGCATGAATACTGCGAGATTGTGCAGGGGGTTTCCGTACTGCGTGACGCCGAAGGCAACGCCAAGACCTTGCGCGCCGGCGACCGCTTCGTGATCCCCGCTGGCTTCAAGGGCACCTGGGAAGTGCTGGAAGCGTGCCGCAAGATCTACGTGGTGTTCGAGCAGAAAGCCTGATCAGCAAATCCCAGGCAAAAAAAAGCCCGCATCGTGAGATACGGGCTTTTTTTCACAAGGAAGAAAATCAATTACTTGATTTTGCCTTCTTTGTAGATCACGTGCTTGCGAACGCGCGGGTCGAACATTTTCTTTTCGAGCTTGTCCGGGGTAGTACGCTTGTTCTTGTCGGTAGTGTAGAAGTGACCAGTACCGGCGCTAGAGATCATTCGAATCAATTCACGCATGATAGAGCTCCTTAGATCTTGCCAGCGGCGCGGATTTCGGCCAGCACGACAGTGATGCCACGCTTGTCGATAATACGCATGCCTTTGGCAGATACACGCAGGCGAACAAAACGTTTCTCTTCTTCAACCCAGAAGCGGTGATGCTGCAGGTTCGGCAGGAAACGACGACGGGTTTTGTTATTTGCGTGGGAAATGTTATTCCCAGTCACCGGACCCTTACCGGTAACTTGACAGACTCTCGACATGCCTCAGCCCTCTAAAACCACATGCCCAACCCGGCATGGGTTGGCCGCTTAATCTCTCAGTCATTTGGCGCCAGGCGCCGCGTTTCTTTAGGGTCTTACCGGCTACACCTACAAGCGAAGGAACCGGGCCCCTAGAAAAGAGCGCTGCTTTATACCAGAAAGACCCCAGTGCAACAACAGCCCGTGTGTTTTTACCAGCGTAAATCTTGGTGCCGGACGCCCGAACCGCTGCCAGGAGGGGCCGCTGTAACAGCCGACCGCTCGTCGCACAGAATGATTTACAGCGCTCGCAGGCACAGAGAAGTGCACGGCGAAACGCGCTGAGGCGCCATCAAAACAGCATTTTGGCCAAAAGCACAGGCAAAAATGGGCTAGTCATTTATCAATCAGACCTCTACGGTAGTCTTTTTCCAGACTGCACTCGCAGATGGGCCTTCGATCTGCACAGGAAACCGAATATGCGCCTCGCTGCCCTACCACTACTGCTTGCCCCCTTCTTTATCGCACCGATGGCCGTTGCAGCCACCAACTTGAGCGTCTGCACCGAGGCCAGCCCCGAAGGGTTCGATGTGGTGCAGTACAACTCGCTGACCACCACCAACGCCTCGGCGGACGTGCTGATGAACCGCCTGGTGGACTTTGATGCGGCCAGCGGCAAGCTGGTACCGA
Source organism: Pseudomonas sp. B329 (assembly GCF_023127835.1). Classification (NCBI taxonomy): domain Bacteria; kingdom Pseudomonadati; phylum Pseudomonadota; class Gammaproteobacteria; order Pseudomonadales; family Pseudomonadaceae; genus Pseudomonas; species Pseudomonas sp. B329. The sequence continues at coordinate 299,328 of NZ_SPKP01000052.1, read as the reverse complement.
GCCTGGCAGACAGCTGGGAAGTTTCCCCCGATGGTCTGACCTACACCTTCAAGCTGCACCCGGGCGTGAAATTTCACCGTACCGATTATTTCAGCCCAAGCCGCACGCTGACCGCCGAAGACGTGCGCTTCAGCTTCGAGCGCATGCTCGATCCGGCCAACCCGTGGCACAAGATCGCCCAGAGCGGCTTCCCCCACGCCCAGTCCCTGCAATTGCCGGCACTGGTCAAGAAGATCGATGCCCTCGATCCGCTGACGGTGCGTTTCACCCTCGACCACGCCGACTCCACCTTTCTCCCGGCGTTGAGCATGGGCTTTGCCTCGATCTACCCGGCTGAATATGCCGACAAACTACTCAAGGCCGGCACGCCTGAGAAACTCAACAGTCAGCCCATCGGCACCGGCCCGTTCGTATTCATGCGCTTCCAGAAAGATGCCGTGGTGCGCTACAAGGCCAACCCGGACTATTTCGCGGGCAAACCGGCTGTGGATAACTTGATCTTTGCCATCACCCCGGACGCCAACGTACGGTTGCAGAAACTGCATCGCAACGAATGTCAGATTGCCCTGTCGCCCAAGCCCCTGGATGTAGGCGAAGCCGAAAAAGACCCGGCGCTGAAGGTGGAAAAAACCGCTGCCTTCATGACCGCTTTCGTCGCCATCAACAGCCAGCACCCACCGCTGGACAAACCCGAAGTACGCCAGGCGATCAACCTGGCCTTTGACAAGAGTAGCTACCTCAAGGCCGTCTTCGAGGGCACCGCCGAAGCAGCCAACGGTGTGTACCCGCCCAATACCTGGAGCTATGCAAAGGATTTGCCAGGCTACCCACAGGATCTGGCCAAGGCCAAGGCGCTGCTGGAACGTGCCGGGCTCAAGGACGGTTTCAAGACCACAATATGGACGCGCCCTACCGGCAGCCTGCTGAACCCCAACCCGAACCTCGGCGCCCAACTGCTACAGGCCGACCTGGCCAAGGTTGGCATCCAAGCTGAAATTCGTGTGATTGAATGGGGCGAATTGATTCGCCGTGCCAAGGCCGGCGAGCACGACTTGCTGTTCATGGGCTGGGCCGGCGACAACGGCGACCCGGACAACTTCCTGACCCCGCAATTTTCCTGCGCAGCGCTGAAATCCGGCACCAACTTCGCCCGCTACTGCGACCCCGCTCTGGATAAGTTGATCAGCGCCGGCAAGACCACCAGCGAGCAAGGCGTACGCACCAAGCTGTACCAGCAGGCCCAGGCGCAGATCCAGCAGCAGGCGCTGTGGCTGCCGCTGGCGCACCCGACGGCGTTTGCATTGACGCGCAAGAATGTCGAGGGTTACCAGGTAAGCCCGTTCGGCCGCCAGGATTATTCGAAAATCAGCCTCAAGCCCTAGGGCGCAACCCCTTCCCTGTAGGAACGAGCTTGTTCGCTCCTACAGGAACAGAGGTGGCTATACCCATCCGTATTCAGCCATCGACAGCGGATCACCATCTCCCACAATGATGTGATCCAGCACCCGCACATCCACCACTTCCAACGCCTTTTGCAGCATTTTGGTCAATCTGCGATCAGATGCACTGGGCTCCGCATTCCCGGAGGGATGGTTGTGGCACAAAATCACCGCTGCCGCGTTATGAGCCAAGGCACGCTTGACCACCTGCCGCGGGTAAACAATCGCAGTGTCGATGGTGCCCTGAAACAACGCCTCGAACCCCAGTACACGATGCTTTGAGTCCAGGAACAGACAGCCGAATATCTCATGAGGCTCATGGCGCAACAGCGCCTTGAGGTATTGACGCACAGCCAGCGGGCTCTCCACTACCGAGTCGTCGCGCAAGCGTTCGGCCAGATGGCGCCGGGACATTTCCAGCACCGCCTGCAATTGGGCGAACTTCGCCGGCCCCAGCCCCATATGCTGGCTGAACAGCGCCTGGCTGGCCTCCAACAGCGGGCGCAGGCCGCCAAACTGCACCAGCAGATCACGCGCCAGATCCACCGCACTTCGACCGGAAACGCCAGTACGCAGGAAGATCGCCAACAATTCGGCATCGGACAGGCTCGCCGCGCCACCTTCCAACAGCTTCTCCCGTGGACGCTCCGCCACGGGCCAATCACGAATACTCATCCCACCTCCGTCTGTATCTGCTGCGCTGTTGCGCGGCAGACGCTGTGTTATCGTAGGCCCTCTTTTTTGCATGCGATTTCACCTGGGGAGGGGTCATCGCAGGCGTCACTGAACTGGCATCACTGAACTGGAAAGGCAAACCAATGCAGCGTCTGTATCGGAAACGCATCGTTCTCGGCGTCGGCGGCGGCATTGCCGCCTACAAGAGCGCAGAGTTGGTTCGCAGGCTCCTGGACCAGGGCGCGGAAGTGCGCGTGGTCATGACCCGTGGTGGCAGTGAGTTCATCACCCCGTTGACCATGCAGGCCCTGTCCGGCCACCCGGTTCACCTCGACCTGCTGGACCCGGCGGCCGAAGCCGCCATGGGCCATATCGAACTGGCCAAATGGGCCGACCTGGTGCTGATCGCCCCGGCCACCGCCGACCTGATCGCCCGCCTGGCCCAGGGCATCGCCGATGACCTGCTGACCACCCTGGTATTGGCCACCGACGCCACCGTCGCGATCGCCCCGGCCATGAACCAGGCCATGTGGCGCGACCCGGCCACCCAAGCCAATACCCAACTCCTGCAAAGCCGCGGCCTCAAGGTGTTTGGCCCCGCATCCGGCAGCCAGGCCTGTGGCGACGTCGGCATGGGCCGGATGCTCGAAGCCACCGACCTTGCGCTATGCGCCGCCGAGTGCTTCCAGCACCTGGCCCTGACCGGCAAGCACGTGCTGATCACCGCAGGCCCGACCCAGGAAAACATCGACCCGGTGCGCTACATCACCAACCATAGCTCAGGAAAAATGGGCTTTGCGTTGGCAGAAGCTGCGGTCGAGGCAGGCGCACGGGTGACCCTGATCACAGGCCCCGTGCATTTGCCGACCCCTGATCGCGTCACGCGAATCGACGTAGTCAGCGCCCGGGACATGCTGGCGGCCTGTGAAGCCGCCATTCCCTGTGACCTGTTCATCGCCTCGGCAGCGGTGGCGGATTACCGCCCGGAAGTCGTAGCCCCGCAAAAGCTCAAGAAAGACCCTACAAGCGGCGACGGCCTGCTCCTGCAAATGGTGCGCAACCCGGACATTCTGGCCACCATCGCCACCCGTCCGGACCGTCCGTTCAGTGTCGGTTTCGCTGCCGAGACCGAGCACCTTCTGGACTACGCCGCGCGCAAACTGAAAGACAAAAACCTCGACTTGATCGTTGCCAATGATGTCGCCAACCCGAGCATCGGCTTCAACAGCGAGGAAAATGCCTGCAGCGTGATCGACCGCGAGCTGCACGCCACCCTTTTCGCCCAGACGAGCAAGGGCAAGATTGCCCGCCAACTGATCTCTTTTATCGCCCAACGGCTGAACCAGGTTTAATTTTCATGCACGCTTTGCAAGCCAAGATCCTCGACCCCCGCATCGGCAACGAATTCCCCCTGCCGGCCTACGCCACACCAGGCTCCGCCGGCCTGGACCTGCGCGCCATGCTCAAGGAAGACACCGTTCTTGAGCCAGGCCAGACCATCCTGATCCCGACCGGCCTGTCGATCTATGTCGGCGACCCGGGCCTGGCGGCGCTGATCCTGCCGCGCTCCGGCCTGGGCCACAAACACGGCATCGTGCTCGGTAACCTGGTCGGCCTGATCGACTCCGACTACCAGGGCGAGCTGATGGTGTCGTGCTGGAACCGTGGCCAGACTGCTTTCAACATCGCCGTCGGCGAGCGCATCGCCCAACTGGTCCTGGTGCCGGTGGTGCAGGCGCATTTTGAATTGGTGCAGGAATTCGACGAAACCCAGCGCGGCGCAGGCGGTTTTGGGCATTCCGGCAGTCACTGACTAAGCTGAACGTGGCCGGATGCAATCGTCCGGCCACGCGCCACCGCCCGGCTTTTCAGGATGAAGAATTCGCGGAAATAATCATCGAGATTTCTCCAATGAAATCAAAGGACTACGTAAAAATAATGCTAGCGCCAATGCGCCGATGGCATTTTTACACCACGAACTCTCTGCCGAAAACGCCGTCATACCCTTCAGTTTGAGCCTGCCGGCCAGCCACATCAGGCCCGCCTTGCCCCCTTTCAGATGGAGTTTCCCCCGCGATGAGTACCGCAGCCCGCGTAGCCCCGACCTTTCCCGACAGCATTTTTCGCGCCTATGACATTCGTGGCGTGGTACCCAAGACCCTGACCGCCGAAACCGCCTACTGGATCGGCCGCGCCATCGGTTCGCAGAGCCTTGCCCAGGGCGAACCCAACGTCTCGGTGGGTCGTGACGGCCGTTTGTCCGGCCCCGAGCTGGTCGAGCAACTGATCCAGGGGCTGGCCGACAGCGGTTGCCACGTCAGCGACGTCGGCCTGGTGCCGACACCCGCGTTGTACTACGCGGCCAACGTACTGGCCGGTAAATCCGGGGTGATGCTCACCGGCAGCCATAACCCTTCGGACTACAACGGCTTCAAGATCGTCATCGCTGGCGATACGCTGGCCAATGAACAGATCCAGGCCCTGCACACCCGCCTGAAAACCAACGACCTGACCAGCGGCACCGGCACCATCACCAAGGTCGACATCCTGCAGCGCTACTCCGATGAAATCACCCGCGACGTCAAACTCGCGCGCCGCCTCAAAGTGGTGGTGGATTGCGGAAACGGCGCGGCTGGCGTGATAGCCCCGCAATTGCTCGAAGCGCTGAACTGCGAAGTAATCCCGCTGTTCTGCGACGTCGACGGCAACTTCCCCAACCACCACCCGGACCCGGGCAAGCCGGAAAACCTGGAGGACCTGATCGCCAAGGTCAAGGAAGTGGGCGCCGACGTCGGCCTGGCCTTCGATGGCGACGGTGACCGCGTAGGCGTGGTGACCGAAACCGGCGAGATCGTATTCCCCGACCGCCTGCTGATGCTGTTTGCCCGTGACGTCGTGGCGCGCAACCCCAACGCCGAGATCATCTTCGACGTGAAATGCACCCGTCGCCTGACGCCACTGATCAAGGAGTACGGCGGTCGCCCGCTAATGTGGAAGACCGGTCATTCGTTGATCAAAAAGAAAATGAAGGAAACCGGCGCACTATTGGCCGGCGAAATGAGCGGCCACGTGTTCTTCAAGGAGCGCTGGTTCGGGTTTGACGACGGCATTTACAGCGCCGCTCGTCTGCTGGAGATCCTCAGCAAGGAAAAATCCACCGCCGAAGAACTGTTTCAGACCTTCCCGAATGATATTTCTACGCCAGAGATCAATATCCATGTGACCGAGGAGAGCAAATTCAGCATCATTGACGCATTGCACGATACGCAATGGGGTGAAGGCGCCAACCTGACCTCCATTGATGGTGTGCGAGTCGATTACGCCAAAGGCTGGGGCCTGGTTCGCGCGTCCAACACCACACCGGTGCTGGTCCTGCGTTTCGAGGCGGATACCGAGGCCGAGTTGCAGCGTATCAAGGACGTGTTCCACGCCCAGTTGAAACGTGTTGCCCCTGATCTCCAATTACCGTTCTGATTTTTTGCCCGGAGCCCTGAATGACCCTCGAACGCGAAGCCGCTGCCAACACCGCCAAGGTCCTGTCCGAAGCGTTGCCTTATATTCGACGCTACGTCGGCAAGACGCTGGTGATCAAGTACGGCGGCAATGCCATGGAAAGCGACGAGCTGAAAACCGGCTTTGCCCGCGACATCGTGCTGATGAAAGCCGTGGGGATCAACCCGGTGGTCGTCCACGGTGGCGGCCCGCAAATCGGCGACCTGCTCAAGCGTCTGTCGATCGAGAGTCACTTCATCGATGGTATGCGTGTCACTGACGCGCAGACCATGGACGTGGTGGAGATGGTCCTCGGCGGCCAGGTCAACAAAGACATCGTCAACCTGATCAACCGCCACGGCGGCAGCGCCATCGGCCTGACCGGCAAGGATGCGGAGCTGATCCGCGCCAAGAAACTTACCGTGACCCGCAAGACGCCGGAGATGACCCAGCCGGAAATCATCGACATCGGCCAGGTGGGCGAAGTGATCGGCATCAACACCGATTTGCTCAACCTGCTGGTCAAGGGCGACTTCATCCCGGTGATTGCGCCGATCGGCGTGGGTGCCAATGGCGAGTCCTATAACATCAACGCCGATCTGGTAGCCGGTAAGGTGGCGGAAGCACTGAAGGCTGAAAAGCTGATGCTACTGACCAATATCGCCGGTTTGATGGACAAGGAAGGCAAGGTACTCACCGGCCTGACCACCCAGCAGGTAGACGACCTGATCGCCGACGGCACCATCTACGGCGGCATGTTGCCGAAGATCCGTTGCGCGCTGGAAGCAGTGCAAGGTGGTGTAGGCAGCTCGCTGATCCTGGATGGCCGTGTGCCGAATGCAATCCTGCTGGAAATCTTCACTGATACCGGTGTGGGCACGCTGATCAGTAACCGCAAGCGTCCTTAACCGCTGCAAATAAAAAGGCCCCGCTCGATCCAATCGAACGGGGCCTTTTGTTTGTACACAGTTCACATGTGGGAGCTGGCTTGCCTGCGATGACGGCAGTACATGCAAAAATGCACCGCCTGACACACCGCTATCGCGGGCAAGCCCGCTCCCACAGGATTCAGTGTCAGACGCCAAACTGCTCGCGGTAGGCACGCACCGCCGGCAAATGCTGCTTGAGCTGCGGGTCATCTTCCAGGAACTGCAACACCTGGTTCAACGACACGATGCTCACCACCGGGATGCCGAAGTCACGCTCCACTTCCTGGATCGCCGACAACTCACCGTTGCCGCGCTCCTGGCGGTTCAAGGCGATCAGCACACCAGCAGCTTTTGCGCCGTCCTGGGAAGCGATGATCTGCATCACTTCACGGATCGCGGTGCCTGCGGTGATCACGTCATCGATGATCAGCACATCGCCGGTCAATGGCGCGCCGACCAGGCTGCCACCTTCACCATGGGCCTTGGCTTCCTTACGGTTGAAACACCACGGCAAGTCCTGCCCGTGATGCTCCGCCAGGGCGACCGCCGTCGCCGCTGCCAGGGGAATACCCTTGTAGGCCGGACCAAAAAGCACATCAAAGGAAATACCGCTTTCAACGATGGCTGCCGCGTAGAAACGACCCAGCTGAGCCAGGGCCGAACCCGAGTTGAACAAGCCTGCATTGAAGAAGTACGGGCTGGTGCGCCCGGACTTGAGAGTGAACTCACCGAAGCGTAAAACGCCGCGATCGATGGCAAAACGAATGAAATCGCGTTGATACGCCTGCATGAAAAAAGCCTCAGATACCACGGATTTAGCTAATTAGGTGGACGGCGTGTATCATACACGCACGCGATTTTTGGGGCCATTTATGCGGATCATCAGTGTGAACGTTAATGGTATTCAGGCTGCAGTCGAGCGTGGTTTGCTCAGTTGGCTGCAAGCACAGAATGCCGACGTCATCTGCCTGCAGGACACCCGCGCCTCCGCCTTTGAACTGGACGACCCAGCCTTCCAACTGGATGGCTACTTCCTTTATGCCTGCGATGCCGAAGTGCCCACCCAAGGTGGCGTGGCTTTGTACTCGCGGTTGCAACCCAAGGCGGTCATCAGCGGCCTCGGCTTCGAGACAGCCGACCGCTACGGGCGCTACCTGCAAGCCGATTTCGACAAGGTCAGCATCGCGACCTTGCTGCTTCCTTCGGGGCAGAACGGCGATGAAGACTTGAACCAGAAGTTCAAGCTAATGGACGACTTCGCCCGTTACCTGGATAAACAGCGACGCAAACGTCGCGAGTACATTTATTGTGGCTCGCTGTACGTGGCGCAACAGAAGCTGGATATCAAGAACTGGCGCGACAGCCAGCAATCACCGGGCTTCCTGGCGCCGGAACGGGCCTGGATGGACGAGATTGTCGGCAACATGGGCTATGTTGATGCCCTGCGCGAAGTCAGCCGCGAAGGCGACCAGTACAGCTGGTGGCCGGATAACGAACAGGCCGAGATGCTCAACCTGGGCTGGCGTTTCGACTATCAGCTGCTGACCCCGGGCCTGCGCCGGTTCGTACGCAGCGCTCGCCTGCCACGCCAGCCGCGCTTCTCGCAGCACGCGCCGCTGATCGTCGACTACGACTGGACCTTGACCATCTGAGGTCTTTTTCCAGGCACAAAAAAACCGACAGCAATGTCGGTTTTTTGTGGCCGCTCGGTTACTTGACCAGACGCCAAGTCCACGGATAGCGATAGGCAATGCCCTTGTTGGCCTTGATCCCGGCAATGATCGTCAGTATCAACGCCCCTATCACCAGTACGGTCATCAGCAAAAAGCCGACCACCACGAAGCCCAGCACCAGACACACCAACCAGGCGATGGCCACGGTGATCTGAAAATTCAGGGCTTCCTTGCCCTGATCATCGATAAGCGGGTCCACATCCTTCTTGAACTGCCACAGGATCAGCGGCCCCAACACGCTGCCGAAGGGGAACACCAACCCTGCAAACGCCGCAAAATGACACAGCATTGCCAACTGGCGTACTTCCTTTGACGGTGCCGGAACCGGCAATTGGCTGTCATTCATGGCGCTTCTCCTTGGGGCGGGCTTAGTCAGCGAGTGCAGCGGTTTGCAGTGCAAAGATTTCGGTCATGCCCTTCTGGGCCAGGGCCAGCATCGCGTTCAGCTCAGCCGGCTGGAATGGCGCGCCTTCGGCGGTGCCCTGCACTTCGATGAAACCACCGGTGCTGGTCATGACCACGTTCAGATCGGTCTCGGCGGCCGAGTCTTCCAGGTAATCCAGGTCCAGCACAGGCTCGCCCTGGTACATGCCGACCGACACAGCTGCGATCATCTGCTTGAGCGGGTCACCCGCCTTGAGGCCGCCGCGCTTCTTGATCACTTTCAATGCGTCGACCAGGGCTACCATGGCGCCAGTGATGGATGCAGTACGGGTACCGCCATCAGCCTGGATCACGTCGCAGTCGACGTACAGGGTCACGTCGCCCAATTTGGACATGTCCAGCGCGGCACGCAAGGAACGGCCGATCAGGCGCTGGATTTCCAGGGTACGCCCGCCTTGCTTGCCACGGCTGGCTTCACGCTGGTTACGCTCACCGGTAGCGCGCGGCAACATGCCGTACTCTGCGGTCAACCAGCCCTGGCCCTGGCCCTTGAGGAAGCGCGGCACGCCGTTTTCGACGCTGACGGTGCAAATCACCTTGGTATCGCCAAACTCGACCAGTACGGATCCCTCGGCGTGTTTGGTGTAGTTGCGGGTGATGCGGATCGAGCGGAGCTGATCGGCAGCGCGACCACTTGGACGTTTCATAGGGGATACCTGTACTGAGGACGAAAAACTGCCGAGCATTATAGAGCCGCGAGCCGATTCGGGGCACTTCTAAAAATTCGGTTACGAATGCGCATGTTTGGGCGCCTCCTGCGCACTGCGCTACAATCCTGCGCCTCTCGACCGTAGGAGCGAGCTTGCTCGCTCCTACAGGTCGGCCTGGCCAATCTCTATCTATCCAACACGAGGTACCTCCATGGTGCACAGCATGACCGCCTTCGCCCGTGTCGAAAAAGCCGGGGTTCAAGGCACCCTCAGCTGGGAATTGCGCTCGGTCAACAGCCGTTACCTGGAGCCACACCTGCGCCTGCCCGAGTCGTTCCGCGACCTCGAAGGCGCCGTTCGTGAAGCGCTGCGCCAGGGCATTTCCCGTGGCAAGCTGGAATGCACCCTGCGTTTTACCGAAGAAACCACCGGTAAACCGCTGCAGCTGGACCGCGACCGCGCCGCACAACTGGTTGCCGCCGCCGAAACCATCGCCGGCCTGATCAAGCAACCGGCCGCGCTGAACCCTCTGGAAGTCCTGGCCTGGCCCGGCGTACTGGTGGGCGACGCAACCGACCCGCAGGCCCTGAACGCCGAAGCCCTCGCGCTGTTCAACCAGGGCCTGAAGGAGCTCAAGGCCGGCCGTGAGCGCGAAGGCGCTGAACTGGCGCGCCTGATCAACGAGCGTCTGACATCGATCGAAGCCGATGTGGTCACCCTGCGCGAACTGGTGCCGCAGATGCTTGCTACCCAACGCCAGAAGATCCTCGACCGCTTCACCGACATGAAAGCCGACCTTGACCCGACGCGTCTGGAACAGGAAATGGTCCTGCTTGCCCAGAAAAGCGACGTGGCCGAAGAACTCGACCGCCTGAGCACCCACATTCTTGAAGTACGCCGCGTGCTCAAGTCCGGTGGCGCCGCCGGTCGGCGCCTGGACTTCCTGATGCAGGAACTCAACCGCGAAGCCAATACACTGGGCTCCAAGGCGTTCGATCCGCGCAGCACCACGGCGGCGGTCAACCTCAAAGTGTTGATCGAGCAAATGCGCGAACAAGTACAGAATATTGAGTAAGGCAACCTCCATGACCCACAGCACCGGCACCCTTTACATCATTTCCGCCCCTTCGGGCGCGGGCAAAAGCAGCCTGGTCAAAGCCTTGACCGACGCTGACGAGCAGATCCGCATTTCGGTGTCGCACACCACCCGCGCCATGCGCCCGGGCGAAGTGAACGGCGTGCACTATCACTTCGTCGAGCGTACCGAATTCGTCAAGATGATCGAACACGGCGACTTCCTGGAGCGCGCCGAAGTCTTCGGCAACCTCTACGGCACCTCCCAAAGTCATCTGCAGCAGACCCTGGACGAAGGCCACGACCTGATTCTGGAAATCGATTGGCAGGGCGCCGAGCAAGTGCGCCAATTGATGCCCAAGGCACGCTCGATCTTTATCCTGCCGCCGTCGCTTGAAGCCTTGCACCAGCGCCTGACCAACCGTGGCCAGGACAGCGACGAGATCATCGAAGGGCGTATGCGTGAAGCCGTCAGCGAAATGAGCCACTATGTCGACTACGACTACCTGATCATCAATGACGATTTTGCCCACGCCTTGGATGATTTGAAGGCGATTTTCCGTGCCAATCAGCTCCAGCAAAAGCGTCAACAGCAGCGTTTCGGCAAATTACTCGCCGAACTGCTCGGCTGATTGGCTCTTCCCAAAACCGCTGCAAGGGCCTTACATTGGCACTTGTAGCGGTTTTGCGAGAGCCTGCGAAAAATCAGCGCTTCCCTAAACGCTGGTGATTTTTTAAACTGCTCAGTCCGCTCGCCCAACCGGGCAGCGCGCATCTTGCATTCGCTCCGAGGAATACCATGGCCCGCGTAACCGTTGAAGACTGCCTAGAACACGTGGATAACCGCTTTGAGCTGGTCATGCTCTCTACCAAGCGTGCCCGTCAACTGGCCACTGGCGGCAAAGAGCCCCTGGTCCAGTGGGAAAACGACAAGCCTACCGTTGTAGCTCTGCGTGAAATCGCTGAAGGCCTGATGAGCTACGAGTTCATTGCCAACGCCGAAATCGTTGAAGACGAACCGCTGTTTGCAGCGTTCGAGGACGAGTCCAACGAGGCCGTCTAAGCCTATGCCAGGTCGACGTAGCACGGCGCAGGGTCACAGTCATCGGCAGGAGTTCACACTTTGCCGAGCATAGACGCCCTCGCCGATCGCTTATCGGCCTACCTCGGCCCCGACCAGGTCAACCTGGTCCGCCGAGCGTATTTCTACGCCGAACAAGCCCACGACGGCCAACGCCGACGTAGCGGTGAGGCGTACGTCACCCATCCCCTTGCGGTGGCAAATATCCTGGCCGACATGCACATGGACCATCAGAGCCTGATGGCCGCGATGCTGCATGACGTGATCGAAGACACCGGCATTGCCAAGGAAGCGCTCAGCGCGCAATTTGGCGAAACCGTGGCCGAACTGGTCGACGGGGTCAGCAAACTGACCCAGATGAACTTCGAGACCAAGGCCGAAGCCCAGGCGGAAAACTTCCAGAAGATGGCCATGGCCATGGCCCGAGACATTCGGGTGATCCTGGTCAAGCTGGCCGACCGGCTGCACAACATGCGCACGCTGGAAGTGCTGTCCGGCGAAAAGCGTCGGCGCATCGCCAAGGAAACCCTGGAAATCTACGCGCCCATCGCCAACCGGCTGGGCATGCACGCTATTCGTATCGAATTCGAAGACCTTGGTTTCAAAGCCATGCACCCGATGCGTTCGGCGCGCATCTACCAGGCGGTCAAACGCGCCCGGGGCAATCGCAAGGAAATCGTCAACAAGATCGAAGAATCCCTGAGCCATTGCCTGGCAATCGACGAAATCGAAGGCGAGGTCAGTGGCCGCCAGAAGCACATCTACGGCATCTACAAGAAGATGCGCGGCAAGCGCCGGGCCTTCAACGAGATCATGGACGTGTACGCGTTCCGGATCATCGTCGACAAGGTCGATACCTGCTACCGCGTGCTGGGCGCTGTACATAATTTGTACAAGCCCTTGCCGGGCCGCTTCAAGGACTACATCGCGATCCCCAAGGCCAACGGCTATCAGTCGCTGCATACCACGCTGTTCGGTATGCATGGCGTGCCGATCGAGATTCAGATCCGTACCCGCGAAATGGAAGAGATGGCCAACAACGGCATCGCCGCCCATTGGCTGTACAAGTCCAGTGGCGACGAGCAGCCCAAAGGCACCCATGCCCGCGCCCGCCAGTGGGTCAAGGGCGTGCTGGAAATGCAGCAACGTGCCGGCAACTCACTGGAATTCATCGAAAGCGTGAAGATCGACCTGTTCCCGGACGAGGTCTACGTGTTCACGCCCAAGGGCCGGATCATGGAGCTGCCCAAGGGCTCCACAGCGGTCGACTTCGCCTACGCGGTACACACCGACGTCGGCAACAGCTGCATTGCCTGTCGGATCAATCGTCGTCTCGCGCCGCTGTCCGAGCCCCTGCAAAGCGGCTCCACGGTCGAGATCGTCAGTGCTCCGGGCGCTCGCCCCAACCCGGCATGGCTGAACTTCGTGGTCACCGGCAAGGCCCGTACGCATATTCGCCACGCCCTGAAACTGCAGCGTCGCTCCGAGTCCATCAGCCTGGGCGAGCGCCTGCTGAACAAGGTGCTCAACGGCTTCGACAGCGCCCTGGACAAGATTGCGCAAGAGCGCGTGCAGGCGATGCTTCATGAGTATCGCCAGGAAACCATCGAAGACCTGCTCGAAGATATCGGCCTGGGCAACCGCATGGCCTACGTGGTCGCCCGTCGCTTGCTGGGCGAAGGCGAACAACTGCCGAGCCCGGAAGGCCCGCTGGCGATTCGCGGCACCGAGGGTCTGGTGCTCAGTTACGCAAAATGTTGCACACCGATTCCGGGCGACCCGATTGTCGGCCACCTGTCCGCGGGCAAGGGCATGGTGGTGCACCTGGACAACTGCCGCAATATCACCGAAATCCGCCACAACCCGGAAAAATGCATCCAGCTCTCGTGGGCCAAGGATGTCACCGGCGAGTTCAACGTCGAGCTGCGGGTGGAGCTGGAACACCAGCGCGGCCTGATCGCCCTGCTGGCCAGCAGCGTCAACGCGGCCGACGGCAATATCGAGAAAATCAGCATGGACGAACGTGATGGTCGCATCAGCGTGGTCCAACTGGTGGTCAGTGTGCACGACCGCGTGCACCTGGCCCGCGTGATCAAGAAACTGCGCGCCTTGACCGGTGTGATCCGCATCACCCGTATGCGTGCATAACCGATCCATTACAAGGAGTCATTCATGACCAAGACAGTTATCACCAGCGATAAAGCCCCAGCCGCCATCGGCACCTACTCCCAGGCGATCAAGGCGGGCAACACCGTCTACATGTCCGGCCAGATTCCGCTGAACCCAAAGACCATGGAACTGGTTGAAGGCTTCGAAGCCCAGACCGTACAAGTCTTCGAAAACCTCAAGTCCGTGGCCGAAGCTGCCGGTGGTTCGTTCAAGGACATCGTCAAGCTGAACATCTTCCTCACCGACCTGAGCCATTTTGCCAAGGTCAACGAGATCATGGGCAAGTACTTCGAACAACCCTACCCAGCCCGCGCCGCCATCGGCGTTGCCGCCCTGCCAAAGGGCGCACAGGTTGAGATGGACGCCATTCTGGTCATCGAGTAAAACACCCGGCGCAGCCCCAAAAGGCTGCGCCGGCTTCGCTTCATAAGGATTTCGTAATGCGCAAAGCGCTTGTAGCCTCTTCGTTGCTCGCACTGTTGCTCGGCGGTTGTGCCAGCAACCCGGCCGATCTGGACGTAAGCGGTACCTGGATCAACCAGGCCGCCATCGACGCGGCAGCCAAGGGCGGCCCTTTGCGTGAAGCCCTGCAATCCTATGGCCCCAACCTTGAGTGGGAGGTCAACACCAAGGCGTTGCAGGCGCGCTACTACAACGGTTTTGAAGTAGCGGAAGGCAAGTTGTCGGGTGAAAAACCCGGCGCGTGGAGCGTGGACTTCTACGGCAGCTCCGCCACCGAACTCAAGCGCAAAGGCAAACAATTGCTGCAAGTGGCCAACGACAATGAGCCAGAGCAGCTGTTCGCCCGCGCCAAAGACCCGGCCCCCGAAGGCGCACCACTGGGTGCCAACTTCGAACGGGCACTGTATGCGGCCTACATGGGCGGCGACTGGAAGATAACCGACGGCACCGGCAACGGCGCCACAGTGCAGTTCCAGGCTGACGGCAAGATCGCCGGTCTGCCTGGCGTTGACCGTTACTCACTGTGCCTGGCGGGTGATTGCGCCTCCATGAGCGGCGGCTACGACAGCATCTGGCTGCAACTGAACGGCCAGGGCAACCCATGGATCTTCGTACGCAAGGGTGAGCAACTGGAAATCTTCCAGGCGATCAACACCGCCCAGGCCGATGAAGTGCCTTCGTTTACCCCAGGCCCGCGCCAATGGCTGCTTGAAAAGTAATAACAGCCTCGCCCAAATCCAAATGTGGGAGCTGGCTTGCCTGCGATGACGGTATTACACCCAACAAAGATGTGATTGATATACCGCTATCGCAGGCAAGCCAGCTCCCACATTTTTTGCCGCGCTTCAGCCTTTCAGAATCGCCGCATAGCCTTCCCGGTAAGTCGGGTAAGTCGGCACCCAGCCCAACGCCTTGATACGCGCATTACTGCACTGCTTGCTCCCCGCACGCCGCACACTGGCGTCATCAGCCCATTCGGTCACACCCAGGTACTCGCGCAACCAGCCCACCACCTCGGCCAATGGCGCCGGCGCATCGTCGACACCGATGTAGACTTTGTCCAATGTACCGCCCTGCTCTACGTGCCGCAGTAAAAACGCCAGCAGCCCGGCCGCATCATCAGCGTGAATCCGGTTGCCATATAAAGGCGGGTCAACCGCTACGCGGTAGCCTTGACGCACCTGGGTCAGCAGCCATTCACGACCCGGGCCGTAAATCCCGGTCAGCCGCACGATGGTGGCCGGAATACCACTATTGAGCGCCACTTGCTCAGCTTCCAGCATCACCTGCCCGGAATAACCCTTCGCTTGCGTCTCTGACGTTTCGTCGACCCACTCGCCGTTCTGCTGCCCATACACACTGCTGCTGGAGACAAACAGCAAATGCTTGGGCGCCTGGCCGTAGTCGTCCAGCCACTCCAGTACATGCTGCAACCCTTGCACGTAGGCGGCGCGATAGCCGGCCTCGTCGTGGTCGGTGGCAGCGGCGCAGTACACCAGATAATCCACCCCGCCGATTGGCCAGGTGTCCGGACAGTCCTTTTTGAACAGATCGCCGGCAATGCCGATCACGCCGTCGGGCAAGCGTGAAACATCGCGGCGCAGGCCGTGGACCTCCCATTCCGAGGCCAGCAATTGGCTAGCCAGCCGACTACCCACATCACCGCAACCGGCAATCACAACAGAAGGCGCAGACATCATAAAACTCCATTCTCAAAGGCGCAGATTAGCCGCGCGAGTGGATCAACGGCCAGTGAAAAGCGAAATAAAGTAACAGTGCCACTTTAGTTAACAAGAATTACTTGCAATAATAACCACCCATTTGTCCTCGACCCCCCTCGGTCTGGAAGGACGATCACCCATTTTTTCTCTCAGGTCCGGCCAGCATGACATGTAATACAACCCCCGCTTCGCCAACCAAGCCTCACAGCCCATCCCGCGCCTGGCGTGCGATTGCTGCGATGCTGTTCAGCGTCCTGCTGGCACCGACCGCCGCATTCGCTGATGCCACCGCCCCCGCCACTCCGGCGGCTACCGAGCAGAATGCTGCGACCCCGACGACACCTGCCGTTGCTCCAGTGGCTACCGACCCGGCCCAGGCCACGGGCGACGCCGCACCTGCCAACGAAACCGGCGTTGTGCTGGAAGAAGACAACACCCTGGGTATGGCCCATGACCTGTCGCCATGGGGCATGTACCAGAATGCCGACGTAGTGGTGAAGGCTGTGATGATCGGCCTGGCCATCGCCTCGATCATCACCTGGACCATCTGGATTGCCAAAGGCTTCGAGCTGCTGGGCGCCAAGCGTCGTCTGCGCGCTGAAATCGTCCACCTGAAAAAAGCCACTACCCTCAAGGAAGCGAGCGAAACCGCAACCAAAAAGGGCACCCTGGCCAACACCCTGGTGCACGACGCGCTGGAAGAAATGCGCCTGTCGGCCAACACCCGCGAAAAAGAAGGCATCAAGGAACGCGTGGCTTTCCGCCTGGAGCGCCTGGTTGCCGCCTGCGGCCGTAACATGAGCAGCGGCACCGGCGTACTCGCCACCATCGGTTCCACCGCGCCGTTTGTCGGCCTGTTCGGCACCGTATGGGGCATCATGAACAGCTTCATCGGCATCGCCAAAACCCAGACCACCAACCTCGCCGTCGTTGCCCCCGGCATCGCCGAAGCCCTGCTGGCTACTGCCCTGGGCCTGGTTGCCGCGATCCCTGCGGTGGTGATCTACAACGTCTTCGCCCGTTCGATCGCCGGCTACAAGGCTCAGGTATCGGATGCGTCGGCAGAAGTCCTGCTGCTGGTCAGCCGTGACCTCGATCACCTGCCTACCGAGCGCAGCTCGCAACCGCACATGGTGAAAGTGGGGTAATCGGCCATGGGCCTGCATTTGAATCAAGGCGACGACGAACTCGTCGAGAACCACGAAATCAACGTTACGCCGTTTATCGACGTGATGCTGGTGCTGCTGATCATCTTCATGGTGGCTGCACCGTTGGCCACCGTGGACATCAAGGTTGACCTGCCCGCCTCCAGCGCCAAGCCGGCGCCGCGGCCGGAGAAGCCGATTTTCCTCAGCGTCAAGGCGGACCAACGCCTGTTCCTGGGCGAAGAAGAAGTCAAGGCTGAAACCCTGGGGCCGGTGCTCGACGCCAAGACCCAGGGCAAGAAAGACACGACAATCTTCTTCCAGGCCGACAAGGGCGTGGACTACGGTGACCTGATGAGCGTGATGGATGCCCTGCGGGCAGCCGGCTACCTCAAGGTAGGCCTGGTCGGACTTGAGACGGCAGCCAAGAAATGATCACGACGCGCCACAAACTGACGCGTTACGGCACCAGCCTCGCCGTCGTGCTGGGCGTGCATGCCGTCGCGATCATCATCGCGCTCCAATGGTCCGCGCCGCAGGTGATCCAGTTACCGCCTGCCGCGATGGTCATCGACCTGGCGCCGCTGCCAGCGCCACCGCCGCCTCCGGCACCGCCCAAGGTCGTGGCACCACCGCCGCCGCCAGTTGAGGAGCTGCCGCTGCCGAAATTGGCCGAGGCGCCCAAACCGACGATCCAGGTGCCCAAGCCGGTCAAGCCCAAACCCAAGCCGCAACCGCCCAAGCCAGTGGAGAAAAAGCCCGATCCGCCCAAGGAGAAACCTTCCGAGGAGCCTCCAAGCGAAACGCCGCCGAGCAACGCGCCTGCGCAAAAATCCGCCCAGCCTGCGCCCGGGCCATCGGCACAGCAGCTTGCTGCCCAGGCATCCTGGCAAAGTACCCTGCTGGCGCACCTGCAGAAGTACAAGAAGTACCCGCCGGGCGCCCAGCAACGTGGCAAGGAAGGCATGAACCGCTTGCGTTTCGTGGTCGATGGCGAAGGCAATGTACTGTCCTACGAACTGGAAGGCCGCTCCGGCAACGCCGACCTGGATCGCGCGACTCTGGAGATGATCCGCAAGGCTCAACCCTTGCCCAAACCGCCAGCCGACTTGTTGAAAAACGGCAGTGTCGAACTGGTCGCACCCTTCGTTTACAACATCGATAAACGTCGCCGCTAGCGGAGCAATGTGGGAGGGGCTTGCCCCCCTCCCGCACTGACTTTCACCGCGACAACAATTTCCGACATTCCCCACTCAATCCCCAGCAAAGTTCTGATAACGTGCGTCTATCGATTGCAGCCGGTATGCTTGGCCCGCAACTTCATGGACGCCCGCTATGACTCTTACAGAATTACGCTACATCGTGACCCTCGCCCAAGAACAGCACTTCGGCCATGCCGCCGAGCGTTGCCACGTCAGCCAGCCGACGCTGTCGGTGGGCGTGAAAAAGCTTGAAGACGAACTCGGTGTGCTGATTTTCGAGCGCAGCAAGAGCGCCGTGCGCCTCACCCCAGTGGGCGAAGGCATCGTTGCCCAGGCCCAGAAGGTCCTGGAGCAGGCGCAAAGCATTCGCGAGCTGGCCCAGGCCGGCAAGAACCAGCTGACCGCACCGCTCAAAGTCGGCGCGATCTACACTGTCGGCCCTTACCTGTTCCCGCACCTGATCCCGCAACTGCACCGCGTCGCGCCGCAGATGCCGCTGTATATCGAAGAAAACTTCACTCACGTGCTGCGCGACAAACTGCGCAACGGCGAGTTGGACGCGATCATCATCGCCCTGCCGTTCAACGAGGCGGACGTGCTGACCCTGCCGCTCTACGACGAGCCGTTCTACGTGCTGATGCCGGCCTCGCACCCGTGGACCAAAAAGGACACCATCGATGCCGGCCTGCTCAACGACAAGAGCCTGCTGCTGCTCGGCGAAGGCCACTGCTTCCGCGACCAGGTACTGGAAGCCTGCCCGACCCTGACCAAGGGCAACGACGGCGCCAAGCACACCACGGTGGAATCCAGCTCCCTGGAAACCATTCGCCATATGGTCGCTTCCGGCCTGGGTATTTCGATCCTGCCGCTGTCAGCGGTGGACAGCCATCACTACGCTCAAGGCGTGATCGAAGTTCGCCCACTCACGCCTCCGGTGCCGTTCCGTACCGTGGCGATCGCCTGGCGCGCCAGCTTCCCACGCCCCAAGGCAATTGAGATCCTCGCCGACTCGATCCGCCTGTGTTCGGTGGCCAAGCCGCCCGCTGCGAGCTAAGCAACCGTATGACTGAGCTGTCGCAGGTGTCGGTGACGGCACTCAAGGGTGTCGGTGACGCCATGGCCGAGAAGTTGGCCAAGGTCGGCCTGGAAAACCTCCAGGACGTGCTGTTCCACTTGCCCCTGCGTTATCAGGACCGCACCCGCGTCGTGCCCATCGGCCATTTGCGCCCAGGCCAGGATGCGGTGGTCGAAGGCACTGTCAGCGGCGCTGACGTGGTGATGGGCAAGCGCCGCAGCCTGGTGGTGCGCCTGCAGGATGGTACTGGCGGCTTGAGCCTGCGCTTCTACCATTTCAGCAACGCGCAGAAAGAAGGCCTCAAGCGTGGCACCCGTGTGCGCTGCTACGGTGAGGCACGTCCCGGTGCATCGGGCCTGGAGATCTACCACCCGGAATACCGCGCCATCACCGGCGACGAACCGCCACCGGTGGACACCACCCTCACGCCGATCTACCCGCTGACCGAGGGCCTGACCCAGCAACGCCTGCGCCAACTGTGCATGCAAACCCTGACCATGCTCGGCCCGCAAAGCCTGCCCGACTGGCTGCCCCTGGAGCTGGCCCGCGACTATCAACTGGCGCCCCTGGCCGATGCGATCCGCTACCTGCATCACCCGCCCGCTGATGCCGATGTGGACGAACTCGCCCTCGGCCATCACTGGGCCCAGCATCGCCTGGCCTTCGAAGAGCTGTTGACCCACCAACTGTCCCAGCAGCGCCTGCGTGAAAGCATGCGTTCCCTGCGTGCGCCGGCGATGCCCAAGGCTACGCGGCTGCCCGCGCAATACCTGGCCAACCTCGGCTTTGCGCCGACAGGAGCACAGCAGCGCGTGGGCAATGAGATCGCCTACGACCTCAGCCAGCAAGAACCCATGCTGCGCCTGATCCAGGGCGACGTGGGCGCAGGCAAAACCGTGGTCGCCGCCCTCGCCGCCTTGCAAGCACTGGAGGCGGGTTACCAAGTCGCGCTGATGGCGCCGACAGAAATTCTCGCCGAACAACACTTCATCACCTTCAAGCGCTGGCTCGAGCCGCTGGGCCTGGAAGTGGCGTGGCTGGCCGGCAAGCTCAAAGGCAAGAACCGTGCGAGCGCCCTGGAGCAAATCGCTGCCGGCGCGCCGATGGTGGTGGGCACCCATGCGCTGTTCCAGGACGAAGTGCAGTTCAAGAACCTCGCGCTGGTGATCATCGACGAGCAGCATCGCTTCGGCGTGCAACAGCGCCTGGCCCTGCGCCAGAAAGGCGTGGGCGGGCGCATGAACCCGCACCAGTTGATCATGACCGCCACCCCGATCCCGCGCACCCTGGCCATGAGCGCCTACGCCGATCTCGACACCTCGATCCTCGATGAATTGCCGCCCGGGCGTACGCCGGTCAACACCGTGCTGGTCACCGACACCCGGCGCGTGGAGGTGATCGAGCGCGTGCGCGGCGCCTGCGCCGAAGGCCGGCAGGCGTACTGGGTCTGTACCTTGATTGAAGAGTCCGAAGAGCTGACCTGCCAAGCCGCCGAAACCACTTACGAAGACCTCACCAGCGCCCTGGGCGAACTCAAGGTCGGGCTGATCCATGGCCGCATGAAACCGGCAGAGAAAGCCGCAGTGATGGCCGAGTTCAAGGCCGGCAACCTGCAATTGCTGGTGGCTACCACGGTGATCGAAGTGGGCGTGGACGTGCCCAACGCCAGCCTGATGATCATCGAAAACCCCGAACGCCTGGGCCTGGCGCAACTGCACCAATTGCGCGGCCGGGTCGGCCGGGGCAGCGCTGCCAGCCATTGCGTGCTGTTGTATCACCCGCCGCTGTCGCAGATCGGCCGCCAGCGCCTGGGCATCATGCGCGAAACCAACGACGGGTTTGTCATCGCCGAAAAAGACCTCGAACTGCGCGGCCCGGGTGAAATGCTCGGCACACGCCAGACCGGTCTGCTGCAATTCAAGGTCGCTGACCTGATGCGTGACGCCGACTTGTTGCCTGCTGTGCGCGACGCCGCGCAAGCCTTGTTGGAACGCTGGCCCGAACATGTCAGCCCGCTGCTGGATCGCTGGCTGCGGCACGGGCAGCAATACGGCCAAGTGTGACGCCCGACGCACTTATCCGACCATCACCCGTATCAAGCTGGTTATACTCCAATGACTGTAAGAAATTGGATCAGGCCATGTCAGAAGTTGCCCTCGCCACAGCCCCACTGACCGCCCCGCCGGTCATTCGGGCGCTGCTCGCAAAGCTCGCCGTCCCCTACACGGAAGTCGCCGAACACGCGGGCCTGAACCCTGCGCGAAAGGTCCAGGCGGTGTTGCTTGAGGATGCGGTCGGTGCACTCATGGTGCTGTTCCCTCAAAGCCAGTTGCTTGACCTCAACCGCCTCACCGAACTCACTGGTCGCCGTCTCACGGCCGTAGCCCCGGAGCGGGTCGAGCGTATGCTTGGCAAGCATGACCTGAGCCTGCTGCCCGGGCTGCCGCCGCTCACCAGTTCACCTTGCCTGTATGAAGGCAGCCTGCTCAACGAGCCGAGCCTGCTGGTGCATTCGGGCGAAGCCGGGTTGTTGCTGGAAATCCCCAGTGACGCCTTCAAGAGCCTGCTCACCAAGGCCAGTGCCGCCCAGTTCGGCGAGCCATTGAGCAACATTCGCCCGAACCTGGACCGCCCCAATGATGACCGCGAGGAAATCACCCAGGCGATGCAGGCGTTCACCGCCCGCCGCATTCAGCAACGCCTGGAAGCGACCATCGAGATTCCACCGCTGGCCGACACGGCGCAAAAGATCATCAAGCTGCGCGTAGATCCCAACGCCACCATCGATGACATCACCGGCGTGGTGGAAACCGACCCGGCGCTGGCCGCCCAGGTGGTGAGTTGGGCCGCGTCGCCCTACTACGCCTCGCCGGGCAAGATCCGTTCAGTCGAAGACGCCATCGTGCGCGTACTGGGCTTCGATCTGGTGATCAACCTGGCGCTCGGCCTGGCACTGGGCAAAACCCTGAGCCTGCCCAAAGACCGTCCGCATCAGTCCACCCCGTACTGGCATCAGTCGATCTACACCGCTGCCGTGATCGAGGGGCTGACCCGCGCCATGCCCCGTGCCCAGCGCCCGGAAGCCGGCCTGACCTACCTGGCCGGGCTGTTGCACAACTTCGGCTACCTGCTGCTGGCCCATGTGTTCCCACCGCATTTCTCGCTGATCTGCCGACACCTGGAGGTCAACCCGCACCTGTGCCACAGCTATGTCGAGCAACATTTGCTGGGGATCAGCCGCGAACAGATTGGTGCGTGGCTGATGCGCTACTGGGACATGCCGGACGAACTGTCCACAGCCCTGCGCTTTCAGCACGATCCGACCTATGACGGGCAATATGCCGAGTATCCGAACTTGGTGTGTCTGGCGGTGCGATTGTTGCGTAGCCGGGGGATTGGATCGGGGCCAGATGAGGCGATTCCGGATGCGTTGCTGGAGCGTTTGGGCTTGAGCCGGGAAAAAGCTGAGGAAGTGGTCGCCAAGGTGTTGGATGCCGAGGTGCTGTTGCGCGAGTTGGCATCGCAGTTCAGCCAGGGCTAAATCTTTCACCTGATAAACCGCTATCGCAGGCAAGCCAGCTCCCACAGTTGACCGAGTTCCAGCGTTGGAACGCAGCCAGACTGTGGGAGCGGGCTTGCCTGCGATGAATCCAACTCGGTATACCTGAAAACCCTACTTCTTTTTCTTCGGCTTCAAATACTTGGTCAGCCCTTGAAACCAGATCACCAGCGCCGGGTTGCCCTTGATCTGAATCGACTTGTCCTGAATCCCCGTCATGAACGCCAGTTGCTTGTTCTTCGCCTGCATCGTGGCAAAACCGTAGGCGGCATCCTTGAAAGCAATCGCAAAGGCAGGCTCAGGGTGAACACCTGAACGGCTGGTGATGCGCTGGTCTTTGACAATGAAGTGACGGGCAACCTTGCCGTCGAGGGTCTGCAGCTGGAAGGCCAGGTCTTTGTCACCCAGTTGCTGCTGGAAGGCGGGATTGGTGCGGCTGGCTTTGCCCATCATCAGGCCAAGCACCCACAGAAGAAGACGAAATTTCATGCACACGGCCTCGGTGTATTTATTGGAGTGGCCGCAGCAGTGTAACGATTTGCAAATAGAACGCCACCGATCTTGCGCTTTAGGCGCAGATCGGCTGGCGTTTAACGCTTATAGCAACAAGTGCTTAGACGTTAGGGCAAGGTACCGGCGCCCAGTCAACCAGGTTCGGGTTGGTGCAGTTGAGCTTGAGCTGGGAATCACCCGCGTTGGCTACCTGCTTGCTTTCAGCTTGCTTGGCCTGGGCCGTTTGCAAGGTCTTCTCGGTGGTGACCGCTTCTTTCGGCACGGTTGGCAGCACCGGCTTTTTCGGTGGCTTGGTGCCCGCGCCTTTCTTCTTGGTCGGCGTCACGACAGGCGCCGCATCGGCCTGGGCCACGGTGACCACGTCGGCACGCTGCACGCCGACTTGCTGCAGATCTTTTTCGTAAGCCTGAGTGTAGTTGTTCAGGTCTTCGCTGGCTTTGCCGTTGACTGCGACGATCAGGTCATTGGATTCCTTCAAGCCCGAGACGATTTCCGCCAGGCGCTTGCGGCCTTCGGTATCGTTGACGGTCTTGGCCTTGCGGTCGGCCACAAGCTTGGTGAACGCACTCTGGTAGCACTGCTGCGACGCCTTGGCGTAGGCGGTGCTGCGGTCGATGTCGGAGACGCTTTTATTCACGTCAGCGGCATAGGAGGCGATGCGCTGGTTGTCATCGGCGATCTGCTTCTGACGTTCGGTGTAGTAACCCGCCGCGCCGCCGGCCAGGGCGCCACCGGCAGCACCGATGGCGGCATTACGGCCACGTTTTTCCTTGTCGCCGGTCAGCGCGCCCAGCAACGCACCGCCGGCCGCGCCGATGGCGGCACCGGTCACCACCGACTTGGTCATGTTCGAGTCGGTGGCACGCAGATGCTGCACCGGCTCGTAGCAGTTGGGGTAGTACTCGACCTTGGTGCTCGACGCGACCTTGGACGCAGGCGACGTAGCGCAACCGGTCAACACGGTGCTGAAACCGGCCGCGATCAGCAGCAGGTGACGCTTGGAAACCGACTTACGGGAAAAAAGCATAGATGTGATCTCTGTTAAGTTTGACTTGCCCAGCACGGCCCACCGCCGCCTGAGTCCCTTCCAAGCTCGCTAGACAGCCAACGATCAAGACCGCTGACCGCTCGCTGCGAGCAATTCCTTCAAGATCGTTGCCGGGTCGGCCCGCTGTTGCTTGCGGTAGTTGCCGACATGGCGAACGAACAGTGTCGCGCGCGTCACCAGGCTCTTGCCGAGCACTGGCTTGCGATCCAACTCTTCCTTGACCCGTTGAAACTGCGCCTGGATCACCGCATCGGTGTAGCGCGTGCCGGTGGCCAGGTTGTCGATATAAATCGCCACCGCGCCGTCGAGGGCGCTGCGTCCATTGGCAATGGCGGTGGCGAACAGCTGCGCGCTGGCTTCGTCCTTGCTGTCGACGGCCTGCTGGCGACTCTTCTGCAGGTTGGCCAGGCGAATGTTGTAGTTGCTGATGGTCTCGGCCACCAACGCCGCCGACTGGATCAGGTTGCCCGCGGCCTCTTCGCGCTGCTGGGCGATCAGCGAAACGTTGCGCTTGAGCTCTTCGTTGACCAGACCCAGCTCGGCCTGCAGCTTGGGGTCGACGCTGGCGGCGATGATGCTGTCCAGGCGCTTGGTCGGGTCCTGGGCGTCGTCGATGGCGTCGGTCAGCGCAGCGAGGCGGCCTTCCTTCTGCCATTGGGCAAACAACTCCTTGTAGCGCGAACGCGGCGCCGACAACGCGCCGATCGCCACGCGAAAGCCGGTGGTCTCGTTGCTTTGCTCGGTGCCATCGGCTGCAAACAATGGGTATTCGCGGCGCATACCGGTAAACAAGGTGCCCTCGCCTTCCAGATAATTGCCGCCCTTGACCACAAAGCCGCCATAGGTGCCCTGGCGTCGGCCGGCGTGTACCAGCTGGAACGATTCCTGGACCATTTCCGCAGCGTTGCCGATCACGTCGAACAGGCCGATGGGGTTGGGCAATTTGGTGCCGATGGGCATCAGCCGTGCCGCCTGACCGGTGCCGCCGGCGACCTGGTTGAACACCGCGTAATCAGCCAGCGGGCCATCGCTTTCGCTGCCCTCGGCGCGCCGTGGATACAAGCGGCTTTCCAGGTCCTGACGGCTCACCGCCTGGCCGCCGCGTGCGGCGTATTCCCACTCAACCTCGGTAGGCAGGCGCACAAAGCCCAGGCCGCCGTCTTCGGCTGACGAACCGCGCCCGCTCACCGGCAACAACTCGCGGTGGTACTTCATCAGCCAGGCGCTGTACACCGCCGAAAAACGCTCGGCTTCAAAACGCGACAGCTTCACCTTGGGCAACCGCCCGGCCATGCCGGTGGGCGCGTCACACGCCGGTGCCGGTTCACCGCTGGCCAGGGACTGCGCCTGGCCCATCACCTGGGCATATTGGCGTGCAGTCACTTCGTACTTGCCGATGAAGTACAGCATGGGCTTGAGTGGGGTCTTGGCGTCGGTCTTGGGCATCAGCGGCGCGATGACCTTGTTCCAGGCCTTGGGCAAGTCCTTGAGGGTGAACTGGCCGTTGATGAAGTCGCGGCGATAACCGGAAATAAACGACTGCTGGTAACCGGCCTCGCCTTCGGCAAAGGGGTAGCCGAGGCTGACTTCGCGGTCATCCAGGGTGCCCTGGGCCAGCACGTAGGCATAGCGGAACACCATGTTGCCTTCGCACGGCAGCGGCAAGCTCACGTCATCCGGCAACGGTTTCGGGTTGTCGAGCTTGTCGCTTGCCTCATCCGCCCAGGCCAGCGAGGCCAGGCTCAGCGCCACGCAGGCGCCCAGTAACTTATACATCTCTGATTCCTTCAGAAGCCTGGATACGCGCCACCCGCCACCCCCCACAGGCCGCCGCCACGGCGCTGACGCCGAGCACGGCAGCCAGGGCCAGGCCGTAGTGACGCGCCAACAGATGGCTGGCGTACTCGCCCGGCACCTGCACGAAGAGTTGATTCAAACCCGCTTCGGCCAGGCCATAGAGCCCAACACTGAGCAAGCCCGCAAAACCGGCGCTGTACAGCGCCTGCAACAGCACGAACAGCAACAGCGCGCCGGTGGAAAACCCCAGCAGGCGCAACACTGACAATTCCCGCCGCTTGCGCGCGACCGCCGCCAACGCGCCGGCAAATATCGCCGCAAAGGCTCCGGCCAGGGCCAACCCGGCGATGATCCAGAATACAATCGACAGGTTGCGGCTCAACGACTGCACTTGGGCGATGGTGTGCGCCTGGGTCGACACCAGCAGGTTCTGCCCGGCGAAATACACCCGCAGCGGTTCCACATCACTGAGGCTGCGCGCATACAGGCGAAACGCCGGATAGATACGCTGTTCGCTCACGCCCGCCACCTCGCCGTCCCAATGCAACGCCGGCACCGCACGGCCATCGCGATAATCTTCCGCCGCTTCCAGCAACGCTAAATCAGTCAACAGTCCATCACGGGCAAAGGCTTCCAACGGTAACACCGCCAGCACTTGCAACCGCGTGCGCTGGGCCTCGACGCGCCCCGCCACTTGCCGCGCAAAGCTGGTTTCCAGCCAGTCACCGGGCCTTGCCGCAAGCTTTTCGGCAGCGGTATGGCTGAGCACAATCTGATCCAAACCGTGAGGCATCGGTAAGCCTGCCAACAACGGATCACCCGCTGCGGTTGGCAACATTTCCAGGGTCAGCGCGCCCACTTGGGCCGTTGCCGCAATCTGCCGTGTACGCGGCAAAGCAAACGCCACATCGCTGCGCTGCCCCAACTGCTGGATAAACGCTGCGCTGAATCGGCCACCGCCCAACGGGATAATTTCACGGGTAGCCGGATCGGTCTCCAAGCGTTCGGTCAAACTGCTAACCAGTCCAAATTTCAGGCCGAATAACACCAGCAATGGCGCGATAACCGCTACCAGCGCCAGCACCGAACAGGCCGACAGCCAACCGTCGTTGCGATAGTCCTGCCAGGCGAGTGAGGCAAGCAGACCGATGCGCATCAGCACGCCTCCCCGAGGGTTGCGGTGACGCCGCCGTCAGCATCGCGACGGCAACCGATACGCCGCACCTGCAAGCCACTGGCGCGGGCCAGGGGTTCGTCATGGGTGGCGATCACACAGGCCGCCCGCTGTTCACGGGCCCGGGCCAGCAGCGCCTGCATCACCCGCTCGGCGTTGAGCGGGTCGAGGGAAGCGGTCGGCTCATCCGCCAGCACCAGTTGCGGCGCATGGGCCAGGGCGCGGGCACAACTCACGCGCTGGCGCTGGCCCACCGACAACGCCGCCGGGCGCTTGGCCAACTGATCGCTGACCTGCAACTGCTCGGCCAGACGCGCCACGCTGCCGTCGTCCTTCAAGCCCAGCAATTGCCGGGACAAAGCGATATTGCCGCGCACATCCAGAAACCCCAGCAGCCCACCGGTTTGCGGTACATAGCCCAAGTGCTGGCTGCGCAACGCGGCCAGGGCGGATTGCCGGTCGGCACGCCACAGCGCGCCGATGTCCTGCTGGTTGAACGCAAACTGCCCGACCTGATCCGGCGCCAATACCAGCGCCAGTAGATCCAGCAACGTGCTTTTGCCGCAACCACTGGGGCCGACAATCGCCAGTTGTTCGCCCGCTTGCAGGTGCAACACCGGAATCACCAGGCTGTAGCGCTGGCTACCAACGCCCCGGCTCTTGTGCACTGCGCTCAGGTTCAACATTACGGCAGCGTCGACAGCGGCACGCGGTACAACGCATCACCCGGTTCGGCATCGCCGAAACGGACCCAGTTGGCCACGTCGTTATGGAAGGTTTCATACAGGCGGATTTTCGAATCCAGCTCGTCGATA
Organism: Pseudomonas sp. B329; assembly: GCF_023127835.1. Lineage (NCBI taxonomy): Bacteria > Pseudomonadati > Pseudomonadota > Gammaproteobacteria > Pseudomonadales > Pseudomonadaceae > Pseudomonas > Pseudomonas sp. B329. Next base: position 271,131 of record NZ_SPKP01000052.1, on the reverse strand, counting down.
AAGTCTTCCTGCTCAGCCACGCTCAACGACAGCCACAAATCCTGGGTCATGTTCAGCGACTTGCTGCGGTACGGCAGGCCCTCCAGGTATTCACCGAGCAGACCGCCGTCGGCCAGGTTGCCGCCCTTGCGCAGGGCCTGCGGGTCTCGGCTCATGTAAGCCGAGGCGCTGGCAATTTCCTGGAAGAAATCCTTGGGCGAGCTTTGGGTTTTGCGCGCCGCATCCACGATCAACTTCAGCGACTGTTGCAGGTCATTGAGTTGCAGCTTGGTCAGCATCACGCACACCTGGAACGCTGGCAGTGCCGGGTTGGTCAGGTCGCGGTCGGCGGTCCAGGCGCTGACCAGTTGCGGCGCCTGGCTGGCGGTTTTGCGCCCGAGGAAGTCCATGTGCATGGCATAGCCGACCGCGGTGGATTTGTCCGCCAGGCTTGGCGCCGAACCGAGCAGCGGCACCGGTTGCGGCGTGTTGTTGCGCACCTGATGCACCAGGTCGGCGAACACTGTACCGATCTCATCGACGCGCTCACCCAGCTTGCGCACATCGCCTCCCGGCACTGGCGTGTACAGGTCACCGATCTGCGGGTTGGCGTCGGCGGTAAGGATGCGGTACTGGCTCTCGGCACCGGCGTGGGTTTTCTTGCCGACATCGGTGCGCAGATGCAGCGCGTAGATCTTGATCTGCTTGCCGAGTGCGGCCTGTCGCACTTCGGCTTCGTTCATCTGGGTAGCGGCGAACGGGTCGTTCTTGCGCAGCGCACCCGCGTCGGTGACCAGCAGGATGATGCGCCCGCCATAGCCCGACCAGTCCATGCCATCCACCGCCTGCATCACCCCGGCAAACGCATCTTCGTTGAAGGAATGGCTGGAGACGGTTGAGGCTTTGACCTGGCGCGCCATATCGAGGAAGCGCTGCGGATCGCGCCCCTGGTCGAGGCTGATCAGGGTCTTGGCGACGTACTCAAGGCCAGGGGTTTTCTTGATGCTGCTGCGAAAGCCGACCAGGCCGAAGCTGACGCTGTCCAGTTCGCCGCGCTCGGCGATACGGGTTTGCAACTCGTGTACGACGTCGCGGATCTGGTCGATGTAGGGCTGCATCGATACCGTGGTATCCACCACCAGAACCACGGCGGTGCGGAATGCATCGGCATTGGCGCTGAGTGTCGGGGTCGCCGGTGTGGCAGCCGCGCTGCGGCCTGGGTCGATAGAGGCCACGTTGAGCAACTGCACCGGCTGGCCGTTTTCATCGAAGCTCTCTTTTGAGTCGAAAATCGGCAACAGGTAGAACTGGTTTTGCGGCACCGCGCTGGCGGCCGGCTCAAGGGCCAGGACTTGCTGGTTGTCCTCAGGGTTACTCTGCGCCTTGGTCAGCACGCTTTTCGCGGCGGCAGGATCGGCCAACAGTTTCTCCACCTCGCCGGATTGGCGCAGGAACATCACGGGCGCACGCCCCGAGCGCTCGGTGAACTTGAGCACCAGGCTTTGTTTCCAGTCGCTGACCTGGGCGGCCGGCAACCAACCGTCGCTGCGCCCATCGGTGGCGGCGCCCACGCGTACCCACGGGCTGCCATCCACTTCCTTGCGCTGGTACACGTAGAGCACGGAAAACGCCGGCAACGCTTTACCCGGCGCGCTGCCCGCGTCTGCTGAAAGCTGGGCGCCGGGCTTGCTGAGTACGCGCTGGAACAGGGTCTTCTTGCCCGCCATCAGCAACGGACGTTGACCGCCATCCACTGCAGCGACAGCCACCGGTGGCGTCACCGTGGGCACCACGGCGGCTGGCGGCTGAGCCGGTTCATCGCTGCCACTCAACCACCAGTAGCTGGCGCCACCAATGGTCAACGCGACGGCGACCGCCACGGCGGCCAAGGCCAATACCGGACCACGGCGCTGCTCGGAGGGCGCACTGTGCTGGGTCGGCGTGACCACCGGTTGGCGCACTATTGGCTGCGGCTGCGGTTTATCAGTCGGAATGTCGATGGTGACAGGGGTCATGCCCGCCAGATCAAAGCTCAGAGGAATCGGCAGCGGCCGTACCAGCGTGGCGTCCGATTCATCCGCCGGCAGTTGATCCAGCGCCAACAACAACGCTGCCGCATCCGGATAACGCTGCGCCGGTTCTTTGGCCAACAACTTGCGCAGCACACCCTGGTAACGCCCGTGATGCACAGGCAATTCCGGCAACGGCTCAGTCAGGTGCGCCAGCGCAGTGGAAAGCGCATCGGTGCCGCTGTAGGGCAGCTTGCCGACGAGGATTTCGTACAGCACCACACCGAGTGCGTAGAGATCGGCGCGCCCGTCGATCTCCTGACCCCGCGCCTGCTCGGGGCTCATGTAGCTGGGTGTACCCACGGCAAACCCGGCCTGGGTGAATTGGGTGCGGTCGTCCAGCGACTTGGCGATACCAAAGTCGGAAAGTACTGCAGTGCCATCGGCGCGGAACAGAATATTCGCCGGCTTGACGTCGCGATGCACCAAGCCCTGGGCATGGGCATAACCCAGCGCCGAGGCGATCTGGCGGATCAGCGTCACCCCCTGCTCCGGCGTCAGGCCGGCAGCGATGCGCTCCTTGAGCGTGCCGTTGGGCAGGTATTCCATGGCCATGTAATACAGCTCACCGACGTTGCCGATGTCATGGATGGTCACCGTGTGCGGGTGCGACAGGCGCGCCAGGGTCTTGCCCTCACGCAGGAAGCGCTCGCAGAAACTCGGATCGGCTGCCAGCGCCGCGGCCATCACCTTCAACGCTACCTTGCGCTCCAGCGACCGCTGGGTCGCCAGGTACACGCTGGCCATGGCGCCTTCGCCGATCTCGCCTTCGATGTCATAACCTGGAATGACAATGTTCATGACGAGACCTTCACGACGAGGGTGGTGATGTTGTCCGGTGCGCCGCGATTGAGCCCCAGGTGCACCAGGCTGCGCACGATTTCGTCCGGTGCGTCATGGCTGAGCACGTCGCGGATTTCGCGGTCTTCGACGGTCTTGTTCAGGCCGTCGCTGCACAACAGGTAGCTGTCGCCGGGAGCGATCAACAGTTCGACCGACGCCACGTCCAGTTGCGCTTCCACGCCGACAGCGCGGGTGACGATATTGGAGCGCGGATGGGTGCGGGCGTCAGCTTCGCTGAGCAAGCCGCTGTCTTGCAGGTCCTGCACGTAGCTGTGGTCGCGAGAGATGCTTTCCAGCACGCCGTCACGCAGGCGATACAAGCGACTGTCGCCGGCCCACAGGCACACACCGCGCAAGCCGCGGGCGGCGAATACCACCACCGTACTGCCCATCATGGTCACGCCACGGTTGGCGGTTTCTTCGCGTACAGCGGTGTTGATGCGCAGCAGATCATTGCGCAGCGCCGCGGTGTATTCGTCGAGGGAGCGGCCCAGCGGTACATGGCGCAGGCTGTCGACGATCAAGCTGCTGACATAGTCCCCCGCGGCGTGCCCGCCCATGCCATCGGCCACCACCCACAGGCGGTTTTCCGGCAGGTCCAGAAAGGCATCTTCGTTGACTTGGCGAACCATGCCCACATGGCTTTTGCTCGCGGATTTGTACGTCGCGCCCATCTACACCACACCTTCTTGTCCGAGCAAAAACTGCGCAAAATCATTGGCGGCAGGCAAGCCCTGGCACCGTAATAAACCAGGTGAAATACGTTGCGAACCACGGCCCCACCACAGGCTCGCGCCCTCGCACGCCTGTTCGGCCAGTGCGGTCATGCGCTGATGGGGCACGATGGCGGCCACGCGCTGCAGGCCGGCGAAACGGCTGTCGACCGCACGCGGCTCACTCGCCGGAAAGCCCAGGGCGTCGAGACCCGCGTTGAAACTTTCGAAGGTAGCGCCACTGTCCAGGGTGCTGAGCAACAGCTCTTCGGCCTGCTCGAACCAGGTGTCCGGCCCGCCCACCAGGGAGGCCGGGTTGGTGTCGTGATCCAGCAAGGTGACCACGGCCAGCGGAAAATACCGCCCGACCCGATCAATGCTCGGCATCACCACGCCCGCCGCGGCATCGGGCCCGCATACGCCTGGCGCCAGTACGAAGCGCCACAACGGGCTGACCAGATACACGTTGAGCCAATCACCGCCCAGGCTGTTCTGGCTGGCGAGCAAACCCGCCGCCAGCCAGCTGTCCCACGGGCCGATAAAACTCTGGGGCAAGGCGCGGCTGACAAAGTCCCCGCGACTGGCCAACTTGCCGTAGAAACCCACAGTCGTCATAGCCGCTCCGGCAGGCTGAAACCGCTGAGCACGCGGCTTCTGAACGGGTTGAAGGCACTGTTGGCGCGCAGCTCGTAGGCGATGCTCGCACCATCAACCCGCAGGCGCAGGTTGAAGCGGTCCGGCGAGTTGCCCGCGGTGAGATCCGATTGCTCCAGCAGACGGAACCAGGCCCACGGACCGTCCAGCGTGATACCGGAGCGACCACTGGCCGACGGCGGCATGATGGAAATACGCACCACGCCGATGCTGCCAGGGTTCGGCCATTGCATCGCTACCGGGCGGCTCGGGCCGTGGTCGTAGCTCAACTGCTGGCCATCCAGATCAAGCAGAAACTGGGTGATGGTCGGGTCCATCGACACCGGCTTGAGCTCGAAACGCACGATAGGCTGGGTGCCCCCGGACCTGAAGAACGCATCGCGAATTGTCGCCGCCCGCTGGAAGGTTTGCAGCACGCCCGGGGCAATCCCCAGCTTCTGCGCCGCGCCCGGTTGCCAGCGCCAGGTCTGTGCCGATGTATCCACATAGGGCTGCAAGTATTTGCGGAAGTAGTTATCCATTACCCCGCCCACGCCGAAGAACTGGCCGAAGTCATCCAGGGTGGCGTCCCGCGCACTGCCCGGCGACATCGGGTAGCGACCGGCCAACGACTGACGATACACGTTGACCACTTCACTGACCCAGGCCGCGTTCAGCTGGTTACGCACCCCGCCCATCATGCTGTTGGTGGTGGAATTGACCACCGACTTGACCATGCCCTGCACCAGCGGCGGCTGGCGCTCGGCATTCAGGCTGACCCGCGTGGCCGCAGCCGCCGCCTGGTTCTTGGCCTCACCGAGCAAGGCATCGCCGCTGGCACCGACCATGGCGCTGACCTGCACATACAGCGCATTCATGTCCGACAGCAGGCCGTCGATGGCCGCCGGTTCGCCTTCGTTTTTGCTGACGATGCTGTTGAGTTCGGCAAAGTGCGCGGTCACCGGATCCTCCGACGCCGCCGGGGCATTCGCCGTCGGTTGCTCCTGGCCAAGCAAGCTGCCAAGGCGCTCTTTGAGCTTGTCGACGCCACCTTCCACCGGTACACCCTTGGCAGCCAACTGGCGCTCTTCGGCTTGCAGATCGGTTTCTCTGGCGACCGCCACCAGCAGCTTTTTCAGCGGCGAGGTCGGGCCGGAAATCACCCGCAGCACGTCGGCGGCCTGGGCCACGCTGGTGATCGGCACAAAGTCGATGTCGGCAAGCAGCGCATCCCACTGACGCTGGTAGTCCTGGAAGTACAAGCGACGCACATCCGCGGCCAGGCTCACCACGTTCTGCTGATCGGCCTGCTCGTGGCCCAGCACCCATTGTTCCTCGGCCAGGGTGCCGGTCTGGTTCAGGCTGCTCAGCAAGAACGCCTGACGATAGCCCTTGGCAGTGAAGAATCCACTCAACGGCTCACCCAACGGCTTGCCGCTTTTGCGGCTGAACACCAGCGCGGCGTCACGCCCAGCGGCTTCGTTGAGACGAAAGTCCGGGATGCCTTCGGGCAGTTTCTGGCGCTTGACCCGGTCATACACGCGCTGGGCCACCGGCAGTTGCTGCAACTGGCGTCGCAGGTCATCGATCAGGCGCGGGTCCAGGCGGGCGCTCGGCGGGTGCCGTTCGAACAGCGCTTGCAAGTGCCCGGCCAGCGCCTGACGCTGATCGGCCGGAAGGTCGCGGGGCAGGTTGCGATCCCAGTCCAGGGCGATCCAGGCCTTGATAAAGTCCGGATCGTAATGCTCGGTGTCGGCGAGCATCAGGTAGGCCTTGAGGCCCTCGTAGAGAAAGTCGGAGTTACCGCCGCCGTGCAGTTGCTCTTCGATGCGCGTCACCAAGCGTGGCGCGAACACGGCGATCAACAGCTTGCGGTAGACACTGGCGGATTCGGCTTCAAGCATATCGCCCTGATACAGCCCCAGCCCTTCGGACCAGCTCGGCGAATCCCCCGCGAGGTTCTTCACCGCGTTCAGCAGTGGTAGCACCGCGAGCACTTCTCGTTGTGCCGGGCTCAGGTTCTGCACGGTCTGGCCCAGGGGCGCAACTTTCTGGTCGACCTGGGCGATATACGCCTGGTTGGCGCGATAACTCACCCACCACAGGCTGCTGACCACCACGACCAGCGCTACGGTGGCCGCCAGCACACCACGTGCAATCCACTTGCGGCGCCGTTCGATTTTCGGGTTCACCCCCACCAAGCCACGCTCGGCGAAAGCCACTGCGGTGAAGAGTTTTTCGATGAAGTAACTGCGCCCGGTGCCGCTCTGGCGCGCCAGGTGCTGGCGGTCCAGGTTCATGCTCTGGGCCATGGCGCCGATCAGGCGGTCAATCGGGCTGCCTTCCTGGGTGCCGCTGGTGAAATACACGCCACGCAGCAACACGCGCTCTTCAAAGGCGTTGGGCTTGAACACACCTTCAAGGAAGCTTTGCAGACAGTCCTTCAACGCGCCGAACTGCTGCGGGAAACCGTAGATCAGGTCGCGGCGTGCCGGGTCGCGCTCCTGTTGCAGACGCTCGACCAGGCGTTCGTTGAGGCGCTGCTCCAGCCCGGCGAATTCGCTTTGCAGGTGCGCCAACGGGCTGTCGCTATTTTTGCCGTCGTCCAGGGCAAAGGTCATGCCCCACACCTGGGCGCGCTCTTCCTTGCTCAGGTTGTCGAAGAACTCCATGAAGCCCGGCACCAGGTCGAGCTTGGTCAGCATCAGGTAGATGGGGAAACGCACGCCCAACTGGGTGTACAGCTCCTGGATACGCAGGCGAATCGCGGCGGCATGGGCGGCGCGCTCGGAGTCTGTACCCAGCAGCAAATCCGACAGGCTGATGGCGATAAACGCACCATCGATGGGTCGGCGCGAACGTTGCTTTTTCAGCAGGTCAAGAAAGCCCAGCCACGCGGCTTTATCCACCGTCGAGTTGCTGTCCTGGGTGGTGTAGCGGCCCGCGGTGTCGAGCAAAACGGCCTGATCGGTAAACCACCAGTCGCAGTTACGCGTACCACCGACGCCGCGCACGGCACCGGCGCCCAACTGCGCTGCCAGCGGAAAGTGCAATCCGGAATTGACCAGTGCGGTGGTCTTGCCCGAACCCGGCGGGCCAATGATTACGTACCACGGCAGCTCGTAAAGGTTGCGGCGTTCGTCACCGCCGAGCTTGGCTTTTTTCAGCAGCGTCAGGGCTTCATCCATGCGCTGGCGCAGGGTCGACAACTCTTCGGCAGTGGCAACACTGTTGGGATCAGCCGGGGTTTCGGCGGCCAAGCTGCGCATCACCTCGGCGGCCTGGCGGCGGGCCTGGATGATGCGGAACACGCGGTAGGCAAGCCACAGCGCAAATACCAGGATGATCAGCGCCCAACGTCGCCCCTCGGGCATCAACACGTCGAGCAACGGCCCGACAAACCAGATGATCAGGCTCAGGGCAATCAGGCCCAGAACGGGGATTACCCAGCGAATCATGAAACTGAAAAACGCCTTCACTCGACGCCCTCCGCCAGTACGGTGATCTCAACCCGACGATTGCGGGCACGGCCTTCGGCAGTCCCGTTGCTCGCCAGCGGCTCGGTGTCGCTACGGCCTTCGGCGCTGAAGCGATCAGCCTGGCCGGTCTTGGCCGCGAGGATCTCCAGTACCGACTTGGCCCGGGCTTCGGACAGCGCCCAATTCGACGGGAAGCGCAGCGTGGCGATCGGGCGGTTGTCGCTATGGCCGGTGACACGCACCTGGCCCTTGACCTTGCGAATGGCATCAGCGATGCGCAGCATCAGCGGCTGGTAAGCATCGACAATGCTGGAGCTGGCGGAGGCGAACAGTTCATCGCCACGAATGGTCACCACCGAACGGTCAACCTTGTCTTCCACGGCCACGCGACCGGCCTTGATGTCTTCGGCCAGGAAGCCGGCCAGGCGCGGCCGCTCGATCACTTTTGGCTGCGCCACCGGACGGTCGATGGCCTGCACCGGGATCTCGCCCAGTGCATGAATGTTTTTAAACACTGGCTCGGCGTCCGAGGCCAGTTTCATGCGCAGGCCAAACAGCAACGCCAGCAGCAGCGCCACGCCGATCGCCACGGCGATCCACGGTGGCATGAACTGCGCCAGGCGATCACGGGCCACGGTCACGCCGCGCCAGTGCGGCGACAGCTCACGCTCGTGTTCACCACGGGCACTGCGAATCGCTGCGGCGGTGCGCTCGCGCAAGGCTTCCAATTGGCTGCGACCGTCGGTCATCACGCGGTAGCGGCCTTCGAAACCCAGGCACATGCACAGGTACAACAGCTCCAACAGGTACAGGCGTTCCCGTGGGCTTTGCAGGCAGTGGTCGAGCAACTGGAAGACCTTTTCACCGCCCCAGGCTTCGTTGTGCACGGTGATCAGCAGGCTTTGCTTGCCCCAATCACTGGTGCTGCCCCACGGCGTGCTCAACACCGCTTCATCCAGGGCGGTGCACAGCGCGTAACGGGCCAGCAGCACTTCGTTGCGCGCCACACCAGCCGCTTCGGCGCGCTCTTCGAACTGACGCAGATAGGCCAACAACTGCGCCCGCAGGCTGGCTGGCGCCGGGTGGGCGATGGTGTTGCGCAGCCGCGTCAGCAACGCCAGTAAAGGGCCGGCGGCGCTTTCCAGCGGGTTGAGGCCCTGGCTTTTGCCGGTGAGGATCGGCGCAGCCGGCATCGACAGCGGCGTCGGTTCTGCGCGTGCAGGCTCCGGCGCTCGGCCACCCGGGCGCGGCATGAACTGGGTGCGGTCATCATCATTGGGGTGCATCGCGGATTATCCTCGGATCGCCCAGAAGGCCAGGTTCAAACCCGGGAACTGCCCGGCGATATGGAACGCAAAGCCGCCGGAATTGCTCAACTGCTGCCAGTGCTCGCTGCCTCGGTCCAGCTCGTAGTAGGTACTACCGGCGTGGTACGGCAATTGGCGCGGCGCCACCGGTAACGGCAGCAAGCCAATGCCTGGCAGTTGCAGGTTGACCATGTCGCGAATGTGCTCCACCGAACCGACTTTGCTCTGCTGGCCAAAGCGTGCGCGCAGGGTTTCGCCGGGCACATCGGCACGCACCACGAGGATGAAACTGGCGTTGTCGAGCAGGGTCTTGTCGGCCAGCATCGCCACGTGGATACCGTAGGCCTTCTCCACAATCGGGATCGGCGTGGCCTTGCTGTCGATCAGCATCGACAGCGCTTCACGCAGGGCCGCCATCACCGGAGTGAAGCTCAGCGCCAAGTCATCGTGCTGGTATTGCGGGTATTCCTGCGGGCGGCGACCTGAAGTGGAGAAGGTCGAAAACTCACCGGCCAGGCTCACCAGTTCGCTGAAGAAGCGCTCCGGGTGCAGCGGGCTCAACTGGCTCAAATGCTGGATCAGCGGCTGGGCGCGATTGACCAGCTGCAGGAGCATGAAGTCGGCAATCTCCGAAGCGCCGCCAGCGCCGGAGGCCACCACGCGCCCCGCCAGGGCTTCGCCACGCTGGTGCAGCAGGCCGAGCAGTTCACTGCGAAACGCAGTCAGCGGTTTGCTTGCGGTCACATTCAGCACCGGCGGGATGTAGGTGTCGTCGAGCACCAGTGCACGGTCGGCGCGTTTTTCCTTGATGCGTACCAGGCCAATGGCGGCATAGTCGCTGATGCCGTCCTGCGCCGTCAGCAGGCGCAATGCCCGCGACCCCACGGCTACCGGGGCGCGGTTTTCGAACGGCGCGTTGTCGTCACGCACTTCACGCACCTGGCTGACATAACGCGCAGCTTCCAGGGCTTCACCTTCCTCAACCGTGTCACGCGCACCGGCACGCTTGAGCGGCAGGGCCAGGTACACCAAGCCGTCGCGCAGGTTGTCGTCGATACTCAACGGGCTCGGCGCCAGGTCATCCTGGGGGATATTGAAGGGCGTGCCATCGGGCAACAGGCCGCGGGCCGATACGATCGCCAGCTTGCCCTGGGCCAGCAGGCCCTGGTCGATCAGCAACTCGGAAAAACCCCAGGCCCCTGCCGACAACGGACGGCTGCGCGCGTCGATCAGGTTTTCCAGGTAACGGTCATGCTGCTGGAAGTGCTGCGTTGCGATGAACATGCCTTCCGACCAGACCACGCGATTGTTCCAGGACATGGGGGCTCCGATTGCTTGTTATTGGGCTGGGCTGGAGGGGGAAACCACGACGTCGGCGCGCACGGCACGCACATCGAGGCTGATCTGGTATTCGCTGGATTGGCGCGGCGCTACGTTGATCACGGCGCGCCATTGCGCGCGGTCCAACTCGCGATAGCCCACCAGCACGCCGATCTGGCGCGTGGCCGGGTTGAGGTCGCGCTGAATGCTCAGTTGCTGGCCGGGTTGCACCACCACTTCATCCTGGTCCAGCAGGTCGAGGCCGAGGGTGGATTGCGCACGGTCAGCCAGGGCGAAGTAATCGGAGCGGGAAAAGGTCGCAGCGTTTTTCAGTTCGAAAATACGCACCCGCACCGGCGCAGCCTGGCCATTGGCGCCGGGGTTGAGCCCGGCGATCGCGTGGAAATGCAACTCGACGGCGGCGCTGTTGGCTTGCGTGTCGGCCGCCGCTTCGGGTTTGGCCGCGTCGTTTGCACACGCGGTCAGCAGCAGCGCGGTAGCGGCTGCGAGTAAAAACCTGGGAATCATCCTGCGTCCTCAATGACGTGTTTAGCTATCCGTTTTATCCATAAGTGCGACGCGCTTTAGCGTCGCTGTCGTGCGCTGTGCTCTTCGTAGGCCCGGCTGAATTCGCGACCGAACAGGTCCTGGAAATCCTCCTGGGCCTCGCGCGAAATGTTGCTGTAGAGCTCGGTAAACTGCTGCCAGTACTGGGCCTGGCGCGAGCCGTTGAAAATGCTCGAAAGGCCACCGGGCTTGCCCATGCGTTCCTCCAACTGCGCCGGTTCAAAGCGCGCGAGCAGGTGTTTGATCGCCGCTTCCACGCCAGCCATCACGGCCAACTGGTGGGCGCGCAGGTCATCGAAACTGTCCCGTACCGCGATGTCCGGCGCCATAAACGCCTGGTTGCCATGACGAAGCAGCAGCAGTAACGCTTCGTCGGCATTTGGAGCGAATTTCAACGGGTTGTTTTCAGCGGGGCGGATCATCGTCTGCTGCATACGGAACTCGCCCTTGAGGCTGGCCCGGGCGCGCAATACGTCGATCAGGCCCTCGACCATCAGCCGGTAGCTGCGGCCGATGCTTTCCATCTGGGCGCTGGCGTCGGCCTGGTCCAGCCGCAACTGGTCGAGACCGGCGCCACGCAGGAAGGCTTGCAAGAGGTCGCTAGGTTGCGCAGTGTCGGCCACGGCAAGTGCAACCGGCTCGACCACAGGCGGCGGAGCAATCGGTGCTGGGGCAATCGGCGTCGGTGCAGGCGCGGCATTGGCGACCGGCGCGGGCGCAGGCGCGTCGCCAAACAGGTCCCAGTCTTCAGGAATGACAGCGCCTTGCACCACCGGTTTCTCGACTACCGGTACAGCAACCGGAGCCGGCGGGCGGAAATCGTGTTGTTCGGATGGCACATGGTCCGCCACAGTGGGCGGCGGCACGGCGGTGGGGCTGAGGAAGTCGAACAGGTCTGGCAGGGTTTCCATCGACGAGGCGCCGTGGAATTGCGGTGCGATCATCGGCGTAGGCGCAGGCGGACTCGCCACAGCGCCCATCAGCGCTTCGAAGCTGTTTGGCGACTCACCGGCAAACGGTTGGCTGTCGACGGCTTGCACGTTGAAGTCGATGCGCGCCTGGATTTCGTAATCGCCGATGCGGATCAACTCGCCATCTTGCAGCGGCTCGCTGTTACCCCGGCGCATACGAATACCGGCCTTGACCAACTCCACACCATTGGTGCTGTTATCGGTTAAGTAATAACGGCCATCTTTGTATTGAATAACGCAATGCTGGGAGGAGACGAGACGCTCAGGATCAGGCAATACCCAGTCATTATCTGAACTGCGACCAATAGCTATCCTGCCCTGATCCATGGACTTTTCAGCGCATTGCCCTGGGGTAATCTTGTGATAACTAGTGATAGTCAAACACAGCGACATCTTGCCTCCTTGCTGATGCATCGCGCGCGGTCTACCCAACGGGCCACGCTTCCCTGAAGATTTGCCCGCGGTCGCGAAAACGACCGCCAAAATCTGCTTTTACCAGCATGATCGCTGATCTTAACTGGCTTGCATGACAAAAATCCTCCATGGGCGCGCCTTTCGACCCGCCAGTCGCACAGGTTGTTAAACACCGCACATCTGTCACAGAGGGCGAATAGCTTACCTTGACAAGGCATAACTACTACACCAAAAATGCACAACTTCTTGAACATCAGTGATGGCGCAGTAGTGGCACTCTGATTGTATGACCAAGAAAACATGCACAGTTCATTGCGCAACTAATGCATGCGTTGCCCGCCTTCCAGCGGGCTGATAAGGAGATCGAACTCAGTGGATGTGCCGTTGCTGCTCACCGCCGTTTCTGCAACTTCGCCCTGTGGCGAAGACATGGAATATGACGCGCAATTTCTGCAATTGGAACGTGATGCCAAGGGCCAGCCCGAGCGCAGCATGGGCGACTCGATCCTGCCCGCCGAGCCGCCGGAGTGGCGCAGCATCCAGCAGCAGAGCCTCGACCTGTTGCAGCGCAGCAAAGACCTGCGCATCACTCATTTCCTGCTGCAAAGTTCCCTCGCCTTGCAGGGCGTGGCCGGGCTGGCTGAAGTCCTTGTCCTGATCAACGCCTTGCTGCGCGAATACTGGGCCGACGTGCATCCGCGCCTGGATGCCGACGACGACAACGACCCCACCGTGCGCATCAACGCCCTGACCGGCCTGACCTGCGACACCAATATTCGCCTGTTGCGCGAAAGCATCCTGACACGCTCACGCACCTTCGGGCCCGTGAGCCTGCGCGCCGCGCTCAACGCCAGCGGCCTGCAGAGTTTTGCCGATGAGCAACTGGGCAACCAGCAGCTCAACGCTGCATTCCTCGACAGCGACCCCGAGCTGCTGCAAGCCACCCGCGACGCGTTGATCGCAGCGCGTACGGCCTGCGAAGCCATCGAGCAACAGGTCAATGACCAGGTCGGTTCCGCCCAGGGCGTGGACCTCAGCGCCTTGAAGCAGCCGCTCAAGCAGGCCCTGCAAATACTCAATCAAGCGGTGCCCGGCACCGACAGCAGCAGCGAACCCGAGGCCGTCAGTGAAGACAATGCCCCCTCGGTCGATTTCGCCGCCGCACCCGCAGCCCCGCGCCCGACGGGCGACATCGCTACTCGCGATGACGTGTTGCGCAGCCTCGACAAGATCCTTGCGTACTACACCCGACACGAGCCTTCGAGCCCGCTGCCGGTGTTGTTGAACCGAGCGAAAAATCTGGTGCACGCCGACTTCGCGGCCATCGTGCGCAATCTGATTCCCGACGGCATGTCCCAATTTGAAAACCTGCGCGGCCCGGACAGCGAGTAAGCCGCCGGACCGTGCAGTAACAACACCGTCGCTCAAGCGACCAGGAGCAGCAACGTGGCGAAGCAAAGTTCTCAGAAATTCATCGCGCGCAACCGTGCGCCTCGAGTGCAGATCGAGTACGACGTCGAGCTCTACGGCGCCGAGAAAAAGGTCCAGCTGCCCTTCGTAATGGGTGTGATGGCCGACCTCGCCGGCAAGCCCGCCGAGCCGCTGGCACCCGTGGCCGACCGCAAGTTCCTTGAAGTGGACGTCGACAACTTCGACTCACGCCTCAAGGCCATGCAGCCACGCGTGGCGTTCCACGTACCCAACGAGCTGACCGGCGAAGGCAACCTGAGCCTGGATATCACCTTCGAAAGCATGGACGACTTCAGCCCGGCCGCCGTGGCGCGCAAGGTTGACTCGCTGAACCAGTTGCTCGAAGCCCGCACTCAGTTGGCCAACCTGCTGACCTACATGGACGGCAAGACCGGCGCTGAAGAAATCATCATGAAGGCGATCAAGGACCCGGCACTGCTTCAGGCACTTGCCAGCGCGCCCAAGCCTGCAGGGGAGCAGTAATCATGACTGACAATACCGCCCGCGAAGGCAGCCAGATCCTGGGTGCCACCGAAGAAGCCAGCGAGTTCGCCAACCTGCTGCTGCAAGAATTCAAACCCAAGACCGAGCGTGCCCGCGAAGCCGTGGAAACCGCGGTGCGCACCCTGGCTGAACAAGCCCTGGCGCAAACCGACTTGGTGTCCAACGATGCGATCAAGTCGATCGAATCGATCATCGCCGCCATCGACGCCAAGCTCACTGCCCAAGTCAACCAGATCATCCACCACCAGGATTTCCAACAGTTGGAAAGCGCCTGGCGTGGCCTGCACTATCTGGTCAACAACACCGAGAGCGATGAGCAACTGAAGATTCGCGTGCTCAACATTTCCAAGCCGGAGCTGCACAAGACCCTGAAGAAATTCAAGGGCACCGCGTGGGACCAGAGCCCGATCTTCAAGAAGATGTACGAAGAAGAATACGGCCAGTTCGGCGGCGAACCCTACGGCTGCCTGGTGGGCGATTACTACTTCGACCAGTCGCCACCCGACGTGGAACTGCTGGGCGAGCTGTCGAAAGTCTGCGCCGCCATGCACTCGCCGTTCATCGCGGCCGCATCGCCAACCGTGATGGGCATGGGCTCCTGGCAGGAACTGTCGAACCCACGCGACCTGACCAAGATTTTCACCACCCCGGAATACGCCGGCTGGCGCTCGCTGCGTGAATCGGAAGACTCGCGCTACATCGGCCTGACCATGCCGCGCTTCCTGGCGCGCCTGCCGTATGGCGCCAAGACCGACCCAGTGGAAGCCTTCGCCTTCGAAGAAAACACCGACGGCGCCGACAGCTCCAAGTACACCTGGGCCAACGCCGCCTACGCGATGGCGGTGAACATCAACCGTTCGTTCAAGCACTACGGCTGGTGCTCGCGCATCCGTGGTATCGAGTCTGGCGGTGAAGTGGAAAACCTGCCGGCCCACACCTTCCCTACCGATGACGGTGGTGTGGACATGAAGTGCCCGACCGAAATCGCTATCAGCGACCGCCGTGAAGCGGAACTGGCGAAGAACGGTTTCATGCCGCTGCTGCACAAGAAAAACACCGACTTTGCCGCGTTCATCGGCGCACAGTCGTTGCAGAAACCGGCCGAATACGACGATCCGGACGCCACCGCCAACGCCAACCTGGCCGCGCGCCTGCCGTACCTGTTCGCCACCTGCCGTTTCGCCCACTACTTGAAGTGCATCGTGCGCGACAAGGTCGGCTCCTTCAAAGAGAAGGACGAGATGCAGCGCTGGTTGCAGGACTGGATCCTCAACTACGTCGACGGCGACCCTGCGCACTCCACCGAAACCACCAAGGCCCAGCACCCATTGGCGGCTGCCGAAGTGATCGTGGAAGAAGTCGAAGGCAACCCGGGGTATTACAACTCCAAGTTCTACCTGCGCCCGCACTACCAGCTTGAAGGGCTGACGGTGTCGTTGCGACTGGTATCGAAGCTGCCTTCTGCCAAGAGCGCATAAGTAACTGTTGAACCGGTTCTTCTGTGGGAGCCGGGCTTGCCCGCGATGCAGGCGACGCGGTCTGCCAGCCAGACCGCGGTGATGCTATCGCAGGCAAGCCAGCCCCCCAGAAAAGCACTGCCCCATTGGCGGTAACCCAATATCGTGGCTGAGACCACACAGGGAGAAAACATGGCTGTTGATATTTTCATCAAGATCGGCGACATCAAGGGCGAGTCCATGGACAAGGCCCACAAGGACGAAATCGACGTATTGAACTGGAGCTGGGGCATGGCCCAGTCCGGCAACATGCACGTTGGCGGTGGCGGCGGTGCGGGCAAGGTGAATATCCAGGACCTGTCGCTGACCAAGTACGTCGACAAGGCTTCGCCCAACCTGATGATGCACTGCGCCAGCGGCAAGCACATCGACAAGGTCAAGCTGACCGTGCGCAAGGCCGGTGGCGAAAGCCAGGTCGAGTACATGGTGATCAACCTGGAAGAAGTGCTGGTCACCTCCCTGAGCACCGGCGGCTCGGGCACCGATGATCGCCTGACCGAGAACGTGACCCTGAACTTCGCCCAAGTGATGGTCGACTACCAGCCGCAGAAAGCCGACGGCACCAAAGACGGCGGCGCGATCAAGTTTGGCTGGAACATCCGTTCCAACACCAAGCGCTGATAGCCCCTGTGGCCGTGACCCCGCGCCACGGCCACAGGCATCTTGTCTCTCTCGCAACCCGTCCGTGGAGCTGCTTTGGTGGTAACTGAAATCGCTTCCCGCGACCGTCTGCAACCGTCCCTGCTGGACCGGCTGACCGACGACGACCCGACCAATCCCAAGGAAAGCGCCGACAAACGCGTGCTATCCCTGACCCAATTGAAAGCCTCGGTACTGCGTGACCTGGCGTGGCTGCTCAACACCACCTCGTTACTTGATGCCGATGCGACGCTGCACACCCCGGCCGGTACCTCGGTGGTCAATTACGGCCTGCCGGCACTGGCGGGCAACAGCGTTTCCAGCGTCGACATCAAGGCCCTGGAAGCCCTGATCTACCAGGCCATCGCCACCTTCGAGCCACGCATCCTGCGCCACACCCTGCGGGTCAAAGCCCGTGTCGGCCATGGCGAGATGAACCACAACGCCCTGAGTTTCGAGATCGAAGGTGACCTGTGGGCGCAGCCAGTGCCGTTGCGCCTGCTGCTGCAAACCGACCTGGACCTGGAGTCCGGCCACGTACGCGTGGTCAATGCCGACCAGCGGAGACGCCCATGAATCCGCGCCTGCTGGAGCTGTACAACCAGGAACTGCACCACGTGCGCGAAAGCGCCGCCGAGTTCGCCAAGGAATACCCGAAGATCGCCAGTCGGCTGACCCTGTCCGGTATGGACTGCGCCGACCCCTACGTCGAACGCTTGCTTGAAGGCTTTGCCTACCTCACGGCCCGGGTGCAGCTCAAGCTCGACGCCGAGTACCCGACCTTCACCCACAACCTGCTGGAAATCGCCTACCCGCACTACCTGGCGCCCACCCCGTCGATGACCGTGGTGCAATTGCAGACCGACCCGGATGAAGGCTCCCTGGCCAGCGGTTTCCCCCTGCCCCGCGACACGGTATTGCGCGCCGCCCTGGGCCGCGAAACCCAGACCTGCTGCGAGTACCGCACCGCACATCCGGTGACGCTGTGGCCCTTGCAGGTCAGTCACGCCGAATACTTCGGCAACCCCGCCGCCGTGCTCGGTCGCCTGGCCGCCAGCGAGCCGAAAGCCAAGGCGGGGTTGCGCCTGACCTTGCGCACCGGCGCCGAATTGCCGTTCAGCAGCCTTGAGCTGGATAACCTGCCGCTGTACCTCAGTGGTGCCGACGAGCAACCATTCCGCCTCTACGAACAACTGCTGGGCAATGCCTGCGCGGTGTTTGCACGCAAACCCGGCGGCGATTGGGTTGAGCGTTTGCCCCAAGACGCGTTGCGCTCCCGTGGGTTTGACGATGCCGACGCGGCGATGCCGGTAGTGGCGCGGGCGTTCCAGGGCTACCGGTTGTTGCAGGAATACTTCGCCCTGCCCCACCGCTTCCTGTTCGTCGAGTTCGCCGAGCTGGGCCGGGCGGTCAAGCGTTGCGACGGCCAGGAGCTGGAACTGATCGTGCTGTTCGACCGCCACGAACCGAGCCTGGAAGGCAGCGTTGGCGCAGCGCAGTTTTTGCCCTTCTGCACCCCCGCGATCAACCTGTTCCCAAAACGTGTAGACCGCATCCACTTGTCTGACCGGGTCAACGAACACCACGTGATCGCCGACCGCACGCGGCCGATGGATTTCGAGATTCACTCCTTGAGCGGCATCACCGGCCACGGCACCGGGCCGGAGCAGCCGTTTTTACCCTTCTATGCGGTGCGTGATCCGTCGCGTTATGGCCGTGACCAGGCTTACTACACGGTGCGCCGCGAGCCACGCGTGCTGTCCAGCGACCAGCGCCGCAACGGTCCGCGCTCCACCTACGTGGGCAGCGAAACCTTCGTCAGCCTGGTGGACAGCCGCCAGGCGCCTTACGGCCATGACTTGCGCCAGTTGGGCGTCACGGCGCTGTGCACCAACCGCGACTTGCCGCTGTTCATGAGCGTGGGCAATGGCAAGACCGATTTCACCCTGGCCGACAGCGCCCCGGTGCTTTCTGTGCGTTGCGTCGCAGGCCCCAGCCGCCCACGTGCCAGCCATGCCCATGATGCCAAGGCCTGGCGCCTGATCAGCCAGCTGTCGCTCAATTACCTGTCTTTGAGCGAACAGGGCCAAGGTGCCGGCGCCCTGCGTGAGTTATTGCGCCTGTACGGCGACAGCAACGACGCCGCCCTGCAATTGCAGATCGAAGGCTTGCGCGAAGTCAGCAGCAAGGCGGTGACCCGGCGCCTGCCGATGCCCGGCCCGATCGTGTTTGGCCGCGGCCTGGAAATCACCCTGCAATTCGATGAAAACGCGTTTCGCGGTACCGGCGTGTTCCTGCTCGGTGCAGTGCTGGAGCGCTTCCTGGCACGTTATGTGTCGATCAACAGTTTTACCGAGACGGTGATCCGTACCACCGAACGCGGCGAGATCATGCGATGGAAAGCCAAGCCCGGACGGCGTCCGACCCTGTGAGTACCCTGGATGCGATGCATCAGGAGCCCTGGGAATATGACTTCTTCCAGGCGCTGCGACGTATCGAGTGCGAATCGCCGGACCTGCCGCGCCTGGGCCATTCCCTGCGCCTGGCGGATGATCCCTTGCGCCTCGGGCAACAGGCCGATTGCACCTTCGCGCCGGCGACGCTGGCGTCGGTCGACCCCGGCGGCGACGGCAAGCCGGCGCGGCTGGAGCAGTTCTTCTTCGGTCTCGGCGGCCCCAACGGCCCGCTGCCGCTGCATATCACCGAGTACGTGCGCGAGCGTCAGCGCAATAACGCCGACAGCACCAGCAAGCAGTTCCTGGATGTGTTCCACCATCGCTTGCTGACGCTGTTCTACCGAGCCTGGGCCGAGGCACGTCCGACGGTCAGCCACGACCGGCCGGACGATGACTACTGGTCCGCCCGCCTCGCCGCCCTGAGTGGTCGCGGGATGCCGAGCCTGCTCAATCAAGGGCTCATCCCCGATACCGCAAAGCTGCATTACAGCGGCCATCTGTCGGCGCAAACCCGCTACCCGGATGGCTTGAAAGCGATCCTCAGCGAGTATTTCGGCCTGCCGGTAGAGATCGAAGAATACGTCGGCCAATGGCTGGAACTGCCCGAACGCAGCCGCGTGGGCGTCAGCGCCAACCAGTTGGGCGTGGACTTCTGCCTGGGCAGCCACGTGTGGGACCGCCAGCACAAATTCCGCATCCGCCTGGGCCCGCTCACGCTGGATGACTACATGGGCATGCTGCCCGGCCAACAGCCGTTCAACGAGCTGGTGGCGTGGGTGGCCGAGTACCTGGGCCATGAATTGGACTGGGACTTGAACCTGGTTTTGCAACAACCCGAAGTTCCGGCGCTGCAACTCAACGGCCAGTTCCGCCTGGGCTTCAATACCTGGCTCGGCCAACCTGCGCATGACGCCAACGACCTAATCCTGGCCCGGCATTACGCCGACCACGCCACCACCTCAAGGAATCCAGAGCATGGGTGAAATCAGTCGCGCCGCACTGTTCGGCAAACTCAACAGCGTGGCCTACAAGGCCATCGAAGCCGCCACCGTGTTCTGCAAATTACGGGGCAATCCGTATGTGGAACTGGCCCACTGGTTCCACCAGTTGCTGCAACTGCAGGACTCCGACCTGCACCGCATCATCCGCCAGTTCAACGTGGAGCCGGCACGCCTGGCCCGCGACCTCACCGAAGCCCTGGACCGCCTGCCGCGCGGCTCCACGTCGATCACCGACCTGTCCTCCCATGTGGAAGAGGCCGTAGAACGCGGCTGGGTGTATGGCAGCCTGATGTTCGGCGAAAGCCAGGTGCGCACCGGTTATCTGGTGCTGGGCATCTTGAAGACGCCGAGCCTGCGCCATGCGTTGCTGGGTTTGTCCGGCGAGTTCGACAAGATCAAGGCCGAGGCCTTGAGCGAACGTTTTGATGAATACGTCGGTGACTCGCCGGAAAACGCCTTGAGCGCCAGCGACGGCTTCAATGCCGGTGTGCCAGGCGAGGCCAGCGGCGCCATGGCGCCCAGCGCGATGGGCAAGCAGGAAGCGCTCAAGCGTTTCACTGTGGACCTGACCGAACAGGCCCGCAGCGGCAAGCTCGACCCAATCGTGGGCCGTGACGAGGAGATCCGCCAACTGGTGGACATCCTCATGCGTCGGCGCCAGAACAACCCGATCCTCACCGGTGAAGCCGGGGTGGGCAAGACCGCCGTGGTCGAAGGTTTCGCCCTGCGCATCGTCGCCGGTGACGTGCCGCCTGCGCTCAAGGATGTGGAGCTGCGCAGCCTTGACGTGGGCCTGCTGCAAGCCGGCGCCAGCATGAAGGGCGAGTTCGAACAGCGCCTGCGCCAGGTCATTGAAGACGTGCAGGCGTCGCCCAAGCCGATCATCCTGTTTATCGACGAAGCCCATACCCTGGTGGGTGCCGGTGGTGCGGCAGGCACTGGCGACGCGGCCAACCTGCTCAAGCCCGCCCTCGCCCGTGGCACCTTGCGTACCGTGGCCGCCACCACCTGGGCCGAGTACAAGAAGCACATCGAAAAAGACCCGGCGCTGACCCGCCGCTTCCAGGTGGTACAGGTTGCCGAGCCGTCGGAAGACAAGGCGCTGCTGATGATGCGCGGCGTGGCCTCGACCATGGAAAAACACCACCAGGTGCAGATCCTCGATGAAGCCCTGGAAGCCTCGGTGAAGCTGTCGCACCGCTACATCCCGGCGCGCCAGTTGCCGGACAAGTCCGTGAGCCTGCTGGACACCGCCTGCGCCCGTGTCGCCATCAGCCTGCACGCAGTGCCCGCCGAAGTGGACGACAGCCGTCGCCGCATCGAAGCGCTGGAAACCGAACTGCAAATCATCGCCCGCGAACAGGCCATCGGCATTGCCATTGGTACGCGCCAGAGCAACAGCGAAGCCCTGTTGAGCACCGAGCGCGAGCGCCTGGCGACCCTGGAAAACCGTTGGGCCGAAGAGAAAGCCCTGGTGGATGAACTGCTCGCCACCCGTGCCACCTTGCGCGAAAAGGCCGGCGTCGTAGATAGCGGCAGCGATGAACTCCGCACGCAACTGATCGACCTGCAACAGCGCCTCACCGCCCTGCAAGGCGAAACCCCGCTGATCCTGCCGACCGTGGATTACCAGGCCGTGGCCTCGGTGGTCGCCGACTGGACCGGCATCCCGGTGGGCCGCATGGCGCGCAACGAACTGGAGACCGTGCTCAACCTCGACCAGCACCTGAAAAAACGCATCATCGGCCAGGACCACGCCCTACAGATGATCGCCAAGCGCATCCAGACTTCCCGCGCCGGCCTCGACAACCCGAGCAAGCCGATTGGCGTGTTCATGCTGGCTGGCACCTCGGGTGTGGGCAAGACCGAAACCGCCCTGGCACTGGCCGAAGCCATGTACGGCGGCGAGCAGAACGTCATCACCATCAACATGAGCGAGTTCCAGGAAGCCCACACCGTGTCCACCCTCAAGGGCGCGCCACCGGGCTATATCGGCTACGGCGAAGGCGGCGTGCTGACCGAAGCGGTGCGGCGCAAGCCCTACAGCGTGGTGCTGTTGGACGAGGTGGAAAAAGCTCACCCGGACGTGCATGAGATCTTCTTCCAGGTGTTCGACAAGGGCGTGATGGAAGACGGCGAAGGCCGAGTGATCGACTTCAAGAATACCCTGATCCTGCTGACTACCAACGCCGGTACCGAGCTGATCTCCCACGTCTGCAAGGACCCGGCGAACATTCCCGAGCCGGAAGAAATCGCCAAGGCCCTGCGCCAGCCGTTGCTGGAGATTTTCCCACCGGCGCTGCTGGGACGTTTGGTGACCATTCCCTACTACCCGCTGAGCGACGAGATGCTCAAGGCGATCACGCGCCTGCAACTGAACCGCATCAAGAAGCGCGTGGAGAACACCCACAAAGTCGCCTTTGACTACGACGATGCGGTGGTCGATTTGATCGTCTCGCGCTGCACTGAAACCGAAAGCGGTGGGCGCATGATCGACACTATCCTCACCAACAGCCTGCTGCCGGACATGAGCCGTGAGTTCCTCACGCGCATGTTGGAAGGCAAGGCGCTGGCGGGGGGGCGGATCAGCAGCCGGGATAATGAATTGCACTACCAGTTCAACGATTGACCTGACGGAATGCGATAAAAATTGTGGGAGGGGGCTTGCTCCCGATAGCGGTGAATCAGTCACCCAATGCATAACTGACACACTGCTATCGGGAGCAAGCCCCCTCCCACATTGGATTCGGTTTCTTCAGTTATTACGACACTTACGGGTTAACCGATGCTATTCAACCAAGCCTCACGCCTGGCCAAGATCACCAGCCCTCTTGGGCCGGATGTGCTGTTGCTCAACGAAATGGGCGGCGGTGAAGAGTTAGGAAGGCTGTTCAACTATGAGCTGCAACTGACGTCCCTGGACGCCAACATCGACCTCAACCAGTTGCTCGGCAAGCCCATGAGCGTGGGCCTGCAACTGGCGGACGGTGGCGAGCGGCACTTTCACGGCATCGTCGCGCGTTGCAGCCAGAACATCGACCAGGGTCAGTTCGCCAGTTACCAGGTCACCCTGCGCCCATGGCTGTGGTTGCTCAGCCGCACCTCCGATTGCCGGATTTTCCAGAACCTGAGCATCCCGCAGATCATCAAGCAGGTGTTCCGCGACCTGGGTTTTTCCGATTTCGAAGACGCCCTGAGCCGACCGTATCGCGAGTGGGAATACTGCGTGCAGTACCGCGAGACCAGCTTCGATTTCGTCAGCCGCCTGATGGAACAAGAAGGCATCTACTACTTCTTTCGCCATGAACAGGATCGCCACGTGCTGGTGCTGGCCGACGCCTATGGCGCTCACACCAACGTGCCTGGCTATGCGTCGATCCCCTACTACCCCAAGGACGAGCAGCAGCGCGAACGCGACCATATGCACAATTGGCACCTGGCGCAGGAGGTGCAGCCGGGCTCGCTGGAGCTCAACGACTACGACTTCCAGCGCCCCAGCGCGAGCATCGACGTGCGCTCGGCCATGCCGCGCCCGCACACCGCCGGCGACTACCCGCTGTACGACTACCCCGGCACCTACGTGCAAAGCGCCGACGGCGAACACTATGCGCGCACCCGAATCGAAGCCCTGCAAACCCTGCATGAACAGATCGAGTTCAGCGGCAATGCGCGTGGCCTGGGCTCGGGCCATCTGTTCAGCCTCACCGGCTTCAGCCGCCAGGACCAGAACCGCGAGTACCTGATCGTCGGTTGCCGCTACTTCATCGTGCAGGAAAGCCTGGAAAGCGGTGGCGGCTCAGGCTCGGCGCAGTTTGAAAGCAGCCTGACCTGCATCGACGCCCAACAAAGTTTCCGCCCGCTGGCCAATACTCACCGCCCCATCGTCAAAGGCCCGCAGACCGCCTTGGTGGTAGGCCCCAAGGGCGAGGAAATCTGGACCGACCAGTACGGCCGCGTGAAGGTGCATTTCTATTGGGACCGCCACGACCAATCCAACGAAAACAGCTCGTGCTGGATTCGTGTGTCGCAATCCTGGGCCGGCAAGAACTGGGGCTCGATGCAGATTCCACGCATCGGCCAGGAAGTGATTGTCAGCTTCCTTGAAGGCGACCCGGACCGACCGATCATCACCGGTCGCGTCTACAACGCCGAGCAGACTGTGCCTTACGACCTACCGGAAAACGCCACCCAGAGCGGCATGAAAAGCCGCTCCAGCAAAGGCGGCACGCCGGCCAACTTCAATGAAATCCGCATGGAGGACAAGAAGGGTCTGGAGCAGTTGTATATCCATGCCGAGCGCAATCAGGACATCGTGGTGGAGGTGGATGAAAGCCACTCGGTGGGGCATGACCGCAACAAGAGTATTGGCCATAACGAGACGGTGACCATCGGCAGCAATCGTCTGCGGGTTGTGCGCAACAACGACACGGTGATCGTGGGTGGCGCCAAGTCCGACAGCGCCGCCACGCACTACACCATCGAGGCCGGCGAGAGTATTCGCCTGGTGTGCGGCGACAGTGTGATCGAGCTCAAGGCAGGCGGGGATATCAACCTGACCTGCGGCTCGTTCAACCTGTTTTCCACCGGCAGCAGCAAGATCCAGACAAAGGGCAAACTGGACATCAACCTGGGCAGTGACAAGGGCACATCGCCCGGCGCCCAGGGCGTGCAAGACACGATCAAGTCCGCCGTCGAATCAAAATTCCCCGGCAAGCCCGGCGCTGGTCAATAACGAGACTTCTTCACCATGAATTACCTGATCAACGAAGCCCAATTCACCCTGCCCGATGCCGAGGTACAGGACACCTCGATCAATATCCTCAGGTTCGCCAAGCTGGGCACTACCCTGGTGGTGAGCCGCAGCCCCTTGGCCGATGGCGAGAGCCTGCAAAGCAATTTCGAGGGCCAGCTGAAAAAGCTCGAGCAGCAGGTCAAGGATCTGCGCTATTCCCCCGCACAAGCGGTCAAGGTCGGTCCGGCGCAGGACATCGACGCGTTTGAAGTACAGAACCGTTTCAACAAAGGCAGCGACAACATTTACCAATATCAGCTGGCAATGCAGATACCCGGCACCCGCCAACTGATTGCACTGAGCTACGTCAAGACCCAGCCCCTGGGCTCTGCCGAGGCAGCTCATTGGGCGACACTCAAAAACACGCTCAATTTTACTGCTACGCCCTGAGTCGAGCCTGAGCGATGAGTGACGATCTTTGGGCTGCCCGCGAAGGCGACGCACTGCTGCACACCTCGGTGATGGCCGACATTCTCGGCGGTGTGCTGGAAGTGGCCGCCTATGCGGCGATCACTACTGTGGGCTGCCTGGCCGTTGCCGGGGCGGTGTTCCTTGCGACTGGTGCAACCATCGCCACCGGCGGTGTAGCCCTGGTGTTGGTGGTGGGCGCGGTCGTCGGTATTACCGCTGGCCTCACGGGGGCGGACTTGAAGATATCCAGTTGGTGCGAGTCCGCCGCCAACTGGGTGTTTCCGCCGGTGATTGATGCCTTCATCACCAGCGGTTCGCACAACGTGTTCATCAATGGCAAAAAGGCCGCCCGCGCCGCGGGCAAGATGACGGCTGTACCCGTCGCGCCCAGCGAGCCGGCAGCGCCGAGCTTCCTGGATATGGCCGGGGAGTTTTTCTCGCAGATGTGGCGCCCGACCGTCGCCTCGCCCGCCCCCGGCACCGAGCCGTGCCCGCTGGATACCGTGGCGTGCAACAAGCACCCGCCCATGCCCCTGCAGTTTATTGCCGAAGGTTCCAGCTCGGTGTTCATCAACGGGCAGCCTGCGGCACGCAGCGGGGATCGCAGTACCTGTGACGCCAAGATTGGAACGGCTGAGGGTCTGATTTCGCCGGATGTGCGCATTGGTGGCGAGACCATCGTGGTGCAGGAGATTCGTAGCGGCAAAACGCCGGGGGTGGGGCTGGCCATTGCCGTGGTGATGGCGTTGCGGGGCAACTTGAAATGTTTTTGGACCAAGTTGCCGTGTCTAGTGGGTGGCTTAGTATTCGGTGGCGCCGTCTCGTATGCGACCAGCAAGGTCACCTCTGCGCTCAAGAGCGCCATGAATGGCTCGCCCAATCCGGTGCACAGCGCGACAGGGGCCAAGGTCTTGGGCGAAGAGGAGGAGTTGGACTTTGTTCTGCCCGGCCTGCTCCCTATCGATTGGCAACGTTTCTACAACAGTCTCGATACACGTCGCAACGGCCTCTTCGGCGCAGGCTGGAGCGTCGACTATGAGGTGTCGGTCGAAATAGATGCCGACGAAAACCTGTTCTATATCGATGAGCAGGGACGGCGCCTGGAGATCGGTTATATCCCGTTGTCCGGTGGAGCGTTCGAT
>NZ_SPKP01000052.1:244529-244894 GCF_023127835.1 Pseudomonas sp. B329 | reverse complement strand
TGTCGGTCGAAATAGATGCCGACGAAAACCTGTTCTATATCGATGAGCAGGGGCGACGCCTGGAGATCGGTTACATCCCGTTGTCCGGTGGAGCGTTCGACCCGGGCGAAGGCCTTGCGGTGAGACGCAGCGGTGAAGGCGCGGTATTGATCGAGAGCATCGACGGCCTGTATCGGCTGTTCGAAATCGACCCGCAGAACAACTCACGGATGCGCTTGCACCTGCTGGGTGATCGCAATGAAGGGCGGATCTTTCTCGATTACGATGCCCAGGGAAGGCTTCACCGCTTGCGTGACACCCATGATTTCATGCACGTCGAGTTGAGTTATACAACTCAGCATCCGCGTCGTGTGAGCCACATCGAG
>NZ_SPKP01000052.1:244346-244519 GCF_023127835.1 Pseudomonas sp. B329 | reverse complement strand
CGCAGAACAACTCACGGATGCGCTTGCACCTGCTGGGTGATCGCAATGAAGGTCGGATCTTCCTTGATTACGATGCCCAAGGACGGCTGTGCCGCCTACGCGACACGCATGACTTGATGCATGTGGACCTGAGTTATTCAATAGAACATCCACGGCGTGTGAGCCACATCGAA
>NZ_SPKP01000052.1:240216-244336 GCF_023127835.1 Pseudomonas sp. B329 | reverse complement strand
ATGACAGCAACGGCGATCTTGCCGAAGTATTGGATGCCCAAGGCACAACCCTACGGCGCTTTGCCTACGACAGCAGCAGACGCATGGTCGAGCACCAATTGGCGAGTGGTCTGCGTTGCTTCTACCAATGGGTTGAAGTACCTGGGCCAAACGGCCCGGAATGGCGCGTCAGTCGGCACTGGACAGATGCGGGTGATGAATACACCTTTGACTACGACTTGGATGCGGGCATTACACGCGTAACCGATGGGTTGATGCGCGTCAGCACGCGGCATTGGAACCCGCAGTTCCAGATCACTCGCTACGTCGATAACCTCGGCCATACGTGGCAGTTTGAATGGAGCGAAGATCGCCAACTGCTCGGTGCGATTGACCCGCAAAACGGCCAGTGGCGTTTCAACTATGACGCGTCCGGCAACCTGAGCGCCGTCATTGATCCACTGTCCAGAACCAGCAGCACGCAGTGGCTGGCGCATTGGGCATTGCCCGAGGTGGAAACCGACACTGCGGGCCACAGCTGGCATTACCGCTACGACCAACGTGGTAACTGCATCGAGGAAATCAACCCCCTGGGCAACCGTACGCGCTATGTCTATGACGGTTTCGGCCAGCCGGTACGCATCATCGATGCGACGGAAAAAACCAGAACATTGCATTGGAACGAATGGAGCCAACTGGTCGAAGAAGTGGACTGCTCGGGTTATCCCACTCGATATGAGTACGACGCGTTCGGCAATCAAGTGACGCAAATTAATGCTGAAGGGGAGTCCGTGCGCTATCGGTACAATCCCCAGGGACTACTTCTGGAGTGCCTGCTACCGGATGGTCGCATAGAGCAATTTCAACGTAGTGCCAATGGATATCTGTCGGCCTATATCGACCCCGCCGGCAGCTCCACGCGCTATGCCTACAACCTGCACGGTCAGGTCAAACAACGTTGGGATGCTTATAACCGCACGGTCATGTTCGATCATGATGCCTATGGCCGATTGCTGAAACTGACCAATGAGAATGGCGAAAGCTACCACTTCGAATGGGACGCGGCCAACCGCCTGATCCAACAACAAGACCTTGACCTGAGTCGACGCTGCTATACCTATGATCCATTGGCTGAGGTTGTGGCCTTGGACTATCTGCCGGGGATCGAAGGCGAACCGGTGGCTCCAATCAGGCATCAATTCCAGCGGGACCCACTAGGACGCCTGACCAGTAAAATCACCGCCGACGGAACCACAGTTTTTGAGCATGATCTGCGTGACCAATTGGTGGGAATCACCTTCACTGCCCTTGACGGTTGCCAGCAGGCACTCAGTTTCAGCTATGACCCGCTAGGGCAACTACTTGAGGAGCAAAGCTCTGCAGGATCTGTGCAGCATCGTTACGACGAGTTAGGAAACTTGATCCAAACTGGATTGCCAGATGGACGGTGGTTGAACAGACTTTACTACGGCAGTGGCCATCTTCATCAGTTGAATCTCGACGGCCACGTCATTAGCGATTTCGAGCGTGATCGCTTGCATCGCGAAGTGCAGCGTACTCAGGGCCGAGTCAAAACGAATACGGCCTATGATCGAAGTGGCAGGGTACGTTCACGCCAGCGCCGCAGCATTGATCAGCCCTGGCAGTTGCCACCATTGGTCGAGACCGACTATAGCTATGACCCATGCGACAACCTGATTGGACGCCGCCGTACCGATCGACAACACGACTATCAGGAACATATGGGTTACGACAGTACCGGTCGTGTGCTGGTCAGCTATCGTCAGAGTCATCGGGAAACCTATGCTTACGACGCAGCCGCCAACTTGCTCGACGCTCCCCTGCAGAGTGGATTGGTAAGGTATAACCGACTGCTCACTTATCAAGACAAGCGCTATCGATACGATGCTTTTGGTCGCATGATTGAAAAGCGTAGCGCCGTCCATGGTTTACAACGCTTTGCCTACGATGCCGAACATCGACTGATCGAAGTCCGTAACCAGAAAGGCGAGCGGGAGACGCTTGTGCGGATGGTGTATGACCCACTGGGCCGGCGTATTGGCAAAACAGAACATGATCAGCGTGGGTTTCGCTTGGGAGAAACCCGCTTCGACTGGGATGGCTTGCGGTTGCTGAAGGAGTATCGAAACGGGCAGGCCAGCCTTTATCTCTATGAAGATGACGGTTACGAGCCTATCGCACGGGTGGATGGCACTGGCCAGCATCAACATGTGCGGTACTACCATAACGACCTGAACGGCATGCCTGAACAGCTAACGGAAGCCAACGGTCATATCGTATGGCAGGCGCATTTCCGAGTGTGGGGCAATACCTCAGAAGAGTGGCACGAAGCTTCTTTTTTGGAAGAGCAAAACGTGCGGTTCCAAGGGCAATATCTGGATCGAGAAGTCGGACTGCACTTCAACACGCTCAGGTTTTATGATCCCGATGTTGGACGATTCATAACGCCGGATCCGATTGGACTGGCGGGCGGATTGAACCTTTATCAATATGCTCAAAACCCCTCGGGCTGGATTGACCCCAAAGGATTGGCGTGCGGCGCTTATAAAGGGAAGCTGAACCAAAAAGCCTCGAAAATGCCCACGTTGACCAAAGGCTCCAAGGAGTGGAAGCAGGCCGTCCTGGATAACAGGGCAGCCATGGCTAACGGTGAAAAATTTCAGGTCAAGGTAAAATCAAGCTCGGACGCCAAAGCGTTTCTGAAAGAATCGCAAGGTAATATGAACCGCTATAAGGCCCATACTCAGAGCGCGCGCGCCGACGGCGTAGCGAAGTACCCCAAGGGCTATGAGCAACATATGGCTCCAGAAGGCGGCTTTGGAGATACACCGCACATCAAGTGGTACAACAATGGAGGGGATGGTCATATTTTTTATGACGTCCCGAATTGATATGAAAAATGAATATCGATTTGAAACACTCGAAAAAATCGAGTTAGGCCCGAATGAAAACATTGAGCAGATTTCTTTAATGATGCTCAATCCTGTCCTGTCGGGCAATTTCACTCATGTTCTTGACTCATTGACCAAGCTGCGACCTTTTATAACCTCAGACTGTTACTACGTCGCCAACAACCATTTTATCACCAAAGGCAAGAAAAAAATCTTCAGAGGTAAACTTTGCAAATCACAAAAATCTGATCTATTGAGCTTCCTAGATAATGCCGAGGCCTCAGGTGATCTTCGTGAGCTCTTGATTACGCCAGTAGAGTCGTACCCAAACGGCAACATAATTTATATTACCGAAGATGCAACTTATTTATACACAACAGAATGAGTTTGGAGAGACGAGAATGGAAGACTTTTAAAAATGCTGATCACCCCCAACATTGAATTGATAGAAACCTCGCAACTCTATTATGAGGATGCGTCTGTCAGATGGGTTTTCGACACCAATTCTTCCGTGGTCCGCCTCGACACATCACGCAAACCGCATACGAACTCCGAGCATTGGATTTCAGAGAATTCGGACCTCTTTTCATTCTCTGAAAACGGCGACCTGGCTTGCCTGGAGCTCTCCGTACCAGGAGAAAATCATCTGGCTATTTTCAGAATCGATAAAACAATAACCGGCCGCATCAAACTTCATAAGCCGGTCTTTAACGTTCTGCCGACCATGCTCAGACTATTTGATCCTCTTGGCCGACAGTTGTCTTGCTTCATGCGCCCTCCAACTAAAAAAGAGGCTCTCACCCGAGTCAACCTTGGAAAGGACTTCACGATAATCCTGGCGGACGATCAGTATTTCGGTTTTGAGCTATTCAACCCTCTGGATTATTTGGTAGGCCAGAATGATGCTCCGTTGGATCCTGACAACCGGGCGGACAGCGATGAGTATCGACTGTTTGCCGCACTGCTTGACATCATGTCGGACAACACTGTCGAAGCACTCGATAACGACATGGCTTCAGTGGCCAATGAACTTAAAACAAACATATTGCCGCATATCCCATCAATCAAAAGCGCCTCCAGAAAAAATACAGTCCAGTCTTCACTGGAAGACTTCATCGACTATTACGCATGAACCCAATAGCCGCTCAGCTCGATCCTAAGCCATGAGTGAAGACCTCTGGGCTGCCCGCGAAGGCGACGCACTGCTGCACACCTCGGTGATGGCCGAT
>NZ_SPKP01000052.1:144250-240206 GCF_023127835.1 Pseudomonas sp. B329 | reverse complement strand
ATGACAGCAACGGCGATCTTGCCGAAGTATTGGATGCCCAAGGCACAACCCTTCGACTCTTTGCCTACGACAGCGGCAGGCGCATGGCCGAGCACCAATTGCCGAGTGGTTTGCGCTGTTTCTACCAATGGGCTGAAGTACCAGGGCCAGACGGCCCGGAATGGCGCGTCAGCCGGCACTGGACCGACGCGGGCGATGAATACCGCTTCGATTACGATCTGGACGCCGGCATTACCCGCGTGACCGACGGCCTGATGCGGGTCAGCACGCGGCATTGGAACCCGCAGTTCCAGATCACTCGCTACGTCGATAACCTGGGCCATACGTGGCAGTTTGAATGGAGCGAAGATCGCCAGTTGCTCGGCGCGATTGACCCGCAAAACGGCCAGTGGCGTTTCAACTATGACGCATCCGGCAACCTGAGCGCCGTCATCGATCCGCGGTCCAGAACCCGCGGCACGCAGTGGCTGGAACACTGGGCATTGCCCCAAGTGGAAACCGATCCGGCAGGCAACAGTTGGCATTATCGCTACGACCAGCGTGGCAACTGCATCGAAGAAATCGACCCCTTGGGAAACCGTACGCGTTACGTCTATGACGGTTTCGGTCAGCCGGTGCAAATCATCGACGCCACGGAAAAGACCAGAACGTTGCATTGGAACGAGTGGAGCCAACTGGTCGAAGAAGTGGATTGCTCGGGTTATCCGACTCGTTATCAATACGATGCGTTTGGCAATCTGGTAGTGCAGACCAATGCCGAAGGTGAGTCGGTGCGCTACCGATACGGACCTCAGGGACTATTGCTGGAATGCCAGCTTCCCGACGGTCGCGTGGAGCAATTTCAACGTAGCACCAGTGGTTATCTGACGGTTTATATCGACCCGGCCGGTAGCACCACGCGCTATGCCTATGACGTACGCGGCCTGGTCAAGCAACGCTGGGATGCGCACAACCGCACGATCATGTTCGACCATGACGCCTACGGGCGACTGCGCAAGCTGACTAACGAGAACGGCGAAAGCTACCGTTTTGAATGGGACGCGGCCGACCGTATGGTGCAGCAGCAAGACCTCGACCAGAGTCGGCGCTGCTACACCTATGATTCGCTGGATGATGTCGTAGCCGTGGACTACCTGCCGGGGGCGGAAGGTGAGCCGATAGCGCCGCTGTCACATCAGTTTCAGCGAGATCCCGTGGGACGCCTGGTCAGCAAAATAACTGCGGACGGTACCACCAGCTACGAGCACGACCTCAACGACCAACTGGTCGGTGTTACTTTCACGGCGCCTGATGGTAGTGAGCAATCACTTGGCTTCAGCTATGACGCCATGGGGCAGCTCCTTGAGGAGAAAAGCTCGGCAGGGTCTGTGCAGCATCGTTACGACGAACTGGGAAATCTGATTCAAACCGGTTTGCCTGATGGTCGATGGCTGAACCGCCTGTACTACGGCAGTGGCCACCTGCATCAGTTGAATCTCGATGGAAAGGTTATCAGCGACTTCGAGCGTGATCGCTTGCATCGCGAAGTGCAGCGTACCCAGGGTCAACTCAAGACAAGTACCGCCTATGATCGAAGTGGAAGGGTCCGCTCGCGTCAGCGGCGCAGCATCGACCAACCATGGCAGCTGCCTCCATTGGTCGAGACCGATTACAGCTACGACTCCAGCGACAACCTGATCGGACGCCGCCGTGTTGACCGCCAGCACGATCGTCAAGAGTATCTGGGCTACGACAGTACCGGACGTATCCTCGTCAGC
Source organism: Pseudomonas sp. B329 (assembly GCF_023127835.1). Taxonomy (NCBI): domain Bacteria; kingdom Pseudomonadati; phylum Pseudomonadota; class Gammaproteobacteria; order Pseudomonadales; family Pseudomonadaceae; genus Pseudomonas; species Pseudomonas sp. B329. The sequence goes on along the minus strand of NZ_SPKP01000052.1, from coordinate 238,449 downwards.
CAACGGGGCGGACGGAGCGAGACCTATGCCTATGATGCTGCGGCCAACCTGCTGGACGGATCGCAACAAAGCGGTCTGGTACGACATAACCGCCTGCTGACATTTCAGGATAAGCGTTACACGTACGACGCTCTTGGACGAATGATTGAAAAGCGTAGCGCTGCGCGTGGCTTCCAGCGTTTTGCCTACGACGCAGAAAGCCGACTGGTCGAAGTGCACAATGCAAACGGCAGTGTAGTCAGAATGACATACGATCCGTTGGGCCGTCGCGTCGAAAAAACCGAGCATGGCAACGACGGCTATCGATTGGGCGTGACGCGATTTACCTGGGATGGATTGAGGTTGTTGCAGGAGCACAAACATAGCCAGACCAGCCTTTATGTCTATGAGGAAGAAGGAAGCGAGCCTTTAGCCCGCGTGGACGGTGTCGGCCCGTCGCAAAAAATTCGCTATTACCACAACGACCTCAATGGTTTACCCGAACGTCTGACAGAAGCAGACGGACGTGACACTTGGCGTGCGACGTATACGGTATGGGGCAACACGGTGGAGGAGGTGCGCGAGCCTTACTACATTGAAGAGCAGAACCTGCGGTTCCAAGGACAGTATCTGGACCGGGAGACAGGGCTGCATTTCAACACGTTCAGGTTTTATGATCCCGATATAGGACGATTTACGACTCCTGACCCGATTGGTCTGTTGGGTGGGCAGAATCTATACGTCTATGCGCCCAACCCTATTGCTTGGATAGACCCTGAGGGTCTTAAATGTCACCTGCGGCCTTATTTCAAAGCATACGCCCGAATGAAGAAATTCAGAGGGCGCCTGAAAATGGAAGTGCATCATCGAATTCCTCAGATGTATATAGGCGTTAAAAAATTGTTCCCTGAATCCATGCGAACTTCGTTGTCAAACCTGCAAGGGTTGCCAAGAAATGTTCACAGAAAAATAGTGAGTCCAATGTGGGCAAGCTTTAGGAAAAATAACCCTAAGCCAACCCGTGCCCAGATCGTGAAAAAAGCGATGGAAATCGACAAAGTCATCGCCGAACATATTAACAAGGTCAATTAACCATGAAAGACATAGTCTCAAGCATTGAAAACCTCTCAACTGACCCTGAAAAGATTAAGTTATTCAGATCATATGGCACTATGGTTGTTCTGAAAAACATGGGAAAAGTCACGGGAGGGCTTGACAAGGAGTACATGTCGTTCCTGATGGAGACCAACGGGGCGTCTATTCTTGATTACTGTTTTTTAGGTTTCAAAAACCGCGAACTGGGCTTGAACCTTTATGAAAATATTATGGACTTCTGGCAAGCAGACAATTCATTAGCCATGAAATTCTGGGCATTTGCGGGCACCAGTGCCGGAGATGCTTTCGGCTATCTGGATTTAAAAAATAAAAAAGGATCCCACTTCATCGCTTACTACACCCCCGACCAACCCGAGCAAGTCACTGTTATCTCGTCGTGCTTTGAGCTTTTTATGAGGAAGTTCATAGCTGAAATTCAGATCCTCATTCAAGCCAGTGATGATTCGTTTTGGATAGAAGACAACGCATGGATGACATCTCAGGGAGGTTCGTTAGTTGATGATGTTGAACTGCAAGAATTTATTGCAACGAACGGAAGCGCCTACTACAAGCTTATCGGGTAATTGTGGCAAACAAGAAGACGGCTTTATTTGATAAGTACCTAGTCTCGCAAATGCTAAAAATCAAATAAATCCGTCCCCTTTAACCACTACGTAGGTTCCACTACTGATCAAACCTTCGGCTCAAGACTGAGTCAGCATGTCGCTTCCGGAAAACTGCCGGCTGACAAAATCAGCTCGGTACAGTTACACAGTATGAACGGGGCCACCGCCCAGGAAATCTATAAGGTCGAAGCCAGTGAAATTGTGCGAAATGGCGGCAGGAGCGTAGACGGCGGGAAAACCTCTAACCTTCGAGCGCCTGCCGGTACACGTGAGCTATTCAAAAACCCCAACTGGGTCGCAACAGAAAAATCTAAACCATCACGATTCGGAAAATGTGGCTAAGGAGTCAAAAATGGGCGCCTGGAATTACAACCCTTGGGAAAACGATGAAGCCGCGGACTGGTTTCAGGAATTCTGGAAACAACAAAATTTTGCGGTCTTGATCAACGAAATCAGCCAGTTTAATCCCGCTGAAGAACGTTATGACGCCTTTAGGGCTGCCTGTTATCTATTACAAACCCTAGGCAACCCCTATATATGGCCAGCCGAGTATCTGGCAGAACTCAAACCCCTGATCGAGCAGGCTATTTCAATTCTGACCCAACTGATTGACCCGCCCAATGACGAATGGGGGTTTCTTGATATGTGGGGCGACAGCGCCGATGTTATCAACGCCGTGGAGGAACAAATCGACGCTCTGAAAATGCGATTAGGCGAGCTGGCTTAATCTGGCATACGTATCGGCACCCAACAAAAATGGGCACCCGACCCAGTCGGCGTGCCCATTTTCTTTACCGCCCCGCCTCCCTTCGAGACGGTACCGCTTAACTTACGGGTTGACGCTGTCTTTGAGCGACTTGCCCGGTTTGAACGCGACGGTGTTGCTTGCCTTGATCTTCACAGGCTCACCGGTTTGCGGGTTTTTGCCGGTGCGGGCGCCGCGGTGGCGTTGCAGGAAGGTGCCGAAACCCACCAGGGTGACGCTGTCCTTGCGGTGCAGGGCGCCGGTGATTTCTTCGAGTACGGCGTTAAGGACGCGGTTGGCCTGCTCTTTGGTGAGGTCTGCTTTTTCAGCGATGGCGGCTGCGAGATCTGGTTTACGCATAAATGAAGCCTCTTTGACGGTTTTTTGTTGTTATGTCCGTGCTGCTCTCTGGTGGAGCAGCGCCCAAGGCGCCGCAGGCTCTACTCTGCGGCAGACGGGAGTGAGGATGGCACGCCCTCGCACGCTCCGCCAGTCTCCCGGCGACCTTTCTACAGGCGAAACGGTGCTGATTCCGACAGAACAGCTGGCATTTACGCCAGCAATGGCGGAAGTTCTTTGTTCAGGGCCAGTTTTTCCATGACGGCGCTGCCGGTCAGCGCGTATCCCAGCAGGCGGCCGCTGGCGTCGCGACACAGGGCCTTGATGTCGGCGCCCTGCCCTTCGACGCTCCACACACCTTCGGTGCCCCGTGGCGCAGGTGACACCACCAGCGGGCAGACCGGGGTTTTCACGGTGATCGGCATAGGCCCATAGCTCACCGCCGTGGCGTTGCCGGCCAAGGTTTGCGCCAGGGCACGGGCGCAGCTCATCAGTGGCATCACGTACAGCAGGTTCAAGCCGTCGACCTCGGCGCAGTCGCCCAGGGCGTAGATGTTGGCGTGGGACGTCTTGAGGTGACGGTCCACCATGATCCCGCGATTGATTTGCAGGCCGGCGGCGGCGGCCAGGTCTACACGAGGACGCAGGCCGATGGCGGACACCACCAGGTCACAGTGGATCACATCACCGTCCGACAGGTGCGCCTCAAGGCCATCAGCCGTGCGTTGCAGGCGATTGAGCACCGGGCCCAGGTGGAAACGCGCGCCGATGCCTTCCAGCCCGGCTTGCACCGCTGCGGCAGCCGCCGGGTGCAGCAGGGTCGGCATGACCTGCTCACAGGGTGCGACCAGGTCGATTTCATAGCCGCCGAGGATCAGGTCGTTGGCAAATTCGCAGCCGATCAGGCCAGCGCCAAGCAACAACACGCGACGTTTGCCGGCAGCCGCGGCGCGAAAGCGCGCGTAGTCTTCCAGGTCGTTGATCGGAAAAATCAGTTCAGCCCCATCGCCTTCAACCGGTACGCGCACGGTTTCTGCGCCCCAGGCCAGGACCAGGTCGCGGTAGGCCACCGCTTCCTCGCCGATCCACAGGCGCTTGTGGCCTGCGTCGATGCCGCTGACACGTGTATGGGTGCGCACTTCGGCCTTGAGCTGCTCGGCCATGGCGCCGGGTTCGGCCATGCTCAGGCCATCGGCTTCCTTGTTCTTGCCAAAGCCGGTGGAGAGCATGGGCTTGGAGTAGGAGCGCCCGTCATCCGCGGTGATCAGCAGCAATGGGGTCTCGCTGTCGAGCTTGCGAAACTCCCGGGCTACGTTGTAACCGGCCAATCCTGTGCCGATGATCACGACGGGTGCGTTCATTCCTTTCTCCTTGTAGTACGTGTCTTAAACCAAGAATTAGCCGATTTCGATCATTTCGAAATCCATTTTGCCCACGCCGCAGTCCGGGCACAGCCAGTCTTCCGGGACGTCTTGCCACAGCGTGCCCGGAGCTATTCCGTCATCCGGCCAGCCGTCCGCTTCGTTGTAGATCAAGCCACAGACGATACATTGCCACTTCTTCATTACGTGCTTCCTCAAGTCCAGGCATGTTGGCCGGCGGTCGATGGATCCAGCGTTGCCGCACGGCTCAGGGCGTTTTGTACTGATCGAGGCCGGCAGATGCAAGCACGATCGACGCAAACGGCCGGTTTGGCGCGGCAAAAGTTCAGGGTGCCATGGTAAGCTCGCCGCCTCTTTTGCTGCCAATACTGACTCACCGTGCCGCACTCAATCGCCCCTTCCGATGCTTGCCAATGGCTGACCCAGAGCCTTCTGAGTCCCTTGCCCACGCCCTTGACCCTCAACTGGCTGTTTGACGAAGGCTCGCTGACGCGACGGCTGACAGGGCTGTCCAACGACGGTTTCAGCGTGACGCCGCTGTTCGAAGGCTGGCAGCCATTGCGCGACGATGAATGTGCCGCCCTGGGCCTGGCCCCGGCCAGCATCGGCTGGGTGCGCGAGGTGTACCTGCGTGGGCACGACCAGCCGTGGGTGTTTGCCCGCAGCGTGGCGGCGCGCAGTGCCTTGCAGGGCGACGGGCTGCACATGGACGAGCTGGGCAGTCGCTCGCTGGGGGAGCTGTTGTTCTGCGACCGCGCCTTTACCCGCCAGGCCATCGAAGTGTGCCATTACCCTCGCCCATGCCTGCCGGCAGCGGACCAGACCGACGGTTTGTGGGCGCGCCGCTCTCGCTTCGATCGCGGCGCGCTGAGCGTGCTGGTGGCAGAAGTCTTCCTGCCGAGTTTCTGGCACGCGCTGCATGACCATCCGGAGAACTGCTGATGTATCAACGTCTGCTCAAGTCCTTGAACCGCCTGAGCCCCAGGGCCTGGGATTTCATTCAGTTGACGCGCATGGACAAGCCCATTGGCATCTACCTGTTGCTGTGGCCGACATTGTGGGCACTGTGGATCGCCGGCAAGGGCTCGCCGTCGCTGCTTAATATCGTGATTTTCGTGTTGGGCGTGGTGCTGACCCGCGCCGGTGGCTGCGTGATCAATGATTGGGCTGACCGCAAGGTCGATGGCCATGTGAAGCGCACCGAGCAACGCCCACTGGTGAGCGGCAAGATCAGCTCGAAAGAGGCATTGGTGTTTTTTGCCGTGTTGATGGGTATCAGCTTCCTGCTGGTGCTGCTGACTAACGCCAGCACTATCCTGCTATCCCTGGGCGGCCTGGCGCTGGCGGCCAGCTACCCGTTCATGAAGCGCTACACCTACTACCCGCAGGTGGTGCTGGGCGCGGCGTTTTCCTGGGGCATGCCGATGGCGTTTACCGCCGAGACCGGCCATCTGCCCGCTACCGCGTGGTTGCTGTATATCGCCAACCTGTTGTGGACCGTGGGCTACGACACCTATTACGCCATGACCGACCGTGATGACGACTTGAAGATCGGGGTGAAATCCACCGCCATTCTGTTTGGTGATGCTGATCGCGTGATCATCCTGACCCTGCAAGGGCTGTCGCTGGTGTGCCTGTTGCTGGCCGGCACGCGGTTTGAACTGGGGGGTTGGTTCCAACTGGGGTTGCTGGCGGCGGCGGGCTGTTTTGCCTGGGAGTTCTGGTACACGCGGGACAGGGACCGCATGAAGTGCTTCAGGGCGTTCTTGCATAACCATTGGGCCGGGTTGGCGATTTTTGTCGGGATTGTGGTGGATTACGCGGTTCGGTAGTGCAGGACTGACGCCATCGGGGGCAAGCCCCCTCCCACATTTTGATGTGTGAATACATTCAAGTGTGGGAGGGGGCTTGCCCCCGATGGATTCAGCAGCACCGCAGACTTAAGGCTTGATGATGTGCCAGGCGCCACCCTTGCCATCCCCGGTCTTGTCACCGGCTTTCTTGTCGTCCTTGTAGGTGTAGACAGGCTTGCCTTTGTAGGCCCACTGGCTTGTCTGGTCGTCGCGGGTGATCACCGTCCAATCACCGTCACCAGTCGTGGTGTCGGTGGACTCGGCCTTCAACGGCGGCCAGTTGGTCGCGCACTGGTCCTTGCACACTGACTTGCCATCGGCGTCCTTGTCGAAGGTGTAGAGCGTCATGCCCTTGTGATCCACCAACATCCCTTCTTTAGTCATCGCAGGCTCTGCCGCAAACGCCAGGCCTGGCAGCGCCAAGGCTGCGGATAGCAGCAGGGCTTTCCAGGAAATCGTGCTGTAAGTCATCGGAACCTTCCTTTTGTGGTTGTCAGGATTCGGACCCAAAGGGTAGTCCAGAGTGCCCTGAATTGCCCAAGCGACTAAATTACTGTCACACGACTGCAATAATTCCGTTATCTAATGCGGCGCAAGACAGTTAAATGACAAGAGGATTTTGAGCATGGTTGGCAGGAGCATTCTGATTGTTGACGACGAAGCGCCCATTCGCGAGATGATCGCCGTTGCGTTGGAAATGGCCGGCTATGACTGCCTGGAGGCGGAAAACTCCCAGCAGGCCCACGCCATTATCGTCGACCGCAAACCGGACCTGATCCTGCTCGACTGGATGCTGCCCGGCACCTCCGGCATTGAGTTGGCCCGACGCCTCAAGCGGGACGAACTGACCGGGGATATCCCGATCATCATGCTCACCGCCAAGGGTGAAGAGGACAACAAGATCCAGGGCCTGGAAGTGGGCGCCGATGACTACATCACCAAACCTTTTTCCCCTCGGGAGCTGGTGGCGCGCCTCAAAGCCGTATTGCGCCGTGCCGGCCCGACCGATGGCGAAGCGCCGATCGAAGTCGACGGCCTGATTCTGGACCCGATCAGCCACCGCGTGACCATCGACGGCAAGCCCGCCGAGATGGGCCCGACCGAATACCGATTGCTGCAATTCTTCATGACCCACCAGGAGCGCGCCTACACCCGCGGCCAATTGCTGGACCAGGTGTGGGGCGGCAATGTGTATGTGGAGGAGCGCACCGTGGACGTGCATATCCGCCGCTTGCGCAAAGCCTTGGGCGACGCGTACGAGAATCTGGTACAAACCGTGCGCGGCACCGGCTATCGGTTTTCCACCAAAAGCTGAGCCAGCCCCTTCCTCCCTTAACAGCTGACAAGGACGCATGTTTAAGTGAACCAGAACTGGCATGGCACCCTGATCCGCCACATGCTTCTGTTGATCACTGCTTGCCTGCTGGTCGGGCTGATCAGTGGCTATTACGGATGGAGCCTGGCCGCCGGCATCGCGTTGTACCTGGGCTGGACCCTCAAACAATTGCTGCGCCTGCATGAATGGCTGCGCCAGCACAAACCCGACGAGGCGCCGCCCGATGGCTATGGCCTGTGGGGTGAGGTGTTCGACAGCATCTACCACCTGCAACGCCGCGACCAACGGGTACGCGGGCGCCTGCAAGCGGTGATCGACCGGGTGCAGGAATCCACCGCGGCGCTCAAGGACGCCGTGATCATGCTCGACAGCGACGGCAACCTGGAATGGTGGAACCGCGCCGCCGAAACCCTGCTGGGTCTCAAGACGCCACAAGACAGCGGCCAGCCGGTGACCAACCTGGTGCGCCACCCGCGCTTCAAGGAATACTTCGAGCAGGACAACTACGAAGAAGCCCTGGAAATCCCGTCGCCCACCAACGACCGCGTACGCATCCAGCTGTACCTGACGCGCTATGGCAACAATGAGCACTTGATGCTGGTGCGTGATGTGACCCGCATCCATCAGCTTGAACAGATGCGCAAGGACTTCGTCGCCAACGTCTCCCACGAGCTTCGCACACCGCTGACGGTGATCTGCGGCTACCTGGAGACGCTGCTGGACAACGTCGACGAGATCAACCCGCGCTGGAGCCGCGCCCTGCAGCAGATGCAGCAGCAAGGCTCGCGGATGCAGACCCTGCTCAACGACTTGCTGCTTTTGGCCAAGCTTGAAGCCACCGATTACCCTTCGGATAACCACCCGGTGGCAGTGCAAAGCCTGCTGCACACCATCAAGAATGACGCCCAGGCGCTCTCCGGCGAACGCGGCCAGCAGATCACCCTGGAAGCCGACCCGACGGTGCTGCTCAAGGGCAGTGAGGGCGAGTTACGCAGCGCGTTCTCCAATTTGGTGTTCAACGCGGTGAAGTACACCCAGGACAAGGGCAATATCCGTATTCGCTGGTGGGCCGACGAACAGGGCGCGCACCTGAGCGTGCAGGACTCGGGTATCGGCATCGACGCCAAGCATCTGCCGCGCCTCACCGAACGTTTCTACCGCGTTGACTCCAGCCGCAACTCCAACACCGGCGGCACGGGGCTCGGCCTGGCGATCGTCAAGCATGTGTTGTTGCGCCATCGGGCGCGCCTGGAAATCAGCAGCGTGCTGGGGCATGGCAGTACGTTTACCTGCCATTTTCCGACAACGCAGGTAACGCGTTCGCCAGTGATCGACAATGATGAATAACTCAAATACAGCACAAATCTAAATGTGGGAGGGGGCAAGCCCCCTCCCACATTGGATTTGTATGCTTTTGGAGAACAGGTTCCTTGCCCCGCCCGGCAGCGGGCACTAGGCAAGCGCCCCGTCAGCCGCTACATTGGCCGACTTGCGCCTGCCTTTCAGGCTCACCTGTCATCCCTTATTGAACACACGGAACCTGCAAAACCCCATCATGGACCCTTCCCCTGGCATTACCCTCGCTACACTCTTCGCCGATTTCGGCATGATTCTTTTTGCACTGATCCTGGTACTGCTCAACGGTTTCTTTGTTGCGGCGGAATTTGCCATGGTCAAACTGCGCGCCACGCGGGTCGAGGCCATCGCCCACAAAAACGGCTGGCGCGGGCAGATCCTGCGTACCGTACACAGCCAGCTCGACGCCTACCTGTCGGCCTGTCAGCTGGGTATCACCCTGGCGTCCCTGGGCCTGGGCTGGGTCGGTGAACCGGCCTTTGCGCACATCCTCGAGCCAATGCTGGGCGCAATCGGCGTGCAGTCGCCGGAAGTGATCAAGGGCGTGTCGTTCTTTGCCGCCTTCTTCGTGATTTCCTACCTGCACATCGTGGTCGGTGAGCTGGCGCCCAAGTCCTGGGCGATTCGCAAGCCCGAGCTGCTGTCGCTATGGACGGCAGTGCCGCTGTACCTGTTCTACTGGGCGATGTACCCGGCCATCTACCTGCTCAACGCCAGCGCCAACGCCATCCTGCGCATCGCCGGCCAAGGCGAGCCTGGCCCCCACCATGAGCACCATTACAGCCGCGAAGAGCTCAAACTGATCCTGCACTCCAGCCGTGGCCAGGACCCGAGCGACCAAGGTATGCGCGTACTGGCCTCTGCGGTGGAAATGGGCGAACTGGAAGTGGTGGACTGGGCCAACTCCCGGGAAGACCTGGTGACCCTGGACTTCAACGCCCCGCTCAAAGAGATTCTTGCGCTGTTCCGTCGCCACAAATTCAGCCGGTACCCGGTGTATGACGCGGTGCGCAATGAGTTCGTGGGCCTGTTGCACATCAAGGATCTGCTGCTGGAACTGGCCGCCCTGGACCATATTCCCGAATCCTTCAACCTGGCCGAACTGACCCGCCCGCTGGAACGCGTCTCGCGGCACATGCCGTTGTCGCAACTGCTGGAGCAGTTCCGCAAAGGCGGCGCGCACTTCGCCCTGGTGGAGGAAGCCGACGGCAAGATCATCGGCTACCTGACCATGGAAGACGTGCTGGAAGTACTGGTGGGCGATATCCAGGATGAACACCGCAAGGCCGAGCGCGGCATCCTCGCCTACCAGCCCGGCAAATTGCTGGTACGTGGCGACACGCCGTTGTTCAAAGTCGAACGCCTGCTGGGCGTCGACCTGGACCACATCGAAGCCGAAACCCTGGCCGGCCTGATCTACGACACCCTCAAGCGCGTGCCGGAAGAAGAGGAAGTGCTGGAAGTGGAAGGCTTGCGGATCATCATCAAGAAGATGAAAGGGCCCAAGATAGTACTGGCCAAGGTCTTGCTGCTGGACTGACCTTCGATTGCCCAATGCAAAATTGGGCAATATCCCAAGCGTCGTGACGACCTAAACGATCGTCACGCAGGCAGCGCGTTGAAACAGATATCCACATTCATCTGCGCCGCGGCCGACAGATTGACTAACGCATCAAGAGAACACTTGTCGATCTTGCCGTTAAGTACGTCGTTCAGGCGAGGCTGGCTGATACCCAGCCTTAGCGCCGCATCCTTCTGGGACAGCTCCCAGCTACGAATGGTGTTGCACAACTCCAACAGCAGCTTTGAGCGTAGGCGCATATTGGCGGCTTGCGCTGGCGTGTCCTCCAGAGCATCCCACACAGAGTTGAAACGTTCGGTATGTAACTTTTGATTTGTCATGGGCTTAACCTAATTCCTGCAATCTGGCACGCGCCAATTCGATATCCCGCCCTTCGGTTTTCCGTGTGGTCTTGCGCAACGCGTGCAGCACATAGACAGCTTCAGGCCGATTGACCACGTAGAACACTCGAAACGCTCCCGACTCTTCAGTGATCCGAATCTCATTGACGCCCCTTCCGATCGTTTTCATCGGCTTGCAATCGAAGGGCTGCTCACCCTGTTGCAACAGATCCAACTGAAAACCGGCTGCCCTTCGGGCGTCGAGAGGAAAATCCTTGAGATCCTTGAGCGAGCTTCCTAGAAACACCACATCCTTGTGCCTTGGCATTGACTTCTCCTTTCCTGGAAAGAAAAAGCGTAATCGACGACTCAACCAAAGGCGGTGCAGCTTTGTTTCAAGGCATAGCAAAGGCTCGACAACACTGAAGCGTTATCGAGAGCCTATATCGGAACAGATATAAATCAAGCCATCTAGCAGGAATCAGACAACCGGTCGGTTGCTTGATTCAGGCCATCAGGCACCCGGCACAAAATGCTTCTGCGCCGTGCCGCGGGCAATCAGGCGTGAGATGTAGTCCAGCTTCTGCGCGTCCTGGTCGATAAAACGGAAGGTCAGTTGCAACCAGTCGCTGTCGGGCTTGGGCTCGTAGGCGACGATGGCATGCAGGTAGCCGTTGAGGCGTGCGACTTCGGCGTTGTCGCCCTGCTCAAGGTCGAGCACGGCGCTTTCCAGTACCTGAGGCAGGACGTCGCCGCGCTTTACCACCAGCAACGCTTCCTTGATGCTCAGGGCCTTGATCACGCATTGCTGAGTGCCGCTTGCGAGGCGCAACTGGCCCTGACCGCGACTGCCAGCCGGCGCCGCTGCTGGGGCCTTCACGGGTGGGGTGTTGAGCAGACCTTTACTGGGTGCCGCCACCGGGGCCGGCTTGACCGCTTCGGGTCTGCCGCCGGTCAGGGCGCTCAGGGAGTCGTTGCCGAAGGCCGAGTTCATCTTGGTCGGCGCGCTGGCGATCAGTGCGTCGAGGCGGCCGATCTTGTGCAGGGCCTGCTTGACCTTGTTGAGCAGTTGCTCGTTGGTGAACGGTTTGCTGACATAGCCGGAAACGCCGGCCTGGATCGCCTGAACCACGTTTTCCTTATCGCCACGGCTGGTCACCATCACGAACGGCATGGCCTTCAGATGCGCTTGCTCGCGGCACCAGGTCAAGAGCTCAAGACCGGACATCTCAGGCATTTCCCAGTCACACAGCACCAGGTCGAAGGTTTCGCGCATCAGGATGGATTGCGCCTTTTTGCCGTTCACCGCATCTTCGATCTTGATTCCGGGGAAGTAATTGCGCAGGCACTTCTTCACCAGGTCGCGAATAAACGAGGCGTCATCCACCACCAATACACTGACTTTGCTCATCGACCCTTCATCCTATAAAAACCTCGGCTGGCAGTACGCCTGACTGATGGCATTTTGCCAAAACCTTGCAGTCACGTTCGGACTTTATTCGCCGCCCGCGCAAAAAATTCAGCTGCCACAAACGAAAACGCCCGGCCAATGGCCGGGCGTTAATTTCACGGGCAACCTTACTTATCGTCAGGTTCGCCTGGAACATTAGGCGTTTGATCGGCGGAGCCTTCAACTTCGGCCTTCATGCGCTTGAGGCCCATGTGCCGAACGTCGGTGCCGCGCACCAGGTAGATCACCAGTTCCGAGATATTACGCGCGTGATCGCCGATCCGCTCCAGGGAGCGCAGCACCCAGATAATGCTCAAGACCCGCGAGATAGAGCGTGGATCTTCCATCATGTAGGTGGCCAGCTCACGCAAGGCGGTCTTGTACTCGCGGTCGATGACCTTGTCGTACTGAGCCACCGACAACGCCAGGTCTGCATCGAAACGCGCAAACGCGTCGAGGGCATCGCGCACCATGTTGCGCACCTGGTCGCCGATATGTCGCACTTCCACGTAACCGCGTGGCGCTTCACCTTCTTCGCACAGTTGGATGGCACGGCGGGCGATCTTGGTGGCTTCGTCGCCAATGCGCTCCAGGTCAATCACCGACTTGGAGATGCTGATGATCAAACGCAGGTCCGAGGCCGCCGGCTGGCGACGGGCAAGAATGCGCAGGCACTCTTCATCGATATTGCGTTCCATCTGGTTGATCTGGTCATCGATCTCGCGCACCTGCTGGGCCAGGCCCGAGTCGGCCTCGATCAGCGCGGTGACGGCATCGTTGACTTGCTTCTCCACCAGCCCGCCCATCGCCAGGAGGTGGCTGCGCACTTCCTCAAGCTCGGCGTTGAACTGCGCGGAGATGTGATGGGTAAGGCCTTCTTTGCTAATCATGTTGGCGTCCTTGGAGCGTCCGGTAAGGTGCGGAGAACCGCAGCGTCAGTGCAATCAGAACCACAGCTTCCTAGCCGTAGCGACCGGTGATGTAGTCTTCGGTCTGCTTCTTCGCCGGATTGGTGAACAGGGTATCGGTATCGCCGAACTCCACCAGCTTGCCCATGTACATGAACGCGGTGTAGTCCGAAACCCGCGCCGCCTGTTGCATGTTGTGGGTCACGATAACGATGGTGAACTTGGACTTGAGCTCGTAGATCAGCTCTTCGACTTTCAAGGTCGAGATCGGGTCGAGCGCCGAGCACGGTTCGTCGAGCAGCAGCACTTCCGGCTCTACGGCGATGGTACGGGCGATCACCAGACGCTGCTGCTGGCCGCCGGACAAGCCAAGTGCCGACTCGTGCAGACGGTCCTTGACCTCGTCCCACAACGCGGCGCCCTTGAGAGCCCATTCAACCGCTTCGTCGAGGACGCGCTTCTTGTTGATGCCCTGGATGCGCAGGCCATAGACCACGTTTTCATAAATGGTCTTGGGGAACGGGTTGGGCTTCTGGAACACCATCCCCACCCGGCGTCGCAACTCGGCCACGTCTTCACCCTTGCGGTAAATATTGGTGCCGTAGAGATTGATCGCACCTTCCACACGGCAACCGTCCACCAGGTCATTCATACGGTTGAACGTGCGCAGTAATGTCGACTTGCCGCAGCCGGACGGGCCGATAAAGGCGGTCACGCGCTGCTTGGGGATGTTCATGCTGACGTCGAACAGCGCTTGTTTTTCGCCGTAGTACAGGCTCAGGCCCGGGACTTCGATGGCCACGGTTTCCTGGGCCAGGCTCAGGCTCTGTTTGTCGCGACCCAGGGCAGACATGTTGATGCCGTGAGGTTGGTTTTCGTGTTGCATGGGATGCTCCCTGTGCTACCAATTCGTTTCGTTGAACCGCCGGGGCGGCTTACTCAAATTCTGTGTCTGTGGGAGCTGGCTTGCCTGCGATGGCATCACTGCGGTCTTACTGATACACCGCGTCGTCTGCATCGCAGGCAAGCCAGCTCCCACAGGGGGCCGTGTTAGCTGTCCAGCGCCTTGTATTTTTCGCGCAGGTGGTTACGGATCCACACCGCCGACAGGTTGAGCGTGGCGATCACCAGCACCAGCAGCAACGCGGTGGCGTACACCAGCGGCCGTGCGGCTTCGACGTTGGGGCTCTGGAAGCCGACGTCATAGATATGGAAGCCCAGGTGCATGATCTTCTGGTCCAGGTGCAGGTACGGATAGTTGCCGTCTAGCGGCAGCGACGGCGCCAGCTTCACTACGCCCACCAGCATCAGCGGCGCCACTTCGCCGGCGGCGCGGGCCACGGCGAGGATCATGCCGGTCATCATGGCCGGGCTGGCCATCGGCAGCACGATCTTCCACAGCGTTTCCGCCTTGGTCGCGCCCAGTGCCAGGGAGCCTTCACGCACCGTGCGAGGAATCCTCGCGAGGCCTTCTTCGGTGGCCACGATCACCACCGGCACCGCCAGCAGCGCCAGGGTCAGCGAGGCCCAGAGCAGGCCCGGAGTACCGAAGGTCGGCGCCGGCAGGGCTTCGGCGAAGAACAGGCGGTCAACCGAACCACCCAATACATAGACGAAGAAGCCCAGGCCGAATACGCCGTAGACAATGGCCGGTACGCCCGCCAGGTTGTTCACGGCGATACGGATGATCCGCGTCAGAGTGTTCTGCTTGGCGTACTCACGCAGGTACACGGCCGCCAGCACGCCAAACGGGGTCACGATCATCGCCATGATCAGGGTCATCATCACGGTGCCGAAGATGGCCGGGAAAATCCCGCCTTCGGTGTTGGCTTCCCGTGGGTCATCGCTGAGAAACTCCCAGACCTTGCTGAAGTAGAAGCCGATCTTGGTCAGGGTGCCCATGGCGTTAGGCTGGTAGGCGTGCACCACCTTGCCGATGCCGATCTCCACTTCCTTGCCGTTGCCGTCGCGGGCGGTCAGGGCGTCGCGGTTGAACTGGGCGTGCAGGTCGGCCAGGCGCGCTTCGATATCTTGATAGCGGGCGTTGAGTTCGGCGCGGTCGGCGTCCATATCGGCCTGGGCGGCGGCGTCGAGCTTGCCTTCCAGTTCCAGTTTGCGCCCGTGCAGGCGGATGCGTTCCAGGCCGGCGTTGATCGCACCGATATCGGTTTTTTCCAGGGTCTTGAGCTGGGCGGCGAGCTTGTTGACACGGTCCACGCGAGCTTGCAGCTCTGGCCATGCGGCCTCGCCTTCAGCGATGACCTTGCCGTCCTGCTTGACGTTGACCAGGGTGCCGTAGAAGTTGCCCCACTCACGACGCTCAATGGCCATCAGGTTGGCCGGCTTGGTCTGGTCCTTCAACCATTCGCCGACGATCCAGGTGAAGTCGTTGCCGTTCAGGTCGCGGTTGCCGACCTTGATCAGCTCACGGGTCATGAATTCCGGGCCTTGGTCCGGCACCGGCAGGCCCGCGCTTTTCAGGCGCTCACGCGGCACTTCTTCTTTCTGCACCACTTCGCCGATGACGATATGGTTGGCCTGGCCCGGCACGTTGTAGTTGGCCTGGATCAGGTCGGCCGGCCAGAAATGGCCCAGGCCCCGCACCGCAATCACAGCCAGCAAACCAATGGTCATGATGACCGCGATGGACACCGCGCCACCGCTGATCCAGACGCCTGGGGCGCCGCTCTTGAACCATCCATTCAGGGAGTTCTGTTTCACAGACTTCTACCTTTCTTAAAGCGACGAGTATTTCTTGCGCAGACGCTGACGAATCAGTTCGGCGAGGGTGTTCATGATGAACGTGAACAGCAGCAGTACCAGTGCCGAGAGGAACAGCACGCGGTAGTGACTGCCACCGACTTCCGACTCGGGCATTTCCACCGCGACGTTGGCCGCCAGAGTGCGCAAGCCCTCGAACAGGTTCATCTCCATCACCGGGGTGTTACCGGTGGCCATCAGCACGATCATGGTCTCGCCCACAGCACGGCCCATGCCGATCATCAGTGCAGAGAAGATGCCCGGGCTGGCGGTGAGGATGACCACGCGGGTCATGGTCTGCCACGGCGTGGCGCCCAGGGCCAGGGAGCCCAGGGTCAGGCCGCGTGGCACACTGAACACGGCGTCTTCGGCGATCGAGTAGATGTTCGGGATCACCGCAAAACCCATGGCCAGGCCAACCACCAGGGCGTTGCGCTGGTCGTAGGTGATCCCCAGGTCATGGGAGATCCACATGCGCATGTCGCCGCCAAAGAACCAGGTTTCCAGGTACGGGCTCATGTACAGCGAGAGCCAGCCCACCAGCAGGATCACCGGGATCAGGATCGCGCTTTCCCAGCCGTCTGGCACCCGCAGGCGAATCGACTCGGGCAAGCGACTGAAGACAAAACCGGCGACCAGGATGCCGATCGGCAATAGCATCAGCAGGCTGAAAATGCCCGGCAAGTGCCCTTCCACGTACGGCGCCAGGAACAGGCCGGCGAAGAAGCCGAGGATCACGGTCGGCATGGCTTCCATCAGTTCGATCACCGGTTTGACCTTGCGGCGCAGGCTCGGGGCCATGAAGTACGCGGTGTAGATCGCCGCCGCAACCGCCAGTGGCGCGGCCAGCAGCATGGCGTAGAACGCAGCCTTCAACGTGCCGAAGGTCAGCGGGGCCAGGCTCATCTTGGGTTCGAAGTCGGTGTTGGCGGCGGTGGACTGCCAGACGTATTTAGGCTCGTCGTAGTTCTCGTACCAGACCTTGCTCCACAACGCGCTCCACGAGACTTCCGGGTGCGGGTTGTCGAGCAACAGCGGTTGCAGCTTGCCGCCGGCCTCGACGATTACGCGGTTGGCCCGTGGCGACATACCGAACAGGCCCTGGCCGTCGACCACCGGGTCGACCAGCAGGGTGCGGTGAGCGGTGCTGTGGAAAACGCCGAACTGGCCAGCGGCATCGAGCGCGGTGAAGCCTTTGCGGCGCTCTTCAGCACTGATTTCGACAATGGGCGCAGTGCCCATCTGGAAGGTGCGGATCTGTTTCAGGCGTTGCTCGCCATCCGGGTCGCGGGCCATGAACCACTGGGCCAGGCCGCCCTTGGAGTTGCCGACGATCAGCGAGATACCGCCCACCAACTGAGTGCTGGCGGTGACTTCGGCTGCGCCGTCTTCCAGGAGTTTGTAGCGACCGTTGAGGCTGTTGTCGCGCAGGCTGAACACATCGGCCAGGGCGCGACCGTTGATCACGTAAAGCCATTGCTGGCGTGGGTCGACAAAGATGGCTTTCACCGGTTCGGTCATCTGCGGCAGCTCGATGCGCTTCTGCTCGCTGGTGACTTCACCGGTCATCATGTTTTCCTCGCGGCTCAACGACAGCACGTTCAGGTACGAACCCGCCGAACCGGCCACCACCAAGGTGGAGTCAGTGGCGTTGAGGGCGACATGCTCCAGTGGGCGACCGGCCTCATCCAACACGATCGGCGTTTCGCCGTAAGGGTATTCAATCGCCGGGGTGATGGTCTTCTTGCCGTCCGGGTACGACACTTTATAGGTGTGGCGGAACACCAGGGACTGGCCATTGGACAAACCAAGGATAACCAGCGGGCTGCCCGGCTGGTCTTCACCAATAGAAGCAACGCTGGCACCGGCCGGAAGCGGCAAGTCGACACGCTTGAGCTCAGCGCCGGAGTCCACTTCAAAGAACAGCGCCTGGCCCTTGTCGGAAACCCGCATGGCGACCTGGTTCTGTTCTTCAAGGGAGATCATCAACGGCTTGCCGGCGTCCTGCATCCAGGCGGGGGTCAGCGCGTCTTCCTTGGTCAACGAGGCGCCCTGGAACAGAGGTGCAACGACGTAGGCGAGGAAGAAGAAGATCAAGGTGATGGCGCCAAGGACGGCGAGGCCACCGACCAGCACATACCAGCGGGTCAGGCGATCCTTGAGCGCGCGAATGCGGCGCTTGCGTTGCAGCTCAGGCGTATTGAAATCAATGCGCTTGGGGGGAGAAGTTGTCGTCATGGTGGAATTGGCCAGATCATTCATGCGCACACCCTAGCGATCCTGTATGACAGAAAGATGACAGTGCAGTGACGCAACAAATCCGCCGCGAAGCAGGGCTGGCAGCGGATTAAAAATTAGGGATGCAGACTGCTTATGTGGGAGCGGGCTTGCCCGCGATGGCATCAACACGATTTCAACGCTAAACCGCGTCGCCAGCATCGCGGGCAAGCCCGCTCCCACAGAAAAGCATGCGTCTACATCAGGTATCGCAGGCTTAGTTGCCTTCTTTCAGACCCAGCTCAGCCAAGGCCTTGGCGGCCACTTTGGCAGGCAGTGGGATGTAGCCGTCCTTGACGACAACTTCCTGGCCCTGCTTGGACAGCACCAGTTTCACGAACTCGGCTTCCAGCGGGGCCAGAGGCTTGTTCGGGGCTTTGTTGACATACACGTAGAGGAAGCGCGACAGCGGGTATTTGCCGTTCAGGGCGTTTTCTTCGCTGTCTTCGATGAAGTCAGTGCTGCCTTTCTTGGCCAGGGCCACGGTCTTCACGCTGGCGGTCTTGTAGCCGATGCCCGAGTAACCGATGCCGTTCAGCGAGGAGCTGATCGACTGCACGACCGAAGCCGAGCCAGGTTGTTCGTTCACGTTAGGCTTGTAGTCGCCTTTGCACAGGGCTTCTTCCTTGAAGTAGCCGTAGGTGCCGGATACCGAGTTGCGACCGAACAATTGCACTGGCTTGTTGGCCAGGTCGCCGGTCACACCCAGGTCGCCCCAGGTTTTAACGTCAGCTTTGGCGCCGCACAGGCGAGTCGAGGAGAAGATCGCGTCGACTTGCTCCATGGTCAGGTGCTGGATCGGGTTGTCCTTGTGCACGAACACCGCCAAGGCGTCCACGGCAACCGGGATAGCGGTTGGCTTGTAGCCGTACTTCTGCTCGAAGGCCGCCAGTTCGGTGTCCTTCATCTTGCGGCTCATCGGGCCCAGGTTGGAGGTGCCTTCAGTCAGCGCAGGTGGCGCGGTGGCGGAGCCGGCAGCTTGAATCTGGATGTTGACGTTCGGGTATTCCTTTTTGTAACCCTCAGCCCACAAAGTCATCAGGTTAGCCAGGGTGTCGGAGCCGACGCTGGACAAGTTACCCGACACACCAGTGGTCTTGACGTACGCCGGGATTGCCGGATCAACACCAGCGGCCACCGCGTTGGCGGTCGCAACGCCAGCAGCGACAAAAGTCATTGCCGCCATCAAACGTTTCAGTTTCATGCCTTGCTCCTAGCAGATAGGGATAATTGGATCGGGGCCAAGTATCGGGAGGCCGTGTGAACACTCTATGTCTGAAATATGACAATTAGATGAAAGGCCACTATCGGGAAGCAAAGGCTGATGAGGAGCGAGACGTTGAATGAACGCCTCGCCACATTAGATCAAATTGGTTTCAGCGGCCGCGTTTCCACAGATACCCACCCACCAACATCCCCATCACACACAAGACGGCTACATAGTAAGCCGGGCCCATCGGGCTCTCCTTCATCAGCAGCGACACCACCAATGGCGTCAACCCACCAAACACGGCATAGGCGACGTTGTAGGAGAACGACAGCCCGCTGAAACGCACCACCGGCGGGAAGGCCTTGACCATCACGTAGGGCACCACACCAATGGTGCCGACAAACAGGCCGGTCAGGGCGTACAGCGGGAACAGCCAGTCCGGGTGGGCCATGAGGCTGTGATAGAGCGTCCAGGACGTTGCGAGCAGCAGCGCGCAACCGGTAACCAGCACGCGACCGGCGCCAAAACGGTCAGCCAAGGCACCCGAGACAATGCAACCGAAGCTCAGGGTCACGATGGCCAGGCTGTTGGCCTGCAGGGCAACCGTAGGGTTGAAGTGATAGACCGTTTGCAACACGGTCGGGGTCATGAGAATGACCACCACGACACCGGCCGAGAGCAGCCAGGTCAGCAGCATCGACAGCACAATGGCGCCACGATGGTCACGCAGCACTGCGCGCAACGGCAGCTCAGCGGCCAGGCTCTTGCGTTGCTGCATTTCAGCGAAGATCGGCGTTTCATGCAGCCAGCGGCGCAGATACACCGCCAGCAAGCCGAATACACCGCCGAGCAGGAACGGGATTCGCCAGGCGTAATCGGAGACCTGCTCCGGGGTATAGGCCGTATTGATGGCGGTAGCCACCAGCGAACCCAGCAAAATACCCGCAGTGAGGCCGCTGGTCAGGGTGCCGCAGGCGTAGCCGATGTGGCGCGGCGGGACGTGTTCGGACACAAACACCCAGGCGCCGGGCACTTCGCCACCAATTGCAGCGCCCTGGATGATGCGCATCAGCAGCAACAGGACCGGCGCCCATAGGCCGATCTGCGCATAAGTCGGCAGCAAGCCCATGATGAGGGTCGGCACGGCCATCATGAAGATGCTCAGGGTGAACATCTTCTTGCGCCCCAGCAGGTCACCAAAGTGCGCCATGATGATGCCGCCCAGCGGGCGGGCCAGGTAGCCGGCGGCGAAGATGCCGAAGGTCTGCATCATGCGCAACCATTCGGGCATGTCGACGGGGAAGAACAGTTTCCCGACCACGGTGGCGAAAAACACGAAGATGATGAAGTCGTAGAACTCCAGCGCCCCGCCCAAGGCAGACAGCGACAGGGTTTTGTAGTCGTTGCGGTTAAGCGGTCGTGCGGGCGGCGCAATGCTTGAAGGCACTGTGGTCATGGCAAGGCTTCTCTTATTAGTCAGATCAGGAATCCGCAACAGCGCTGGTATGGCCTGGCAGGTCCGGCACGATAGCAAATTGCCCGGAAAAGCACAGTCCAAACACCTGCCCCGCGTCAGCATCGATTCGCAAGCAACCCCCACTTGCCAAGCCGGCTTATTCCCTCTCGAATTACTGTCAGGTCCCAAAACGCCCTCAGATACTGAACGGCAGCGTTAAAAAGAAACAATGGTCAAACCCCTCAAGTTGCATGACTGGTTTGGCCATTTTTTTGACGCCTGTAAAGAAGCCCACGTAGATGTACAAAATGGAGCCAGGAGAGTCGTCGCGCAGGCTATCGACCGATATACTCCCAGCCGTGCACCTATCTATCAGTGGAAGTTGCGCGAAAACGTCGTTGGCACCGGCCAGCCGATTTCGCAGAGTTTCCCTTCAGACGCCTTTCGAAAAACGTGACGAACGTAGTATGTTCGGGGCTGAATCGTTTTTCCAAGACGGCTACTCACCGATTACATAGTCAAAGAGTCACGGGTCAGAGGCACCCCCGGCATGATCGAACTCGAACAAGAAGATCCTATCCCGCAAGGCGATCTCGCCCTGCAAATCACTGCACTGCCGCGTGAAACCAATGGTTTTGGCGATATCTTCGGCGGCTGGCTGGTCGCGCAGATGGACCTGGCAGGCACGGCAATGGCCAGCAAGGTCGCCGGCGGGCGCGTAGCCACCGTCGCCATTGATCGCATGGCCTTCCTGGTACCGGTAGCCGTGGGTGCACAGCTTTCCTTCTATACCCAGGCTCTGGAAATTGGCCGCAGCTCGATCCAGATGATGGTCGAAGTGTGGAGCGATGACCCGCTGTCCAGCGAATGGCGCAAGGTCACCGAAGCGGTATTTGTGTTCGTCGCCATCGACGGCAGCGGTCGCACCCGTTCGGTACCGTCACGGGCGCGTTAAACCTCGCCGGGTTTTAACGGTCAATTGCCCCATTGCCTGCCACTTGAGAGAGCTTTGTTATGCCTACGCCCCACGTTGAGACGATGAAAATCGACGAGCTGGACTGCTGGCGCATCCGCCACAACGGCGCCGAGCTGATGGTGGCCCAACAGGGTGCGCATATCTTCAGTTACCAGCGCGAGGGCGAACAGCCACTGATATGGCCGAACCCCGCGGCGGTGTTCAAGCGGGGCAAAGGCATCCGTACCGGCGTGCCGGTGTGCTGGCCGTGGTTTGGTGTTTTCGACCGTAACCCGCAGAGCGTAAAAGCCATGCGCCAAAGCGATCAGCCTGCCGGCGCCCACGGCTTTGTGCGCACCGCGCTCTGGGAGTTGGCCGGGACGGCAATCGAAGGTGAAGCCCTGCGTATCGAGCTGGTGCTGCCGACTCCTGCGAACGGCTTTCCCGGCTGGCCCCATCAGGTTGACTTGACGCTGAGCCTGCTGCTGGACGAGCAACTGCATATCCGCCTCACCAGCCACAACCGTGGCACCGACACCGTGACCTTCAGCCAGGCACTGCACACCTACTTCGCTGTGAGCGACGTGCGCAACGTGCAGGTCGAGGGGGTGGATGGCTTGGCCTATATCGATACTGCTGATGGGTGGACCGAGAAGCAGCAATCCGGCTTGCTGCACTTCACTGGCGAAACTGATCGTATCTACCTGGATACACCGGCGCAGTTGAGCATTGTCGATAAAGACTGGCAGCGCCGCGTCCAACTCATCAGCGAAGGCTCGAAGTCCACCGTGATCTGGAACCCGTGGACCGAACGAGCCAAAGCGCTTGATGACATGGCCGATGACGGCTGGCAGGGCATGTTGTGCATCGAGACGGCGAATGTGTTGGATGATGTGGTAAGCCTGGCCCCCGGTAAAAGCCACACCTTGGGCGTTCGTATCACCAATATCACTTTGTAAACCCAGTCAGAATGTGGGAGCTGGCTTGCCTGCGATAGCATCGCCTCAGTGCAACTGACACACCGAGTCGCCTGCATCGCAGATCAAGCCAGCTCCCACAGGGATTGGTAGCGCCAGTTAGAGATCGGACTCCTTCACCACCCGCACCTTCCCCGCCTCCAGCGCATACGCTGCATCGGCCAAGTCATTGTTGACCTTCTCCACCTTCAACATGCCCGTGACCCACAGCGGCGTGTAGATATCATCCAGCTTCAACCCCTTGGGATACCGCACCAGCACCAGTTGGTTAGGCGGCGGTGGCGGCACATGGATGCAGGCGCCCGGATACGGCACCAGGAAGAACAGCGTGCTGCGGCCTTTGGCATCGGTTTCCAACGGCACCGGATACCCACCAATGCGGATATTCTTGCCGTTCATGGCCGCTACGGTCTTGGTGGAATACATCACCGCGGGCAAGCCTTTGCTCTGCTTCAAGCCACCTTTTTCAGTGAACGTGCCTTGGGCTTCGGGGGAGTTATGGTCGATCTCGGGCATGGCTTCGAGGGCTTTCTGGTCCGAAAGCGGCATCAGGTCGAGCCAGTCGGTTTCCGGCAGTTCGCCAGCGTGCGCCAGGCCAGAGCCCAGCAGGAGGAGAGTGAAGAATAGACGGCGCATGGAGAGGCTCGGCAAATACAAGTGCCGAGCATTCTAGCCCTCTGCGCCTGCGCAGCGCAGAGGACTTTGTCGGCTGATTACTTCTTTTTGATCAGGCCGTAGATCACCAGCAACACGATGGCACCTACCAGCGCGCCGATGAAGCCCGCGCCCTGGCCTGCCTGGTAGATCCCCAGTGCCTGGCCGCCATAGGTCGCGGCCAGGGAGCCGGCGATACCCAGCAGAATGGTCATGATCCAGCCCATGCTGTCGTCACCCGGCTTGAGGAAACGCGCCAGCAGGCCAACGATCAAGCCGATAAAGATGGTTCCAATGATACCCATGGCATTTCCCTCTGATTGAATGTGAGTCATGACAAAGCCTAGTCAGGCTTTATCATCCTGCAATCAGAGAGACGACGGTGACCAATGGTTCCCGCCGACTCCCGGCTTATTACTCGGCGATCAGCGCTTCGACCTTGAGGATCTGCGCCTGCAGCGTTGCGCGATCCTTGCAGCGCAGGTTTGCATGCCCGACCTTGCGCCCGGCCTTGAACGCCTTGCCGTAGTGATGCAGGTGGCAGTCATCGATGGCAATCACCCGCTCAACCGGCGGGACTACGCCGATGAAGTTGAGCATGGCGCTCTCGCCGACCTTGGCCGTGGAGCCCAACGGCAAGCCCGCCACCGCCCGCAGGTGGTTTTCGAACTGGCTGCACTCGGCGCCTTCGGTGGTCCAGTGCCCGGAGTTGTGAACACGCGGGGCGATTTCGTTGGCCTTGAGGCCGCCGTCGACTTCAAAGAACTCGAACGCCATCACGCCGACGTAATCCAGTTGCTTGAGCACGCGGCTGGAATAATCTTCGGCCAGGGCCTGCAGTGGGTGGTCGGTGCTGGCCACGGACAGCTTGAGGATGCCGCTGTCGTGGGTGTTGTGCACCAGCGGGTAAAAGCGCGTCTCACCATCACGGGCACGCACGGCGATCAGCGATACTTCACCGGTGAATGGCACAAAGCCTTCCAGCAGGCAGCCGACGCTGCCCAGCTCAGCGAAGGTGCCAACCACATCGGCGGCGGTACGCAGCACTTTCTGGCCCTTGCCGTCGTAACCCAGGGTGCGGGTTTTCAACACGGCCGGCAGGCCGATGCTGGCGACAGCGGCGTCCAGGTCTGCCTGGGACTGGATGTCGGCGAAGGCCGGGGTGGGGATGCCCAAGTCCTTGAACATACTCTTCTCGAACCAGCGGTCCCGGGCGATGCGCAAGGCTTCAGCGCTCGGGTACACCGGTACGAACTGCGACAGGAAGGCCACGGTTTCGGCCGGGACGCTTTCAAACTCGAACGTCACCAGATCGACTTCGTCGGCCAGTTGGCGCAGGTGATCCGGGTCGCTGTAGTCAGCGCGCAGGTGTTCACCCAGGGCGGCGGCGCAGGCATCTGGCGCCGGGTCCAGGAAAGCGAAGTTCATCCCCAGCGGAGTGCCCGCCAGGGCCAGCATGCGACCGAGTTGGCCACCACCGATTACACCGATTTTCATCGTCAACAACCTCAGGCGATGCGTGGGTCTGGATTGTCCAGCACACTGTCTGTCTGCTCAGCACGGAATTTTTTCAGCACCGCGTGGAACTGCGGGTGCTTGGCGCCCAGGATGCTGGCCGACAGCAATGCAGCGTTGATCGCGCCGGCCTTGCCGATCGCCAGGGTCGCTACCGGGATACCGGCCGGCATCTGCACGATGGACAACAGCGAATCCACGCCCGAGAGCATCGACGACTGCACCGGCACGCCAAGCACCGGCAGGTGCGTCTTGGCCGCACACATACCTGGCAAGTGCGCCGCGCCGCCGGCACCGGCGATGATCACCTCGATGCCACGGGATTCTGCTTCATCGGCATACTGGAACAGCAAATCCGGGGTGCGGTGGGCGGAGACCACCTTCACTTCATACGGAATGCCGAGTTTTTCCAGCATATCGGCGGTGTGGCTAAGGGTGGACCAATCGGACTTGGAGCCCATGATCACGCCAACCAATGCACTCATCGTCGTGCCTCTTCTCTCTGGGCGCCCGCAGGCGCGTCAAAAAACAACAAGCCACGCGGGAGACCGGCGTGGCTTGTTGTACGAATTAGTTTCGGGCCAGAACTGCCTGCGCTCAGTCAGGCTGCGTTAAAAACAAACTCGGAATGCTCATTGGCTAAAGCCAACTCCGCTTCCTCGCTTGTTTTTGCCTTGCCTGATCTTCGCTCGGCGAGTTCTGACCTCGAAACGCGGCCGGTTGGACCGGCCGAAGGCCGCGCAGTATACCGTAATAATCCAGATAAACAGCCCCTGGAATGACCATCTGTCTAGCCGCTCAAACCGGCGGTTTTATTGACTCTTGAGTCAGTCCCCTACACCGCAAAACCTTGTGGGAGGGGGCTTGCTCCCGATAGCGGTGTTTCAGCGGCCTAATCAGCGCCTGACACACCGCTATCGGGAGCAAGCCCCCTCCCACATTGGATCTGTGTCAGGCTCAGGTACTTTGCGCCGCGCCTCCTTCCAGTTTGCGCCACAGCAACCGCACATTCGCCTTGCGCACCAACGCACAGCGATACAAGCGAATCTCCAGGGGCACGTGCCATTGCGGCCCGCCGCACACCACCAGTTCGCCGCGAGCCAGTTCGGCACGCACGCTCAGTTGAGGCACCCAGGCGATGCCCAAGCCTTCAAGAGCCATGCTCTTGAGGCTGTCAGCCATGGCGGTTTCGTAAATGGTGGTGAACCGCAGGGCCCGCTGGCGCAGCAGCAAATTCACCGAGCGGCCGAGGAACGCCCCGGCACTGTAGGCCAGCAACGGCACACTGCCCTCGCTTTCCAGGTCGAACAGCGGCTTGCCATCGGCATCGGCGGCGCACACCGGGAGCATTTCGGTGTTGCCCAGGTGCAGCGATGGGAATATCTCGGCGTCCATCTGCATGGCGGCATCCGGGTCGTAGAACGCCAGCATCAGGTCGCAACCGCCTTCGCGCAGGGCGTGCACAGCGTCGCCGACGTTAGTGGCAACCAATCGCGTGGCGATGTTCAGCCCCTCGTTGCGCAGCTGTGCGATCCAACGTGGAAAGAACCCCAGTGCCAGCGAGTGTGCGGCCGCCACCTGCATGACTTCACCCTGCCCGCCTTCCAGATGATGCAAATGCCGCAGTACTTCGCCGAGCTGTTCGACCACGGTGCGCGCCGTCACCAGGAACAACTGCCCCGCCGCTGTCAGCTCCACGGGCGTGCGCGAGCGGTTGACCAGCGTCAGGCCCAACGCGGCTTCAAGGCTGCGAATACGGCGACTGAACGCCGGCTGCGTCACAAAACGCCGCTCCGCAGCCTGGGAAAAGCTGCGCGTCGCCGCCAGGGCGCTGAAGTCTTCCAGCCATTTGCTTTCAAGGTTCATCATTGCCTCCCACGCCGAATGCACCATTTTGGCACACACGCCCGCCATCATGGCTGGGTCACATCCACATTATGCCGTTTGTGCATAGCCCAGTGTTTAACAGCATTGGCCCAAAAACTTCTACAAGCCTAGCATTCGCAGCGTTCCGGCCAGTTCCGGGTCCATATCGAGATGATTTCCGTCATGTCCTCTGCTGCATCTTTCCGTACAGAAAAAGACCTGCTTGGCGTACTCGAAGTACCTGCTCAAGCGTATTACGGCATCCAGACCCTGCGAGCGGTGAACAACTTCCGCCTCTCGGGCGTTCCGATTTCGCATTACCCGAAATTGGTGGTCGGCCTGGCAATGGTCAAGCAAGCAGCGGCTGACGCCAACCGCGAGTTGGGCCAGCTCAGCGAAGCCAAGCACGCTGCCATCAGCGAAGCCTGTGCCCGCCTGATCCGCGGCGATTTCCACGAAGAGTTCGTGGTGGACATGATTCAAGGCGGCGCTGGCACTTCAACCAACATGAATGCCAACGAAGTCATCGCCAACATCGCGCTGGAGGCCATGGGCCATCAGAAAGGCGAATACCAGTACCTGCACCCCAACAACGACGTGAACATGGCGCAGTCGACCAACGACGCCTACCCGACCGCGATCCGCTTGGGTCTGCTGCTGGGCCATGACGCGCTGCTGGCCAGCCTCGACAGCCTGATCCAGGCGTTCGCCGCCAAAGGCGCCGAGTTCAGCCATGTGCTGAAAATGGGCCGTACCCAATTGCAAGACGCCGTGCCGATGACCCTCGGTCAGGAATTCCGCGCCTTCGCCACCACCCTGGGTGAAGACCTGGCGCGCTTGAAGACCCTGGCGCCGGAGCTGCTCACCGAAGTGAACCTGGGCGGCACCGCCATCGGCACCGGCATCAACGCCGACCCACGCTACCAGGCCCTGGCCGTACAACGCCTGGCCACCATCAGCGGTCAGCCGCTGGTACCGGCGGCCGACCTGATCGAAGCCACCTCCGACATGGGCGCCTTCGTGCTGTTCTCCGGCATGCTCAAGCGTACCGCGGTGAAGCTGTCGAAGATCTGCAACGACTTGCGCCTGCTGTCCAGCGGCCCACGCACCGGCATCAATGAGATCAACCTGCCGGCGCGCCAGCCAGGCAGCTCGATCATGCCCGGCAAGGTCAACCCGGTGATTCCGGAAGCCGTTAACCAGGTGGCATTCCAGGTCATCGGCAACGACCTGGCCCTGACCATGGCGGCCGAAGGCGGCCAATTGCAACTGAACGTGATGGAGCCGCTGATCGCCTTCAAGATCTTCGACTCGATCCGCCTGCTGCAACGCGCCATGGACATGCTGCGCGAGCATTGCATCGTCGGCATCACCGCCAACGAAGCACGCTGCCGCGAACTGGTGGAGCACTCCATCGGCCTGGTCACCGCGCTGAACCCCTACATCGGCTATGAAAACGCCACCCGCATCGCGCGTATCGCTCTTGAAAGCGGCCGCGGCGTGCTGGAACTGGTGCGTGAAGAAGGCTTGCTCGACGACGCCATGCTCAACGACATCCTGCGCCCGGAAAACATGATCGCTCCACGCTTGGTCCCGCTGAAGGCCTAAGCGTTTGTTGCACCGCTCACCAGGCTGAGGGACTAGACACCTCTCACCTTTTGAGGGCCTGAAGGCTCGTTCTTCAGGCCCTTTTTTTTGCCTCAAGGTTGTGAAATGAAGCCCATAAAAACTCCAATATCGCCCTGCAAACCCACCTTGCTTGCCACCGCGTGGCTGAAACCTTTAATCAGCCCGTGCAGACGGATCAGTCTCGCCTAGGTATAGTGCCGCCCCTCTCGCGTCTGCGGCCATCGGTAACGAGGCCCGGGTACCACGCGAAACCGCATGAATAACAACACCCGCAAAAGGATGGGGATCGAAGCGTCGTGCACTGCCTGGTGCCGAGCGATGCGTCGGACCGTCCTGCGTTTGCCATCAGAAAAATCAGCGAGGAACACTCCATGCTCGAAGTCATCAACGACTTCCTCTCAGGGAAAGTACTGATCGTGCTCATAGTCGGGCTCGGCGGTTATTTCACGATCCGCTCGCGTTTCGTTCAATTGCGTCACTTTTTCCACATGTTCTCGGTGTTTAAAGACAGCCTCAAGAGCAGCGCCGGTCAACTCAGCTCGTTCCAGGCGCTGATGCTCAGCCTGGCCGGACGCGTGGGTGCCGGTAACATCGCGGGTGTCGGTATTGCTGTGACCCTGGGTGGTCCGGGGGCGGTGTTCTGGATGTGGGTCACTGCTCTGGTGGGCATGTCTTCGAGCTTTATCGAGTGCTCCCTCGGCCAGTTGTACAAGCGCACCGACGCTGAAGGCACCTACCGTGGCGGCCCGGCCTATTACATCCAGCACGGCCTGCAGAAGCGTTGGCTGGGGATGGTCATGGCGTTCCTGCTGCTGGTGACCTTCGGTTTTGCCTTCAACGGCCTGCAAGCCCACGCCGTGACCCACTCGCTCAATAACGCCTTTGGCCTCGACACCACTTACACCGGCCTCGCGCTGGCGGTGTTGTTGGGCCTGGTGTTCATCGGCGGGATCAAGCGTATTGCGTCGATTGCCGACCTGCTGGTACCGGTCAAGACCCTGGTGTACATCGCCGTGACCCTGTACGTGATCGTGCTGCAATTCGACCACGTACCGGCCATGCTCGCGACCATCGTCAAGAGCGCGTTCGGCCTCGACCAAGCCTTCGGTGGCCTGGTGGGCAGCGCGATCATCATGGGTGTAAAGCGCGGCGTGTTCGCCAACGAAGCAGGTCTGGGCAGTGCGCCTAACGTAGCCGCGGTGGCTTCGGTAGAGCATCCGATCGCCCAGGGCGTGGTGCAAGCGTTCAGCGTGTTCCTCGACACCTTCGTGATCTGCACCTGTACTGCGTTGCTGATCCTGCTGTCGGGTTTCTACACCCCAGGCTTTGAAGGCGACGGCATTGCCCTGACCCAGAACTCCCTGGCGGCGGTGGTCGGTGACTGGGGCCGCATGTTCATCTCGGTGGCCCTGGCGTTGTTCGTGTTCACCTCGATCATGTACAACTACTACTTGGGCGAGAGCAACCTGCGCTTTCTGGTCGGCAATAACCGCAAGGTGCTGATGGGCTATCGCGCACTGGTGCTGGTGCTGATTTTCTGGGGTTCGATCGAAAACCTGAGCACCGTGTTCGCCTTCGCCGACATCACCATGACCATGCTCGCGTTCGTCAACCTGTTCGCCCTGGCATTCCTGTTCAAGATCGCCATGCGCATCCTCAACGACTACGACAACCAGCGTGCAGCGGGCATCAAGACCCCGGTGTTCGACTCCAGCCAGTTCCCTGACCTGGACCTGGACCGCAAGGCCTGGCCGGCCAATCCGGTGAAGCCTGAAGCAGCACCCTCGGCTGAACTGAGCGCTCAAGCGCAACGTTGATCACCGCTAGATGACACGCCGCCCGGCCTTGGGCATGCTCTGGGCCCGGCGGCGTTTTTCGTTCAGGAGATTTCTCATGCAACCAGCTAACAACGTGATGGTGCTCTACACCGGCGGCACCATCGGTATGCAGGCCAGCGCCAATGGCCTTGCGCCCGCTTCAGGTTTTGAGGCGCGTATGCGCGAACAGCTTGCCGACGCGCCAGTGCCCACGTGGCGGTTCCGGGAAATGGCGCCACTGATCGACAGCGCCAACATGACCCCCGCCTACTGGCAGCGCCTGCGTACCGCCGTGGTTGAAGCCGTGGACGACGGCTGCGACGCGGTGCTGATCCTGCACGGCACTGACACCCTGGCGTACAGCGCGGCGGCCATGAGTTTCCAATTGCTGGGCTTGCCCGCACCGGTGGTGTTCACCGGCTCGATGTTGCCGGCCGGCGTGCCGGACAGTGATGCCTGGGAAAATGTCAGTGGTGCTTTGGCGGCATTGGGCGAAGGCCTGGCAGCGGGTGTACACCTGTACTTCCACGGCGCGCTGATGGCGCCGACCCGTTGCGCGAAAATTCGCAGTTTCGGGCGCAATCCGTTTGCGACCTTGCAACGCCAGGGTGGCATTGCCCGCGCCGAGTCCCTGCCGGCCGCGCTGGATTACCGTCAGCCCAAAGCCTTGGCGAATGTCGCCGTACTGCCGTTGGTGCCGGGTATTGATGCCGCGCAACTGGACGCTGTAATTGGCAGCGGCATTCAGGCGTTGGTACTGGAGTGCTTCGGAAGCGGCACCGGGCCAAGTGACAACCCAGCCTTCCTGGCCAGCCTTCAACGTGCGCAGGACCAGGATGTGGTGGTGGTTGCTATCACCCAATGCCATGAAGGCGGTGTAGAACTGGACGTCTACGAGGCCGGCAGCCGCCTGCGCGATGTGGGCGTACTGTCCGGTGGCGGCATGACCCGCGAGGCAGCGTTCGGCAAGCTCAACGCCCTGCTCGGTGCCGGGCTGGAGACCAGCGAAATCCGTCGCCTGGTGGAATTGGACCTGTGCGGCGAACTGAGCTGACCGGCATGTAACTTGCTCCACTTCCAGCCACTCCTGGCTGGAAGTTCCCATGCTGCACTCCCACCTCACCACCCTCAATGCCGTGTCCTTGGTACTCAGCACCTTCGAGGCCGAAGGCTTGCCCCACGAAGCGTTGCTGGCCGGCAGCGGCATTTGCGCGGCGGACTTGAGCCGCGCCGACACGCGCATCGCCACGCACCAGGAGATGCAAGTGTGCGCCAATGCCGTGGCCCGTCAGCGCGATATCGGCTTGATCGTTGGCCGGCGTATGCATGTTTCTTCCTACGGCATACTGGGCTATGCCCTGCTCACCAGTGCCACTTTCGGTGACGCTTTGCACCTGGCCCTGCGGTATCCGGCGCTGTTGGGAACACTCTTCGAACTGAGCCTGGAGGAAGACGGCGAACGTATCTGGTTCACGGCCGGCGACTACCGCGAAAACCCGGCCCTGACCGCCTTCAATGTCGAGTTGTGTCTGGGATCACTGAAGGTCATCTGTGACGACCTGCTCGGCCATCCCCTGCCCTTGCTGGGCGCTCGTTTTGAGCACGACGCGCCGGATTATCAGGCGCGCTACGCCGAGAGCTTCGACTGCCCGCTACAGTTTCAGGCTATTGCCAACGCGTTCGCCTTTGATAAACGCTGGCTTGCCCAACCGTTGCCCCTGGCCGACACGGTCACCCACCAGGCCATGGTCGAACGTTGCCGCAAACAAAACACCGAATTCACCGGGCGCGAGGCCTGGCTGGGGCGAATCCGCCAGTTGCTGACCGCACAACTGCACGCCGCCCCTGGGCTCGATGGCCTGGCGCAGCAGATGAACTGTTCGGCGCGCACCCTGCGCCGGCACCTGCATGATCTGGGCTGCAGCTATCAGGAACTGCTCGATGAGTTGCGCTTTGAACGCGCCAAACAGTTGTTGGCTGACAACCTGTGGCCGATCCACCGAATTGCCGAGACGCTGGGGTTCAGCGAAACGGCGAGTTTCAGGCATGCCTTCGTGCGCTGGAGCGGCGTGACGCCGAGCCAATTTCGTGCATGACGCGCCAATGAGGGGCGAATTGCGGACACACACTTTGGCCATATTGATCCCCTTTTGGCCGCTCCTGACGTTCTCATAAACCGCGCCCACCGCAAGACTGCATACACCGATACAGCCTGCGGAGAACAACAAATGCTGACGATCTACTCGGACGATCACCACCTGCACCACGGCCGTTGTGAACTGATGGACGGGCAACTGATGCCCTGCTTTGAAATGCCCTCGCGTGCCGACCACGTGCTGCAACGGGTCAAGACGCGGGAACTGGGCCCCGTGCAGGCCCCGCAGGATTTTGGCCTGGCGCCGCTGCAACGCGTCCATAGCCGCGACTATCTGGATTTCTTCAAAGGCGCCTGGCAACGCTGGACCGAATACGGCCAGGACGGCGACCTGCTGCCCTACACCTGGCCCGCCCGCACGTTGCGCCGCGTGATTCCCACCAGCCTGCACGGCCAGTTGGGCTATTACAGTTTCGACGGTGGCGCGCCGATTACCGCCGGCACCTGGCAAGCGGCCTACAGCGCCGCGCAAGTCGCCCTCACAGCCCAGGCCGCCATCGCGCAAGGCGCCCACAGTGCCTTCGCGCTGTGCCGCCCGCCTGGGCATCACGCCGCCAGCGATTTGATGGGCGGTTATTGCTACCTCAACAACGCAGCCATCGCGGCCCAGGCGTTCCTTGATCAGGGCTGCAAAAAGGTCGCGATCCTCGACGTGGATTACCACCACGGCAACGGCACACAGTCGATTTTTTATGCGCGCAGCGACGTGCTGTTCACCTCGATCCACGGCCATCCGGAGGCAGAGTTTCCGTTCTTCCTCGGGTATGCAGATGAGCAGGGAGAAGGCATCGGAGAAGGTTTCAACTTCAATTACCCGCTACCCGCAGGTTCAGGCTGGGAGGCTTGGAGCGCAGCGCTTGAACAAGCCTGCACAGAGATCGAGCGCTACGCCGCCGACATCATCGTGGTGTCCCTGGGCGTGGACACCTTCAAGGACGACCCTATCTCGCAGTTCAAGCTCGACAGCCCGGACTACCTGGCCATGGGCGCGCGCATTGCCCGCCTGGGCAAGCCCACGCTGTTCGTGATGGAAGGCGGCTACGCGGTGGAGGAAATCGGCATCAACGCCGTCAACGTGCTGGAAGGTTTCGAGGAAGCAGCCCAATGAACATACTCAAGTCGCTCGCCCTGTGCGCCGTGGTTGTCAGTGGCGCAGCCCAGGCCGAAGAAAAAACCCTGAAGGTCTACAACTGGTTCGACTACATCACGCCCAAGGCGCTGGAAGACTTCAAGGCACAGAACCCGTCGATCAAGTTGGTGTATGACATCTTCGACACCAACGAAGCCCTGGAAGCCAAGTTGCTCACCGGCAACTCCGGCTATGACGTGGTGGTGCCGTCCAATGTGTTCCTGGCCAAGCAGATCGAAGCCGGTGTGTTCCAGCCCCTGGATCGAAGCCAGTTGCCCAACTGGAAGCACCTGGACCCCAAGCTGATGAAGCTGATCGAAGCCAACGACCCCGGCAATCAATACGCCGTGCCCTACATGTACGGCACCATCCTGATCGGCTTCAACCCAGCCAAGGTCAAGGCGGCCCTGGGCGACAACGCCCCCGTGGACAGCTGGGACCTGATCTTCAAGGAGGAAAACCTCAGCAAGCTCAAGCAATGCGGCGTCGCACTGCTGGACTCGCCCTCGGAAATACTGCCCCTGGCGTTACAACACCTTGGCCTGGACCCCAACAGCGGCAATCCCAAGGACTACGACAAGGCCGAAGCACTGATGATGAAGATCCGCCCGTACATCACTTACTTTCACTCCTCCAAGTACATGGCCGACATCGCCAACGGGGATATTTGCGTGGCGGTGGGCTATTCCGGCAGTTTTTCCCAAGCAGCCAACCGTGCCAAAGACGCCAAGAATGGCGTGACCGTGGACATGCGCCTGCCCAAGGAAGGCGCGCCGATCTGGTTCGACATGCTCGCCATTCCCAAAGGCGCCAAAAACCCGAACGACGCCTACACCTTCATCAACTACCTGCTGCAACCCAAAGTGATCGCACCCATCAGTGACTTCGTCGGGTACCCCAATCCAAACAGGGACGCTACCGAGAGGGTCGACCCGACCATTCGCCACAACCCCAACCTGTATCCGACCGACACCGCCATGGCCACGCTCTACACCCTCATCCCCCTGGACAGCAAAGCCGAACGCGCCAGGACAAGGGCCTGGACCAGGATCAAATCCGGCACCTGAAGCACCTTGGTTTGACGTGTACCTTCGAATGCGCTTGTGAAGGTGGCCTATCTAAGCACCGCCTCTCTGTGTGGCCGCGCCCTAGCATGGAAATTTCTAGCCTTGACCTCAGGGCTGGTTCCACCAAACGGCCAGACAGGGAAGCCTCACCATGAACGCCCCCGCTTCAACGACCACGCCCTCGACCACATCGCGTCCGGATGCACGCATAGCGCTGCTCACCCAATTCTCTACAGGTCCTTCGTTCAGGGAGACTGCAACCCTGCTGCTGCGCGAGGCGCTCCAGGAGCAGTACCCGACGCTGGATATCGACCCGGACACCGTCATGCTCGCAACGCCCACCTGGAACCTGGATGACGACCGGGTCAGCGCCGGCCCCACCGAGTACCAGGCCCTGAGTGACATCCTTGCCAGGCAGGCAGTGCTGGCGGTGCCGATCCTGTACCTTCAGGGCGAGCACTTTCTCACGCAGCAACCGATCATCGAGCCGGCGGTACACCTGCCCGTTCGCGTGACTGAAATCGCCAAGACCATCAACCAACTTGCGCCTTCGATGCTGCGGGCCTACCAGCAACAAACGATCAACTATTGGAATCAAACCAACGGCAGCGGCCCACATTGGCACGAGCTGTCGAACCTGCTGCGCACGGTGTGGGATGTCGAGGCCGCCGATGACTGGACCGCCACCGAGTGTGCCATGGCTCGCGCCCTGTTCACTCACCCCGACAAAGCCGACAGAAAGGGCAACGACCTCTACAAGCTCAGGGCTTGCCTGGTTGATATCGACCGAGTCGACGATGAAGGGCAGGTCAAGCACGTCAATGATGTGATCATCGCGGTATTGATCGGCGAACACGAAGGCAAAACCACAGTCCTCACGCATTCGCTGCTCAAGGGTTATGAAAAGTTTCCTTCGCTGGAGCACCTGGGCCAATCCTTGCCCGCGCACCTGTCGGGCTCTGTCACGGACCCGCAAATCCAATGGCGTCTGTTTGAACCGGACGGCAACTTCTTTGATCACCAAGCCTGTGCCTTGGTGTCATTGCAGATCGATACCATCGCTGAAATCGACTTCTCCGACCTGCGCAAAACCAACAACGTCGATATGGCACTGGGCACGCCACCTGCTGCTGCCCCGCCGCCTGCGCAAAGCAGCCCGGATCTGGCCTGGTACCGCGAGCAGATGCCCGACTGGCTGACAAACGCTTCACCCAGCGACTCGAATTTCTATGCTCGGCACCTCAAAGACCTCGCCGCGCTGCATAACCAGAATGCCGGTCGGTCGTTCCTGGACGACGTCCCTACTATCGAGGCGTACGCGTTGAAGGTCATCAAGGCAAAGGTGATCAAGGACCACCCGGATAGCACTAACCTGCCCTTGGAGAAGATCTTCCTGCAAATAGAGAGCCCGGTCGTGTGGGGCGCTTTCGTCGTTCCGGGCCAGGTTGAGAGCAACACGTTCAGCCTGGTTGAACTGGCCCTGCAAAACCTGATTGCAGTGCCCGTCGGTAACAAAGTGGTCAAGACCAGCAATGGTTCCAACCTGCCTGAGTGGATGACCCCTGCCTATTTTGAATCGCTGGCCACCGATGCCGATATTGGCCGTACCTACCCTGCGCTGATCAAGGAAAAGCTGCTGGATGACACTCGGGAATCTGCACGCCGCAATACGCTATATAGCCAACACCTGCGTATCCAACTGCCGATGCAGGCCTTGCAGGCCAAGATCCGCCTGGAAGGCAGCATTGACGAGCGGGGCTACCGTTATGTGACCGCGGTGATGCAAGAACAGGCCACTGACAGCAAAGTGGACGGGCAAACCATCGTACTCAGGCCCTTGGCCTTCGTGCCCACCCGGCGCACGGACACCTCTGTGGACACGGTCGCCAACATGTACGTGATAGGCCCCGAAGACCCGGCGGCCGGGCCATGCCTCTTGTACCGGCCGCTGTTCACGCCAGCCCTGATGCAGTTCCCGTCGCCGGCCAACCTCATCTATACGATCGCGCAATCGAGCAGCTTGTGCGAGTCGGTCTTGGCCTGGCTGCCGGATGCGGTCCGCAGCGACTATACCAACTATGTATTTCCCGGCTCGCTGCCTTCACCTTGGGCGGTCGCCGATTACCTGGTGGAGCCCGACAAGCTATGGACCATGAGCGGGCCAATGACCCTGGGCACCGAAGTAC
The DNA here is from genome assembly GCF_023127835.1 of Pseudomonas sp. B329. Lineage (NCBI taxonomy): Bacteria > Pseudomonadati > Pseudomonadota > Gammaproteobacteria > Pseudomonadales > Pseudomonadaceae > Pseudomonas > Pseudomonas sp. B329. The sequence goes on along the minus strand of NZ_SPKP01000052.1, from coordinate 201,825 downwards.
TCAACGGTGATCGATTCACCACAATGTTCAAGGCCAATGCCCAGGCCCTGATAGAACTGGCCGACCGCCAATCGGTGTCCAACGCCGAAAGCCGTTGGGCGACCTTTAAACACGCCGGCTGGGTGATCTTCAATGGGGTGCTGCCGTTTCTGGGGCGCACCATCGGCACGGGCGCCTGGATCTGGCAGGTGGTCGATCAACTGCAAACCTTTGTGCAAGCGCATGACCACGACGAAAAACAAGCCGAGTGGTCGGCACTCACCGATGTCCTGTTGAACCTCGGCATGGCGATCACGTTGCACGCCGCCAGCCGCAGCCACCGTACCGGCTACCCACGCAAGACCACGCCAAAGCTGACCAAAGCGACCAGCACAAAGCAGGTCACGATCAAACAAGAGGTGACCCTGACCAAGGAGTTGCCGGCCACACATTTACCGCACCTGCACACCAGCGGCGCAATCAAGCGCATACCCAGCGAACTCGCAACCGTGCTCGACAGCTTCAAGGTCAGCAAACCGCAAGGCCTCGGCGCGGCGCAAACCGCAAAAAACCAGTACCAGCATCTCTTTCATCAGGCACAAAAATACTACGCCCCTGTGGGGGAACGCTGGTTTGAGGTCAGTGCCGGTGAAGATGAAGCGGTATTCATCATCGACCCGAAGCAGCCCGGTCGAACAGGACCTGCGTTGATTCACAACGCTCAGGGCCAATGGTTCATCGACACTCGTCTGCGCCTGCGCGGCGCCGGTTCCAAGCAGCTGCAGGAACAGTCAAAATCCAAAGCTGAGATCAACGCGATAGAAGCCCAAAGACGCCTGACGCTATTTGAACAAAACAAACCCACTGCGCAATTGGAGTTGCAGCAGGCCCATCTGGCGATGTCGGACACCGCGTCATCCACTTCATCCGAGGTCAGACGCCAAACCTACCTGCAAAAACTCAAAAGCCAGAGCAGCGACTACGAAAAGGCACTGCAACAGCTCAAGATATTAAACGTGTTCTCGCCCAGCGCGGACTATCAGCAACACGCAATCCGCTACGTGAACGCCCAACTGGAGCTGACCCGGACCGGTATCACCGAGGCGCAAGTCGCCTTCACACCTAAACTCAAAACCGTGCTGGACCAGGTCGAACATCAAATCAGCCATCCCCAGGAACGTCATATCGACGATGCCCGCATCATGACTGAATTGAGCCAGGACATGATCCAGCGCCTGAACTACAGCCAATCGCGGCTTACCGAACTCAAAGCGCTGGGTGAGCTGGGATTCGAGCAAATTCGCAACTACCGGAGTCAATTGCCAAGCTACACCGCCCGCGACCTCAGGGCCTTGCAAGTGTCTTTGGCGCGCAACTTATGCCTGGACGGCGACAGCATCGCCACAGCCTCGTCAGCCTGGAGTGCCATTGACACCATCGTCGACACCGCCAACCTGTCGATTCAGGCCTTGCATGAAACGTCGATGGAGCGTAGCCAGGCGCGCTTGGATGAACGCATCGAAACCCTTGGCAGCCTGGTCGAACAGTTCAAGATCATCGACGAACGCCTGCAGGATTTCCCCGACGAGTTTCCTGACGCAGCGCTGCCTGCACGTATCACGACCCTGCGCGAAAAAATCCGCGATTTCTACCGCGAAACCCTGGGTAGCCTGGAACTGCTGCACGCGGATCGGGACACGCTCAGAAGCCGCCCGACACCGCCTTCAACACCGCCAAGAGCAAAGAAAAAAATCATTCACACGCGCTACAACGGGGTATTGGTGGGAGTACCACGACTGACAGAGGCCGGCGATGAAACCGGCATGGTGGATGTCATCTCTCCTCTCAACCAGCAGATCATGGCGACCTTTCACGAAAAAACCCCAGGTGTGTGGGTGCAGCACGTCAATCCCGTCGAGACCACCACTACCACCACTACTCTGGACGTCGCCACCAGTATCAGCCAGGCCCAGGAGCTTCTGGACGGGTTGGGGGCCTTCAAGCAGCGCACTGGCCAACAGGCGATCAAACCGGAGCGCAGCGCTACTGGCATTGAATGGCTGTACCACCAGCATGCGTTAAAACTGGAACAGGCCTCTGCAAACATTGAGCAGGCTCTGACCCAAAGCAACTCCACCGAGAGCAACGGGGGCTCTGCGGCTCTGGTCAACAAACAACTGAGCGAAGCGGCGCAGGCACTCTATCAAGAGGCGGCTCGCCAGAAACTGCAAATGATCAAGAAACGCCCACCCACCATCAGTAGCGTGGAATGGCTTAAGCAAAACAACGAGATCGTAATCAAGAGAACCGTCAAACGCCGCCGGCTCAAAGGGCCTGTCAAGGTCTACCTGGATGAGTACACCCTGAGTAACCGCAGTGATAAAACTGTGCTGTGGTATGCACACTTCCATTATTCGGCCGAATGGGTGCCCGCCAGGGCTTTTCTCAGGGGCCGCTTGAAAACCCCGCAAGAGCACGCCCGGGGAGTAGATGCCGACAGTCTTGACGGCCTCAACGAACAGCAAAAAACCGCGTTCTACCTCAGCGAAATAAACCGGGACCAGGCCCAGCGGTTGTTTTTCAAGGTGAAGTAACCTCAGTGCCGGATCGTATTCAAGCCAGCCACGCCCGACGCAAGCGGGCCAGCGCCTGTGCGATGGCCGCCTCAGGCACGGCAGCGAACCCCAGCACCAGTCCGGCACGCTGGTCCGGTGGTGGGCCGGTATCTGCCAGCCAGTAGCCGCTCAAGCCGTTGATCTCGACATCCACCGCGCGGGCTTGGGCAAGCAGCGCTTGCTCACGGGCCAGACTGTCCACGCGCACCGTCAGGTGTAAGCCTGCTGCAACGCTGGGCAAGGCCCCGACACCTGGCAACTCGCTGGGCCAGCCGACCAACAAAGCGTTGCGGCGGTTCAGGGCCGCACGGCGCATACGCCGAATATGGCGCTGGAAATGCCCCGCCGCCATGAATTCGGCCATTACGGCCTGAGTGCTGACTTCGGAATGACGCATGTCCACGGCGCGGCGCTGAGCAAAGGCCTCTACCAGACCCGGCGGCAATACCAGGTAACCCAGGCGCAAAGCCGGGAATGCCACCTTGCCGAATGTGCCGACATAGAGCACGCGCCCACTACGGTCCAGCGCCGCCAAGGGCGACAAGGGCGCTCCGGTGTAACGGTACTCACCGTCATAGTCGTCTTCGACGATCCAACCGCCAGTACGCTCGGCCCAGGCCAGCAATTGCAGGCGCCGCGCCAGGCTCATCACCACGCCCAACGGGTACTGATGGGACGGCGTGACATAGGTCACCCGGCAATCCTTCAGGCGGTTCAAGACCTCGCAGTCAATACCATCGCCATTCACCGGCACACCCTTCAATCGTCCACCTGCCAACGCAAAGGCATGGCCTGCCGCGCGATAACCCGGGTTTTCCACCGCCACGCAATCCCCAGGCTCCACCAGCAACTGTGCACAAAGGCTGATTGCCTGTTGCGCGCCACTGGTGATCACTATTTGCTCAGTCGTGCACTGCAGACCTCGCGCAGTGCGCAGGTAAGCGGCGATCAAGCCACGTAGACGCTCGTCACCGGCCGGGTCGCCGTAGCATAACTGCGCCAGGTCCGGCTTGCGCCAGAACGCCCCATTAAGCTTGGCCCACACCTCAAAAGGAAATAGATCGAAGGCCGGTACCCCCACCCGAAAAGCCCGTGGCGGACCGCAAGGAGGCTGGACCAAATGGTTATGTCTGACCCTGTCCAGGCCACCACTGTGGATAACTTCGCTGGCCTGAGTGTGCGCATTATCCAGACGATTTGTGGATAAGGCTGTGGGTAAGCCTGTTGAAAACCCTGTGGATAGTTTTGTGGATAGTTTTTTTGCTGTGGGCAGCTGCGAGACGTAGGTGCCGTCTCCCACCCGGCTTTCAATAAACCCCTCGGCATACAACTGATCGTATGCGCGTACCACGCTGTTGCGCGAGATCGACAACGCCGCCGCCATATCACGGGTGGCAGGCAAGCGCGTGCCACTGACCAGCCGCCCATCCAGCACGCGCTGGCGCAGGGCGTCGTACAGTTGGCGTGTCAGGCCCTGGCGGCGATCCAACTCGATGCCAGCAGGGTCGAACGACATCGAGGGGATGACGGGCGGCATATTGGACCTATGAAATGAGGGCTAGATGGCTCTTACAACGAGCCATTAGCCTGCCTAGGATGCAGGTATTCGCCAAGGAAAATTTTCCATGTACACACCTCGCGCCTTCGCCCTTGATGATTTGCCCCAAATCCAGCAACTGATCCAGCACACGCGCCTTGCGCAGTTGGTGACCGTGGGTGAAAACGGCCTGCAGGCCAGCCACCTGCCGTTACTGCTCAATCCCGACGAAGGACCCAACGGTACGCTTTATGGGCATCTGGCCAAGGCCAATCCGCAGTGGCGCGACCTGCAAAACGGCAGTGAAGCACTGGTCATCTTTGCTGGCGCCGAGGCGTATGTCAGCCCGGCGTTTTACCCCTCCAAGGCCGAGCACGGCAAAGTGGTGCCCACCTGGAATTACCTCGCCGTGCACGCCTACGGCAAGGCCGACGTGTTCAACGACGGCGAGCGATTACTCAAGGTCGTCGGCGCCCTCACTGATCACCACGAACGCGGCCGCGCCCAACCTTGGGCCGTCGGCGACGCGCCGGCCGACTACATCGACGCCATGCTCAAGGCCATCGTTGGCTTTGCCCTGCCTATCGACCGCCTGGTCGGCAAACGCAAGCTCAGCCAGAACCGCAGCGCAGCCGATATGGCCGGCGTACGTGAAGCCCTGGCCGGCAGCGCTGATCTGCGCGACCAGAATCTCGCCCGTTTCATTCCCCAAGGAGTTGCAGAATGACCCCGATCGACATCCGCCAAGTCACCGCCGCGGACCACGCCGCCTGGCTACCGTTGTGGCTGGCCTACTTGAAGTTCTACAACACCGAACTGCCGGACGCCGTCAGCCAAAGCACCTGGCAACGCCTGATAGACGCCCGCGAGCCGACCCACTCGGCGTTGGCTTGGCAGGACGGGAAGGCGGTGGGCATGGTTAACTTCATCTATCACCGCTCCAATTGGAGCATCGAGAACTCGTGCTACCTGCAGGATCTTTTAGTGGACCCATCCCAACGCGGCACCGGCGTAGGCCGTAAGCTGATCGAGTTCGTCTACGCCACCGCCAAGGCCGATGGCTGCTGCAAAGTGCACTGGTTGACCCACGAGACCAACGCCACCGCGATCCAACTCTACGAACGCATCGCCGAACGCCCTGGTTTCATCCAATTTCGCCAAGGTCTTTAAGGAGCCCAGCATGTCCACTTCCCTCGCCGACTGGAAAGGCGTCCCGTCCCCCACGGTTCAACTGCTTGAAGGGCGCTTTATCCGCCTGGAAAAACTCGATCCGGCGCGCCACGGCGATCAACTGTGGCAAGCCCTACAAGGGCCCGGTGCTGACCCGAAGCTATGGGACTATTTGCCCTACGGCCCGTTTCCCGAGCGCGGCGCCTTTGATACCTGGCTGAACAACCATGCGGCCCATAGCGACCCGTATTTTTTCAGCGTGATCGACCGCGCGACCGGTCAGGTCCAGGGCATCCTCAGCCTGATGTCCATCGTCCCAGCCCAAGGCCGCGTTGAAATCGGCCACGTCACCTTCGGCGCGCCGATGCAGCGCTCGCCAAAAAGTACCGAAGCGGTTTACCTGCTGGCCAAGTACGCGTTCGAACAGGGCTACCGCCGCCTGGAGTGGAAGTGCAACAACAGCAATGCGCGCTCCAGGTATGCGGCCGAGCGATTGGGGTTCAGTTTTGAGGGGGTGTTCCGCCAGCATATGGTGGTCAAGGGGCAGAACCGGGATACGGCGTGGTATTCGATCCTGGATTCGGAATGGCCCAAAGTGGGCGCGGGATTTGAGGCCTGGTTGTCTGAGGCGAACCAGAGTGGTTCGGGCCAGCTGAAAACGCTGGCCGACTGCCGAATCTAGATCTCACTCGCACCGCCCCTCCCACACTTTAATCTGCGGTGGATCAGTTGGTCAGGCGCTGCGCCAGCACCGCAATATGCTCCGGCCCGATGCCACAGCACCCACCCAAATGGCTGGCGCCACGCGCCTGCCAATCAGCAGCCCAATGCAGGTAACCCGGCGGGTCGAGGTCGTCGCGCAACGGGTCCAGGCCATCGTTGGCCGTGGCTTCCTTGGGTTGCGGCGGGAAGGCGTTGGCGTAGGCACCGATCTGAATCGCTACGCCCAATCGCTCGAAGGTCTCCCGCGCGGCATCGATCGCCGCGCCGATCACTTCCGGCTGGCTGCAGTTGAACAACAACACCTGCACACCCAACTGCGCCGCCGCCTCGGCCGCTTCCGCTACCGGTTCGCCGGAGCGCAGGCGCGGTACGTCGTCAGTGTCTTCGTCTTTCAAGGTGAACGACAGCCAGAACGGTTTACCGTCCTGCGGCAGGCCGGCATGAATCGCTCGCGCTTCAACGATTGAGCTCTGGGTTTCCGCCAGCCACAGGTCGACGTGAGGCGCCAGGCCCAGCACCAGCGGTGTCAGCAACTCGCTGACCCGCTCCGGCAGGAACAAGTCGGGCCGGTACGAGCCAAACAGCGGCGGCAAGGAGCCAGCGACACGCACCGCCTTGCCGGACGCCTGCACCGCCCGTCGCGCCAACTCACCGGCCAATGCGGCCAGCGCCTGGCCTTCGGCGGCAAAGCGCGCCTCACCAATATGAAAGGGCACCACCGCGTAGCTGTTGCTGGTAATCACGTCGGCACCGCTGTCGATATAGGCCGCGTGTACCGCCTCCACCGCCTGCGGCGCTTCGCTCAAGGCCAATGCCGACCACTCCGGCTGGCGGAACGGCGCGCCACGGCGTTGCAGTTCACGGCCCATGCCACCATCGAGAATTACTGTGCGTGCTGCGCCCATATGCTTTTTACTCATATGCTTATGAAAATAACTCACTATGAGAGTCGTTCTTATAACTATTTAATGCGTACCGTTCGGTTAATAACAACCTCTTTTTTATTCAGGTGTTCGATTTTGAAATTCAGACCGCTGTTGGCCCTGGGCCTGACGATGTTGGCTGCTTCCACCCAAGCCTTTGGCGGTGCCACGCTGGATCGTGTCGAGCAGAAGAAGGAACTGGTCGGCGTGCTGATGGAAAGCTACCCGCCGTTTTCATTCCTCAACGAGCAGAACCAGCTCGACGGTTTCGATGTGGATGTGGCCAAGGCCGTGGCGCAAAAGCTTGGCGTGAAGCTGCGCCTGGAAACGCCTTCATGGGACGTCATTGCCGCTGGCCGCTGGAGCGGGCGCTATGACATTTGCATCTGCTCCATGACCCCGAGTAAGGCACGCGCCGAGGTGTTCGACTTCCCGGTTGAGTATTACGCCTCGCCCGCGGTGATCGTGGTCAACGCCAAGGATGATCGCATCCACGAAGCCAAGGACCTGAGCGGCAAGAAAGTCGGGCTCACCAGTGCCTCCAGCTACGAGAGTTACCTGAACAAGAACCTGGTCATCGAAGGCGCCGAAGACACGCAGCTGCAGTACCCGTTCGAAGAGGTGCAGATCGCCCCGTACGATACCGACAATGTGGCGTTCCAGGACCTGGGCCTGGGCGCCGGCGTGCGTCTGGACGCAATCCTCACCAACCTGGTTACCGCGCAGCCGCGCCTGACCCAGGACAAGCGCTTCAAGCTGGCCGGCGCACCGCTGTATTCGGAGCCCAACTCGGTAGCCATCGAGAAAGGCGACGCGCAGTGGGACAGCAAAGTGCGTGAGGTCTTCGCCCAGCTTAAACAGGACGGCACCTTGAGCAAGCTGTCGCAAAAATGGATCGGCGCCGACATCAGCCAATGAGTTTTCGCATACGGCTTTACCTGACCTGGGCGGCGCTGTTCGCCCTGTTTGCCAGTTTCTTCCTGAGCTTTGACCTGAAGTTCTCGATCATTCTCGACAAGCTGCCCAACCTGGTCGGCCTGCACCTGGCGCCCAACGGTTTTCTGCAAGGTGCGGCGCTGACGCTATTCCTGTGCCTGTGCGCCATGCTTGCGTCATCGGTGCTGGGCTTTATCACCGCGCTGGGGCGCCTGTCGAAAAGCGCGGTGGCGTTTGGCATTGCCAGTTTCTACGCCTCGTTCTTTCGTGGCACGCCGCTGCTGATCCAGATCCTGCTGATTTACCTGGGCCTGCCGCAACTGGGCCTGGTGCCGGGCGCCATCGTCGCCGGGATCATCGCGTTGTCGCTGAACTATGGTGCCTACCTGAGCGAGATTTTCCGCGCCGGCATCCTCGGCGTGCCCCATGGTCAACGCGAGGCCGCGCTGGCCTTGGGTATGCGTGACAGGGAAATTTTCTGGCACGTCACCCTGCCCCAGGCCATGCGCACCATCATCCCCCCGGCCACCAACCAATTCATCTCGATGCTCAAGGACTCGTCGCTGGTCTCGGTGATGGGGGTATGGGAAGTGATGTTCCTGGCACAGTCCTATGGCCGCTCCAGCTACCGCTACATCGAGATGCTCACCACGGCGGCAATCATTTATTGGGTACTGTCACTGGGACTGGAGCTGATCCAGGCGCGCATGGAGCGGCATTTCGGCAAGGGGTATATGCACCGCAGTTAAAGCGCAGCACCCGTTGTATAGCGCCTTGGTCGGCCAAACGCAGATGGGCTTTTTATCGCACCTGACTAAAGACAACTCCCGCAAACCAGCGGTCAATGGCCTGACAGTTATCCGCCTGTGCCCCCGCTACATTCCCGGCCTCATTCATCAGAGGTCGGTAATTCATGCCCTTTACACCGCAAAGAATCGCAGCATTTATCAGTCTTGTAATTGCCCTCAGTGTGCAACCTGCGCACGCACGAGGCGATATTGAATACAGGCCTCACCAACCCTATGATTCGCTCGACGCTGAGGGGGCCTTCAAACCTGAAGTCGATACGCCGCCAATCCCTGGGCCCTACCCCGGCTACTTCATTGGCCAAGCCTCCACCTACAATGGCGTGCAAGTGGCCAAGGTGCTGGAGCCCGCACTGCTTGAACTGCTCAAGTCCGGCGAATTGACCTCGGAGAAGCTCAAGGAGCTGCAAAAGGTAAATGACGCACTCGCCGCACAGCCCGGCGGCATCGGCGCAGCCCTGGAGCAATTGGCCGGTAGCCAAAACGCGAACCTGCTCAGCGCCACGCACGCCGTCACCAGCCACATCAGCAGCCAATTGCTCTCGTCCCTGCGCAACCTGCCCGACGATGACAACGGTCGTTTCTGGGTACAAGGGGTGAGTAACGGCGGCCACCTCGACCAACGAAGCGGCAGCGCCGGACTGAAGCACGATAGCAAGGGTCTGATGCTGGGCGCCGACTGGGCAGTGGATAACGCCTGGCGTGTGGGTGTTATGGGGGCAAAATCCGCCAGTGACCTAAAGGCGCAACGCTTCTCTACCGAACTGGACAGCTTGCACCTGGGCGCATACGCGGTGCGTCAGGACGGCCCGCTGGCCCTGCGCCTGGGGGCGATTTACAGCAGCCATGCCGGGACCAACCGGCGCGACGTCAACCTGCTCGTTTACAAGGACTCGCTCAAGTCTCGTTACGATGCTCAAAGCCAAACGCTGTTCTCTGAGCTGGGCTATCAATTGGGCAGCCAGGACCTCCACATCGAGCCTTTCGCTGGCCTCGGCTACCAGCGTCATCACCGCGACAGTTTCAAGGAAAGTGGCGGCCTGACCGCGCTGAACGTCGGCGCGCAGACCCAGCAGAACCTTAACAGCACCGTTGGCCTGCGCTTGGCGACGGTTTACAGGTTCGATGATCAGGTCAGCCTCACGCCTCACCTCAGCGCCGGCTGGAAACACCTCTACGGCGCGGTTGACAGCCAGGTGCACCAAACCTATCGCAATGCGCCCGTTGCGCTTGATGGCTTCACCATTACCGGCACGTCCCTGGACCGCAATAGCCTCGACGTAAACTTGGGCGTTGATCTTGCGTTATCCAAGCAACACACCCTGGGCCTGGCCTACAGCGGCCAAGCTGGCACCCATAGCCGCAACCAGGGTTTGAAGGGGCAATGGACGATGAGCTTTTAACCGAGCATCGTCAGACGACATCCCGACAGCGAGCCTTCTTACAATCATCTGCTCTGCCAGCCGACATCTGTAGGCTGTTACCTGCGTTAGTTTTCGACCTCAAGCACACTTGAGGTCGAAACCCAATGTTACGAGTACCCCACCAGCTTGCGGCCTATATCCCCCTGCCTGGCTGTTCGGCAGCAGCCCCTGTTTATGCTGAAAAAAGTAATGCTATCGAACTCGCCACCGGCGGTCATTTTACCAACTACGGGCCCATATCCACCGGGCCTTCCACGCGCTTCAAGGAGTCGTATAGCGGCATAAGCGCGAACAGCGCAGCAAGCATAATCGTCAACCACGGAGCGGTAGCGGGTGGCAGCAACGGCATCAAAGCCACCGACGATGTGACGCTGATCAATTACGGCGTAATCATCGGCCATAAAGGGGCCGGTCTGAAATCCAAGGGCAATGCAGACGTCGTCAACTACCGCATCATCAGGGGCGCGGATGCCCAGCGATCCAAAGAGAATGATGGCGACGGTGATGGCCTGGACATCGACAAACGTGCACGCGTGCACAACTACGGGCTCATTGAAGGCACCGGGGCCAATGGCGCGGACAAGAACGGAGCCCCCAACACCAGCGAAGGCATCGCCATGGGCGGCGGCGAAATCTATAACCGTGGAGTTATTCGCGGCGCACATCATGGGGTGCTGGTGGACGATGGGGACTTGGGCCCGGCCTATGGGAGCACCTCGCTGATCAACGAGGGCATCATCACCGGTCGCAACGGCTACGGCGTGAGGCTGATCGGAGAACACAATGACCAAGTCACCAACGATGGGCTGATAAGCGGCACCAAAGGCATCGCCCTGGATATGGGGGGTGGCGATGATGTGTTGACTGTGCGCGGTAACGCTCAATTCAACGGCAAAGTAGACGGTGGCAGTGGCACCAATCACGTCGTGCTGGACGATGTCCAAGGTGGCACTTTCAACGGCGCTCTTCGTATCCAGCACCTGTGGATAGGCAGCGGTGCCTGGACCCTCGACGGTGCGCTGGACGCCAATCAGCAAGGCCGAGTCTCTCGCGGGGCAACGCTGATCAACCAGAGTCACATCGGTGGCACAATGACGATTGATGCAGGCGCAACCTACACCGCAGGCACGGTAACCAATCTTGACGTTGCCGGCACGCTGCTGCTGGACCCTGCGCTGAAAAGCCAGACGCGAATCAAGCACGACCTTGACCTGGCAAACGGGTCGACCCTGGCCTTCACCCTCGGCATGGGTGAAGCGCACAGCACCTTGAAAGTCGGCAACAGCGCCCGCCTCAAGGGCACAACACTGAATATCCAGGTCGAACACGAAAACGACGAACTGCTTACCCGCCAGTTACGTGTTATCGACGCTGCTCAGATTGAGGGACGCTTCAACAGGATCACCAGCAACCTTAAAACCTTGACGCCGAGGCTGATCTACACACCCAGCGGGGTCTTTGTCAGTTTCAGGCGCAAACCCTCTACAGAGGCCTGAGTTTCAGGCAAAAAAAAGGAGGGCACCTGCCCCCCCGAGGATTAAGCGGTAGTGTCGAAGGCTGTTATCAGCCTTCGATCTCAATCAGGATCTCACCCGGGTTGACCCGGTCGCCCTTGGCCACATGAACAGCGGTCACCTTGCCGGCAATCGCGGCCTGCACTTCGGTTTCCATCTTCATGGCTTCGGTAATCAATACAGCCTGGCCGGCCTTGACCACATCGCCTTCCTTGACCAGCACGTCGACGATATTGCCCGGCATCGCCGTGCTGACATGGCCGGGTTCGGTGGCGTGCTTGCGCTTGCTGCCGCCGCTGCTGACGAACTCGTTGAGCGGCTCGAACACCACTTCTTCCGGCATACCGTCGATGGACAGGTAGAAGTGGCGTTTGCCTTCAGCCTTCACGCCGACACCGGTGATGTCTACACGGTAGCTTTCGCCGTGCACGTCGATGACGAATTCGGTCGGCACGCCTTCACCACCGGCACGGGCCACACCGCCTGCCTCCGGAATCGGCAGCAGGACTTCAGGGGCCAGGGTGCCTGCGTCGCGTTCTTCAAGGAATTTGCGCCCGATATCCGGGAACATGGCGTAGGTCAGCACGTCTTCTTCGGACTTGGCCAACGCGCCGATTTCACCGCGCAGCTTGGTCATTTCCGGCTTGAGCAAATCAGCCGGGCGAACGTCGATGACCTCTTCGCTGCCGATGGCCTGACGGCGCAGCTTTTCGTTCACAGTGCCCGGGGCCTTGCCGTAGCCGCCTTGCAGGTAGAGCTTCACTTCGTTGGTGATGGTCTTGTAGCGCTCACCGGCCAGCACGTTGAAGAACGCCTGGGTGCCGACGATCTGCGACGTCGGGGTCACCAGCGGCGGGAAGCCGAGATCTTCACGTACACGCGGGATTTCGGCGAGTACTTCGCTCATGCGATTGAGAGCGCCCTGCTCTTTCAACTGGTTGGCCAGGTTGGAAATCATCCCGCCCGGTACCTGGTTGACCTGCACACGGGTGTCGACCGCCGTGAACTCGCTTTCAAACTGGTGGTACTTCTTGCGTACCGCGTAGAAGTACAGGCCAATTTCCTGCAGCAGCTCCAGGTCCAGGCCGGTGTCGAACTCGCTGCCTTTAAGGGCGGCGACCATCGACTCGGTGCCCGGGTGGCTGGTGCCCCAGGCGAAGCTGGAGATGGCGGTGTCGATATGGTCGGCACCATTTTCGATAGCCTTGAGTTGGCACATCGCAGCCAGGCCCGCGGTGTCGTGGGAGTGGATAAAGATCGGCAGGTTCTGCTCGGCCTTGAGCGCCTTGACCAGCTCGCCAGTGGCATAAGGAGTCAGCAGGCCGGCCATGTCCTTGATCGCGATAGAGTCGCAACCCATGGACTCCAATTGTTTGGCCTGGGCCACGAATGCATCGACGGTGTGCACCGGGCTGGTGGTGTAGGCGATGGTGCCCTGGGCATGTTTGCCGGCAGCCTTGACCGCTTCGATGGCCACGCGCAGGTTACGCACGTCGTTCATGGCGTCGAAGATGCGGAACACATCGATACCGTTGACGGCAGCCTTGGCCACGAAGGCCTTGACCACATCGTCGCTGTAATGGCGGTAGCCCAGCAGGTTTTGGCCACGCAGCAGCATTTGCAGGCGTGTGTTAGGCAGCGCGGCGCGCAGTTTGCGCAGGCGCTCCCACGGGTCTTCTTTCAAAAAGCGCACGCAGGCGTCGAACGTTGCGCCACCCCAGACTTCCAGGGACCAGTAGCCGACTTTGTCGAGCTTGTCGCAGATCGGCAGCATGTCGTCGGTGCGCATGCGGGTTGCCAGCAACGATTGGTGGGCGTCGCGCAGGATGGTGTCGGTTACGAAAATCTTCTTGCTCATTCTTATATTCCTCACAGGCCTGCGTGGGCGGCGATGGCGGCGGCGATGGCCAGGGCCAGCTCTTCGGGTTTGCGCTTGATCGAGTAGTTGGTCAGCTCAGGGTGGCTTTCCACGAAACTGGTGTTGAACTGGCCGCTGCGGAATTCCGGGTTGCGCAGGATTTCCTGGTAGTAGGCGGCAGTGGTCTTCACGCCTTGCAGGCGCATGTCGTCCAGGGCACGCAGGCCGCGGTCCATGGCTTCTTCCCAGGTCAGCGCCCACACCACCAGTTTCAGGCACATGGAGTCGTAGAACGGTGGGATGGTGTAGCCGGTGTAGATCGCTGTATCGGTACGCACACCGGGGCCGCCGGGGGCGTAGTAACGGGTGATCTTGCCGAAGCTGGGCAGGAAGTTGTTCTTCGGGTCTTCGGCGTTGATGCGAAACTGCAACGCGAAACCACGGTGCTGAATGTCTTCCTGCTTCACCGACAGCGGCAAGCCCGAGGCAATGCGGATCTGTTCGCGGACGATGTCGATCCCGGTGATTTCTTCGGTGATGGTGTGTTCCACCTGCACCCGTGTGTTCATCTCCATGAAATACACCTCGCCTTCGGCGAGCAGGAACTCCACGGTGCCGGCGTTCTCGTAACCCACAGCCTTGGCCGCACGCACCGACAGGTCGCCGATGTAGGCGCGCTGTTCGGGGGTCAGCTGGGGGCTGGGGGCAATTTCGATCAGCTTCTGGTTGCGACGCTGGATCGAGCAATCGCGTTCGAACAGGTGCACCACATTGCCAAAGCTGTCACCCAGGATCTGCGCTTCGATGTGCTTGGGATTGACGATGCATTTTTCCAGGAACACTTCCGCCGAGCCGAACGCCTTGGTGGCCTCGGAAATGACGCGGGGGAAGGCTTGTTCAAGTTCTTCGCGACTGTTGCAACGACGGATACCGCGCCCGCCACCACCGGAAGTGGCCTTGAGCATCACCGGGTAACCAATGCGGTCGCCTTCGGTCAGCGCTTCGTGGATATCCGCGACGTTGCCTTCGGTGCCGGGAGTGACCGGCACACCGGCCTTGATCATGCTGCGGCGCGCTTCGGTCTTGTCGCCCATGCGGCGAATCACTTCGGCCGAAGGGCCAATGAACTTGATGCCGCGCTCCGCGCAGATATCCGCCAGTTCGGCATTTTCCGACAAGAAGCCGTAGCCGGGATGCAGCGCGTCGCAACCGGTTTCCACCGCCAGGTTCACCAGCTTGCGCGGGTTGAGGTAGCCGGCCAGGGGCTCGGCACCAATGCTGTGGGCTTCGTCGGCACGTTTGACGTGCAACGCGTGGCGGTCGGCGTCCGAGTAAACCGCGACCGAGCGAATGCCCATCTCGGCGCAGGCGCGCACGATTCGTACGGCAATTTCACCACGGTTGGCGATCAGGATCTTTTTTATCACTTGGAAATTCCCTTGAGCCGATTGCTGCGTTCTTCGACCCGCTTGAGGTGGGTCGGCGCGTGACCAAATGTTTCATGACAGTCGCGAGACACACACTAAGCCCGCCAAGGGATTAACAAAAATCAATAATTATTGGGTCATACATAAGCAAAGACTTATAGTTGACGGTATGGCCGGGGTTGAGAGGGGATAAATAATGCGCAAGTCATTGATGAGGCTGACATTAAGACAACTTCAGATCTTTCATGAGGTGTGCGATTTGCGCTCTTACAGCCGTGCCGCCGAGGAAATGTCCCTGACGCAACCGGCCGTCAGCCTGCAAATCCGCCAGCTGGAAGAACTGATCGGCCAACCGCTGTTCGATTACGTCGGCAAGAAGCTCTACATGACCGAGGCCGCCGAAGCCCTGCAACGGGCCAGTCGCGATATTTTCGGGCGTCTGGAAAACCTCGATATGCAGCTATCGGATATGCAGGGCTCACTGCAGGGCCAACTGAAGCTGGCGGTGGAATCGAGCGCCAAGTACTTCGTGCCGCACCTGTTTGCGGCTTTCAAGCGCCAGCACCCGGAAGTGCAACTGCACCTGACCGTGGTCAATCGTGCCCAGGTAATCCGCAGGCTTTCGGATAACCGCGATGATCTGGTGATCATGTCCATGGTGCCCCAGGACATGGGCCTGGAATTCCTGCCGTTTCTCAATAATCCAATTGTCGCGGTGGCGCTGCCGGATCATCCGTTGAGCCTGCAAGGGCCGCTGCGCCTGCAAGACCTGGAGCCTTACACGCTACTTATCCGCGAGCCGGGTTCCGGCACGCGGCTGGCGTGTGAAGAGTACTTCAAGGAAAAACGCGTGCACTTCACACAAACCGTGGAAGTGGCCTCGGCCGAGGCGCAACGAGAGTGCGTGGTCGCAGGTTTGGGTGTGGCCCTGCTGACGCGCCACGCCTTGAACCTGGAACTGGCCACCGGCGGGCTCAAAGAGCTGCCGGTGGAAGAACTGCCGCTGTACCGCAGTTGGTGCCTGGTGCAGGCCAAGGCCAAACGCCTGTCACCGGTGGCCCATGCGTTCCTGGGCTTTATCCGCAGCGAACGGGTGCAGATCAGCGCACTGGCTGAGCGTTTCGCTGGGCAGCCACGGGTGCCTGCCAATGGAGTTCCGGGTAGTCACTGATGCTCTGGAGCAACTGGCGCTCTTCGCAACGGTCTTCGATGGCGCGACGGAACGCCATGCGGCGCTGGTCTTCCTGCTGACGACGGGTCTTGACGGTGCTGTTGCTGTCTTCGTAATGCCGAGTCATGTGGAGTCTCCCAATGCGAGTACGGGGGAGTACAGGATGGGGGCGACGGATGACGGGGGGATGACAGCCTCATGAAGATTCTGGATGCATGGAGAATCTAATGTGGGAGGGGGCTTGCTCCCGATAGCGGAGTTTCAGTCACAGATTCATTGACTGACCTACTGCTATCGGGAGCAAGCCCCCTCCCACATTGAGTTCTGTGTGCAGGTATTTAGTCGTCGAGAGCTTTGACGGACTTGGGTGACAGACGCAGGCTGCGCAAACTGCGTTTAACGCTCTTGAGGTGGTTGACCAAGCTCGGGCCGCGAGCCATGGCCACGCCCATCGCCAACACGTCGATCACCACCAGGTGGGCAATACGCGAGGTCAGCGGTGTGTAGATTTCGGTGTCTTCATGCACGTCGATCGCCAGGTTCACCGTGGACAGCTCCGCCAATGGCGTCTGGCTCGGGCACAGGGTGATCAGCGAAGCGCCGCTTTCACGCACCAGGTTGGCGGTGATCAGCAGGTCTTTGGAGCGACCGGATTGGGAAATACAGATGGCCACGTCAGTGGGCTTCAAGGTCACTGCCGACATCGCCTGCATGTGCGGGTCGCTGTAGGCCGCGGCCGTCAGCAGCAGACGGAAGAATTTGTGCTGGGCATCGGCAGCCACCGCGCCGGAAGCGCCAAAGCCATAGAACTCGACGCGCTGGGCCTGGGACATCGCGGTCACAGCCTTTTGCAGCTCCACCGGGTCGAGCTTCTCGCGCACTTCCATCAGGGTGTGCAGGGTGGTGTCGAAGATTTTCAGGCTGTAGTCGGCGACGGAGTCGTCTTCATGGATCGCAAACTGGCCGAAGCTCGCGCCGGCCGCCAGGCTTTGCGCCAGCTTGAGTTTCAAATCCTGAAACCCGGAGCAACCAATGGCGCGGCAGAAGCGCACGATGGTCGGCTCGCTGATACCCACGCTGTGAGCCAGATCGGCCATGGAACTGTGCATCACGGCCGCAGGGTCAAGCAGCACATGATCGGCAACCTTGAGTTCCGATTTGCGTAACAGGTGGCGCGACTGGGCGATATGTTGCAACAGGTTCAAAGGGCAGGACTCTTGTTATTGGCAGGTGCCAGGGATGTAGCAAGCTTGTAGTTATACTACAAGAATTGTCGTTTTGCCCGTTCGATGCATCACTAAATCGCCCTGCTCCCCTCTGGTTTCAGCAGGCAGACGCCATGTAGCCATAAAGGCGGCCAACGCGGCGTTAAGAAAAATCTGCATTTTTGCGTAACAAATCCGCCAGCCCTTCGGCGTGCATTGGCGGGCTGATCAGATAACCCTGCACCTCATCGCACTGTTCACCGCGCAGAAAATCCAGCTGCTGCTGATCCTCCACGCCCTCGGCCACCACCTTGAGCGCCAGCCCATGGGCCATGGCGATGATCGCCCGCGTGATAGCGGCATCCTCACGCGCCTGACCGAGACCACGGATAAAGGCCTGGTCGATCTTCACGTAATCCACAGGAATACGCTTGAGGTAACTGAGGGACGAATAACCGGTGCCAAAATCGTCGATGGCCAGCTTCACCCCCAGGTCACGCAACTGCTGGAAAGTGGCGATGATGTGCTCAACGCTATCGAGCAACTGGCTTTCGGTGAGTTCCAACTCAAGGTATTGCGGGTCCAGCCCGGTCTCTTCCAGAACCTGACGCACCAGGCTGACCAGTTTGCCCTGACGCAGTTGATGCACCGACAGGTTCACCGACACGCGAATCGGCGCCAGCCCCTGGCGCTGCCACTCGCAAGCTTGCCGGCACGCCTGGCGCAGCACGAACTCTCCCAACGGCACGATCAAGCCGGTTTCTTCAGCCAGGCCGATAAAGTCCCCCGGCGGCACCATGCCCCACTGCGGATGCTCCCAGCGAATCAGCGCCTCGGCGGCATTCAGCTTGCCGGTCGCCAGGCACAACTTCGGCTGGTAGAACACGCTCAGATGGCGCTCCTCGATCGCTTTGCGCAGGTGGTTTTCCAACTGCAGACGCTCCAGGGTGCTGGCTTGCAAACTGTCGGTGTAAAACTGGAAATTATTGCCGCCCAGATGCTTGGCGTGCTGCATGGCCATATTCGATTGGCTGACCAACGCAGAGATCTCCCGCGCATTATCCGGCAGCAAGCTGACCCCCATAGAAGCACTGACCACCAGTTCGTGCCCCTCCACCGTTACCGGTACCCGCAGTTTCGCCAACAGCCGCGTCGCCACGCGCGCCAGGCTCGACAAATTGCCGTAGGCATCGAACAGCACCGCGAACTCATCGCCGGACAAGCGCGCAATGGTGTCGGCTTCGGGCAGCGCATTGATCAAACGCCGGGCCATTTTCTGTAACAACTGGTCGGCCACTTCATGGCCCAGGCTGTCATTGAGCAACTTGAAACGGTCCAGGTTTATATGCAGCAGCGCCAGGCTGCGCCCGCCCTGGCGCACGCGTTGATGGGCTTCGTGCAGCCGTTCGCGAAACAGCGAACGGTTGGCCAGGCCGGTCAGCTCGTCATAGTGAGTAAGGTAGCGCATACGTTCTTCGGATTCGCGCCGTGCCGACAGATCGGCGAAAAAGCCTACAATATGACTGACGTTTCCCCGAACATCGCGCACCACATTCAATTGCAGCCACTGCGGGTAGAGCTCGCCGTTCTTGCGCGTTTCTACCAGCTCGCCCTGCCAGGTGCCATGGCTGAGCAGGGCCTGGCGGATCATCGGGAAGTGGCGCCGCGCATCGCGACTGCTGGGCAGCTCCACGACATTGCGACCAAGCATGTCGTCGATGTCAAAACCGGTGACACGGCTGAACGCTTGGTTCACCGCGATCAGCGCGTACTCGGGATCAAGGATCACGATGCCTTCGCTGGCCGCCTCGAACACCGTCGAGGCGAGCCGTTGCTGTTCTTCCAGCGCCTTGCTGGCACTGATGTCGCGGCGCGTGCCGAGCATCCGCACGACGCGGCCATTGGGCGCACGTTCTACCGCACGCCCACGGTCCTGGATCCACATCCAATGTCCATCGCCATGACGTATCCGGTATTCCACCTGATAATCCTCACTGCGACCTTTCAAGTGCTCCACCAGAGCGTGCTTGAGCAATGGCAGGTCGTCGGGGTGCAGGCGCGGCTTGAGGTGGCTGAGCATCGCCTTGACGTATTCAGGCTCCAGGCCGAACAGCTCCTTGAGCTGAGTGTGATGGACTTCGTCGGTTTGCAGGTTCCAGTCCCACAGGCCCAGTTCACTGGCTTGCAGGGCCATGGCCAGGCGCGCTTCGCTGGTATTGAGGGCGAGGCTGGCGGCATCCAGTTCCTGGCTGCGTTGCGCCACGCGGTCTTGCAGGCCGATTTGGGCTTCGCGCAGGTCCTGCTCTACCTGGCGGCGCTGCTCGACTTCACGCACCAGCTCCAGGTTCAGTTGCTCACTGCGCTGCCGGGCCTGCTGCAGGTGCTCGATCAGGGCCTGGTTCTGGAAGCGACGCAACAGCCCGCGCTGGATCAAGCGGTTGACCTGCCACGCCACCAGGCTCAGGGACGCCAGCAGGATCAGGCCAAGCACGCCCCAGCCCTGCTGCTGTGGGGTGCCATTGCAGAAAAGATAAATAATGGCCGGCAACAGGCAGGGCAAGGCAAATGACAGGAAGGCCCAAAGGCTCACGGCATAGGCCACGCTGGCCGACAAGGTAGCGGCGCCGATCAGGCCGAACACCCAGGCCTGATGCATGAAACTGTCGGCGGGTACCAGGGCGATGGCGGCAATGGACAGGGTCAGGCCGCTGACCGCTGAGCCGAGCATGAACATACGCCGCCACACCGGTTGGGCCTGGCGGCTGGGCATGGCCGAATCAAAAGCCGCCACCTGGATCACGCGCATCGCCACCAGAGCGAGTAACCAGAGCAACCAGAGACTGTCGAGCAGGTAGTGCTCGGGATTCCACAGCAACCAGGCGCAGACCAGGCCATTGACCAGCATCAGCAGCGTCGGCAGCAACGAGCCCTGATACAGCAGGCGTGTGCGCTCGACCGCCATTTGGGTTGCATAGTGTTTGCGGATGACCTGCGCGGGCGCCACTGAGGGGCCAAACAGATCAGTGCTAAGGGTCATAGGCGATGTTCTTATAATGGTGAGCCCGAAACGTCGACGGAGCATACACAAGCAAGCGCCTGGGCCAAACTGCCCCACGTCATAAAAAACCGCCTGCAATGGGCCGCAAACCTTTGGCCCAGACAGCTCGAGCAAGACGCGGCGCGGGCTGCGGCCCATGACCAACCGGTCATCCCGCACGACAGAATTTTTGCCCGCTGGGTGGTGTGCGAAGTGTTTTGCGTCGACCACCGGGCATTGGGATTTGCCCGAGCCCCTTTAGGCCCATAGAATGCGTCGATGCGCGATGATCTCTCTCTTTTGCTGAACTCCCTCAACGATGCCCAACGCCAGGCCGTAGCGGCCCCCGTTGGCCGTCAGTTGGTCCTGGCCGGTGCTGGCTCCGGTAAAACCCGAGTGCTGGTGCACCGTATCGCCTGGTTGATCCAGGTCGAAAACGCGTCCCCGCATTCCATCCTGTCGGTGACCTTCACCAACAAGGCCGCTGCCGAGATGCGCCATCGCATCGAGCAGTTGATGGGCATCAGCCCGGCCGGCATGTGGGTGGGTACCTTCCACGGCCTGGCGCACCGCCTGTTGCGAGCCCATTGGCAGGAAGCGGGGCTGAGCCAGACCTTCCAGATCCTCGACAGCGATGACCAGCAACGCCTGGTCAAACGGGTGATCCGCGAACTGGGCCTGGATGAACAACGCTGGCCGGCGCGTCAGGCCCAGTGGTTTATCAACGGCCAGAAAGACGAGGGCCTGCGCCCGCAACATATCCAGGCCAGCGGCGACCTGTTCCTGGCCACCATGCGCAGCATTTATGAAGCCTACGAGGCGGCCTGCGTACGCGCCGGCGTGATCGACTTCTCCGAACTGTTACTGCGCGCGCTGGACCTGTGGCGTGACAACCCCGGTTTGCTGGCCCATTACCAGAAGCGCTTCCGCCACATCCTGGTGGACGAGTTCCAGGACACCAACGCCGTGCAGTACGCCTGGTTGCGCCTGCTGGCCAAGGGCGGCGACAGCCTCATGGTGGTGGGTGATGACGACCAGTCGATCTACGGCTGGCGCGGCGCGAAAATCGAGAATATCTATCAGTATTCCGAGGACTTCCCGGACGCGGTGACCATCCGTCTGGAGCAGAACTACCGCTCCACCGCCGGGATCCTCAAGGCCGCCAACGCCTTGATCGCCAACAACACCGGGCGCCTGGGCAAAGAGCTGTGGACCGATGGCGGCGAAGGCGAAGCGATCAACCTGTATGCCGCGTTCAACGAACACGATGAAGCACGCTACGTGGTGGAAACCATCGAAAGCGCGCTGAAAACCGGGCTGGCCCGTAGCGATATCGCGATTCTGTACCGCTCCAACGCCCAATCGCGGGTGCTGGAAGAAGCCTTGCTGCGCGAGCGTATCCCGTACCGCATCTACGGCGGCCAGCGTTTCTTCGAACGTGCCGAAATCAAGAACGCCATGGCCTACCTGCGCTTGCTCGAAGGCCGTGGTAACGACGCGGCGCTGGAGCGGGTGATCAATATCCCGGCCCGCGGCATTGGCGAGAAAACCGTTGAAGCGATCCGCGACCATGCGCGCCATGCCGATGTGTCGATGTGGGAAGCCATGCGTTTGCTCATCGCCAACAAAGGCTTGACCGGCCGTGCGGCCGGGGCGCTGGGTGTGTTTGTCGAGCTGATCGAGAACCTGGCCGCCAAGTGCGCAGAAATGCCCCTGCACCTGATGACCCAGACCGTGATCGAGCAGTCCGGCCTGATCGCCTACCACGAGGCGGAAAAAGGCGAGAAAGGCCAGGCCCGGGTAGAAAACCTTGAGGAACTGGTCAGCGCTGCCCGCGCCTTTGAAAACACCGAGGAAGATGAAGAGCTGACGCCGCTCGCCGCCTTCCTGGGTCATGCATCACTGGAAGCCGGCGATACCCAGGCCGATGAGCATGAAGACAGCATCCAGTTGATGACCTTGCACAGCGCCAAGGGCCTGGAATTCCCCTATGTGTTCCTGGTGGGCATGGAAGAAGGCCTGTTCCCCCACAAGATGAGCCTGGAAGAGCCCGGCCGCCTTGAAGAAGAGCGCCGCCTGGCCTACGTGGGCATTACCCGAGCAATGCAGAACCTGGTGATGACCTACGCGGAGACCCGGCGCCTGTATGGCAGCGAGACCTACAACAAGGTGTCGCGTTTCGTACGTGAAGTGCCGAAAGGCTTGATCCAGGAAGTGCGCCTGTCCAACAGCGTCAGTCGCCCGTTCGGGGGCGGCCAGCAGCAGAACTCCAGCACTATGTTTGCCGGTTCCGAGATTCCTGAAACCCCGTTCAGCCTTGGCCAGCAGGTCAAACATGCGATCTTCGGCGAAGGTGTGATCCTCAATTTCGAAGGCGCCGGTGCACAGGCCCGGGTGCAGGTGAACTTCGCCGAAGGCAGCAAGTGGCTGATGATGGGTTACGCGAAGCTCGAAGCGGTCTGAAGCGAGCTGTTTGTGGCGAGGCAGCTCGCCCGTTTTTTGGGGCTGCTGCGAAGCCCAGCGGGAGCAAGCTCCCTCGCCACAAGAAACACTGCGTAACATGAAGATTATTGGCCCACCCTTGTTTTAGAAGAGCACGGGCCAATATCTGTAGTTAGTCCTACAGACCCTTCGGATTTGGTCTTACGCAAAAGCCCGAAACATTATGCCGCTAGCCACTGCCACGACACCTGTGCAACATGGCGCGCGTGCAATCCACAAATGGGAATTCCCTTTATGAAACGTTTTCTTAGCATCGCCATGGCGTTGTGCATCGGCTTGACGATGAGCCTGGACGCCAACGCCAAACGCTTCGGTGGCGGCAAAAGCTCTGGCGCAGCGCCGACTCACCAAACCAGTCAAATGGCTCCCTCCGCCGGTGCCGGCGGTGCTGCCGCAACTGCGGGTGCAGCCGGTGCGGCTGGCGCTGCTGCCAAGGCCGGCGGTGCTTCGCGCTGGTTGGGCCCTCTGGCCGGTATCGCCGCCGGTGGCCTGCTCGCGTCCATGTTCATGGGCGGCGGCTTCCAGGGCATGCAGATCTTCGACATCCTGATCCTGGCCGTCATCGCCTTCGTGATCTTCCGCTTTATCGCTGCCCGTCGCCGCAAGCAGCAGGAGCACCTTGCTCCAGCCGGCGCGCCGATGCAGCGTGAAGTGTTCGAGCAGAAGCCAGCCATGGGTTCGATCTTCGGTGGCTCGGCAGCACCTGCCGCCGCCCGTCCGGTGATCAATGCTCCGGCCTGGTTCAACGAAGAGCGTTTCGTCGAAGCGGCCCGCAGCCACTTCCAGTCCCTGCAACAGCACTGGGACGCTAACGAAATGGACAAGATTGCCGAGTTCGTGACTCCGCAACTGCTGGAGTTCCTCAAGCGCGAACGCGCCGAGATCGGCGATGCGTTCCAGTCGACCTACATCGACGACCTGCGCGTACAGCTTGAAGGTGTGGATGATCGTGCCGACAAGACTATCGCCACCCTGACCTTCAGCGGCGTGTCGAAGTCGTCGCGTTTCGACCAGGGCGAAGTGTTCAGCGAAAGCTGGAACATGGAACGTGCTCAGGGCGAGAACCAGCCATGGCTGGTCGCCGGTATCCGCCAGAACAGCTGATACTCACGCGTTTGAGCAAGCGGTAACAAAAACCCCGGACATGTCCGGGGTTTTCTATTTCACGGTTGCACTTATAGCGAGCTACTGTATAAAACGCCCCTATAAACCGCGCCATCTAGCAAGAGGATCCCGGCCGTGGAAGAAATCATCGAACAATTGCGTGAAGCCAACGAACCGGTCCCGGTTCCTTTGGAGCTGCCTGACGAAGACCAACTGGTGGAAGTTGAAGAACAGCTGTTCATCAATATTCCGTTCGTCTTTAAGGAATTCCTGCTGACCGTCAGTGATGTGGTGTACGGCAGCTTGGAGCCAGTGACCATTACTGACCCGGGCTCCCATACCTACCTGCCTGAAGTGGCTGCAAACGCCTGGGACCTTGGTGTACCTCGTGAGCTGATCCCAATCTGCCAAGACGGTGACGACTACTACTGCGTCGAAGAAGACGGCACCGTGGTGCTGTGGTCTGGCGAAGAAGAAATCGTCACCGAAGAATCCTGGGAATCGGTGTGGCACTGGGCGCGGGACGTCTGGCTGGAAAGCTGAGTCCCACACCCAACCTTTAGTGCTCCGGCGTATCCTTGTGGTTATCTAATGTTTCCAACAAGGCCACCTGCATCCGCGTATGCACCCGGATAAACCAGCGCCAGAGCACCGCAGCCACTGCCGCCGTGACCACGGCGATCAGCACCAGCAACTTGTTGGTCGGCAGAATGCTGGCCGACAAGGCTGCCAGTAGCAGGAAGATCACCAGCAGCGAGAGCAGCGGAATCAGCTCCGCGATCACCCTTCGCACACGCTGGGTATGCCGCCCGGCCATCTCCGGCTTCACACTCATCTCGGCCAGCAACATCGACAGCGCCTTGAGCTTGCGATACGCCGCAATCAGGAACGGCAGCGACAACAGCAGCGCCCCGCCCCAGATCAACGCCTTCTGCCAGCTCTGATCACTGATCCAGCCTTCCAGATACCCGCCGATGCGCGCCGCGAAAAAACTGCCGGCGAAGAAGATCGCGATCACCAGTGCCAGATTCACCCCGACTTGCAGGATGATCTTGCGGATCATCGACGCCAGCATTGCACCCTCGCCCTGGGGCTGGATGCTGCGCAGCCATTCGCCATACAGTCCGAATACCCGGCTCATGCGCTTGGGCATTACCGCTGCGATCTTCAACGACAGCGGGTCAGCCCCGCGAATCAGGTAGGGGGTGAGCAAGGTCGTGATTGCCGAAACAGCCACGGCCACCGGGTACAGGAAGTCGCTGGTCACCTGCAAAGTCATCCCCAGCGCTGCGATGATGAAAGAAAATTCGCCAATCTGTGACAGCCCCATACCGACCCGCAACGAAGTACGACCATCATTGCCAGCGATAAAAGCGCCCAGGCCACAGGAGAGCATTTTGCCCAGTACCACAGCCACGGTGATCACGGCGATCGGCCACGCGTATTGCAGCAAGATCTGCGGGTCGATCATCAAGCCAATCGCGACAAAGAAGATCGCGCTGAACATGTCGCGAACGGGTTCGATCAAGCGCTCAATCTTAATCAACTGACGGGATTCAGCCATGATCGCGCCAATCAGGAAGGCGCCGAGCACCATGCTGTACTCCAGCTTCACCACCAGCAGGCAGAAGCCGAAACACAGGCCCAATACGGTGATCAGCAGCATTTCGTTGCTTTCAAACTTGGCCACGTAGGCCAGCAGGCGCGGCACCAGCAAAATGCCGATCACCAGCGCGACGATCATGAACAGTGAGAGTTTGCCGACCGTGGAGAACACTTCGCCTGAGCTGACCGTGCCACTGACGGCGATGCTCGACAGCAGGGCAATGATGCCGATGCCGAGAATGTCCTCGACGATCAATACCCCGAAAATCAGCTGGGCGAAACGCTGGTCTTTCATCTTCAGGTCATTGAGGGCCTTGACGATGATGGTGGTCGAGGAGATCGCCAGGATCGCGCCGAGGAACAGCGAGTCCATGGTGCTCCAGTCGAACCAGCGGCCAATCTCATAGCCGATCCAGATCATCAGGACGATTTCCAGGAAGGCCGCGATAAACGCCGTGGCGCCCACCTTGAACAGCTTGCGCAGGCTGAACTCCAGGCCCAGGCAGAACATCAGGAAAATCACCCCTAGCTCAGCCAGGGTCTTGATCGTGTCTTCATCGTGGATCAGGCCAAACGGCGGGGTATGCGGCCCGATAATAAAGCCAGCGACGATGTAGCCCAGCACCACCGGCTGCTTGAGGCGGTGAAACAGGATGGTCACAACCCCTGCCACCAGCATGATCACGGCCAGGTCCTGGATAAAGCTGATGGCGTGCATGGCGAGGGACTCCTTGAGGTACCAGCGCTTTTCCCACTTCCGGCCGCCTTTGTACGGTCGCAAAGAGCGGAAGGAAAAGTCTGCCTTGATCGTAAGAAATGCCCTGAGATGGGCTTTTGAAGGTTAACACCGCGACTTCTGCTGAAAAGCCGGTGCAATATATGGAAACAGATCGATGCACGCGTGACGGCAAGCTGCCCACCAGCGTCCCGTTAGGGATGGCGCTGCAAAGACTCCAGCACCCGCAGAGGTGCCCTCCCCCCAACCAATGCCTACAACCCGTGAGTGTGCTATGGAACCCGGAAACGCCCAGCTGTCGATGACGGTACTGATGACCCCTGACATGGCTAACTTCTCAGGCAATGTCCACGGCGGCACGCTGCTCAAGTACCTCGACGAAGTGGCCTACGCCTGCGCCAGCCGTTATGCCGGTCGTTATGTGGTCACGCTGTCGGTGGACCAGGTGATTTTTCGCGAACCGATCCATGTCGGTGAACTGGTGACTTTCCTCGCGTCGGTCAACTACACCGGCAATACGTCGATGGAAGTGGGCATCAAGGTGGTGACCGAGAACATCCGTGAACGCTCGGTGCGCCATACCAACAGCTGTTTCTTTACCATGGTGGCCGTGGACGACCAGCGCAAACCTGCCGCCGTGCCGCCGCTGCAACCGCAGAACAGCGAGGACAAGCGCCGCTTTGTGCAGGCCCAGCAGCGTCGGCAGATTCGTCAGGAGCTGGAAAAGCGTTACCGGGAGATCAAAGCCGACGCGCCGTAATTTGTAAACCCACGGGCTCCCTGTGCTTACAAACTGATCGGTGTGGCTTCGAAGCGCACACGAGGGTGGGCAATACGGTCCTGGGCCCGCACCAGTTCCAGTTCATAACTGGCGCAGGCCTGGGTCTCCAGTAACACTTCATGCACCGCTGCGGCGGTGAATTCAAAGGCTGCCACCAGGCTATCGCCCAACAGCACCCGCGCCAGGAACAGGCCCGACGTCAGGTCACCCACACCCACCGGCTGACGCGGGAACGCCAGCAGCGGCCGACGCAAGTGCCAACTGCCCTCAGCCGTCACCAACAGCATTTCAAAACCTTCCGGCAGTTTGCCTGGGTAATCCAGGTGCTTGACCAGCACCGCTTTGGGCCCGCGGGCCAGCAACGCCTTGGCCATGGCCAGGCAATCAAACAGCGATTGCGGCTTGCGCCCGGCAAAGCTGTCCAGTTCCAATTGGTTGGGGCACAGGAAATCTGCCATGGCCGCAGCCTCATCGAGCAGGAAATCGCTGACCTCCTGTGGCACGATGCAACCCTTTTCCGGGTGGCCCATCACCGGGTCGCACAGGTACAGCGCCTTCGGATTGATCGCTTTGATACGGGCCACGCCGCTAAGGATTGCACGGCCCTGATCGGCGCTGCCCAGGTAGCCGGACAGCACCGCGTCACAGTTGCCCAGCTCACCAATCGCGGCAATGCCTTCTACCAGGGCCGGAATCTGCTGCGGCGCCAACACTTCGCCCGCCCACTGTCCATACTGAGTGTGGTTGGAGAACTGCACCGTATTGAGCGGCCAGACATTCACTCCCACACGCTGCATGGGGAACACGGCGGCGCTGTTTCCGGCGTGGCCAAAGACCACATGAGACTGGATCGCAAGCAGATGAGGTGTGCGTTTCATGCGGGAGATTTCCGTAAAGCCGTTGAAATTCTGGCCGCGCAGTATGCGACTAAACGCAGCCTGTACGACAGACCGGCGACGCAGTTAAGCTGCTCTCACTTTGTTGGAGTTCATGGAATGCTGACCCTGGGAAACATCTTCGTGCTGATGCTGCTGGCGACTGGCGCCGCCTGGGTTTGGCACAACCACGGCCTGCGTGAGCGGGCGCTGGAGCGGGTCAAGCAGCATTGCGCCAAGCTTGATATCGAATTGCTCGATGGTGCGGTTGCGCTCAAACGCATTGGTTTCGTCAAGGATGCCAATGGCCGGCGGCGCCTGGCACGCGTCTATAATTTCGAATTCACCGTGACCGGGGAGACCCGCCATGCCGGGACGATCACCCAATTCGGCGCCCACAGTGCGCAGATCGAACTGGCACCCTACCCGTTCGAAGCCAAGGAGCCACTGCCTAGCGCCGAAGTGATCGAATTGAGCCAATGGCGCCAGGACCACGCCACCAAGAACCGTCAGTAGCGGCAGGCTGCCAGCGCAGCCTGCAATGCGGCCACGTCCCGTGGTTCGCTGAAGATCAATTCGATACGTGAATCCCGTCGCCATTCGCTAGGTTGCCAGGTTAAAACGCTGTTATCCACAGCGTTGGCCGAGACCCAGTCTTCGCCGCTGTGGATAACCAGTTTGGCACGATGCCAGTCGAGGCCTGATAGCCAGCAATGCAGAAGGCTGACATCAAATTGCTGGCTGGGGTGCCATCGCCAGCCGATACTCCACCCCCCCTCCTGGCCCTGGCTCAAACAGATGGGCAAGGCAGGATCGCTCCAGATGGCCGGCATTTGCGCGAGGCCTTCAGGCGCCGCCAAGTTATCCACAGCCGCTTGGGCCTGCGCATTCAAGCCCGGCAACTGGTCGATTGGCAGCTGAGCCTGGCGTGTCCAGTAAATCGCGCAATCGGGTAACTGCCGTTCAATCGCCTGACGCTGCGCGGCATTCAGGGCCTCATCCTTGTTCAACACCAGCAGGCCAGCACTTGCCAGCGCCGCTTGCTGTGCCTGCGGCAAGGGCTTGCCTGCTGCCAACGCCTGGGCATCCAGCACCAGCACGCTGGGCTGCACGGCCAGCACGTCTTGCCATGGCGCTTCCCGCAGTTGTTTGAGCAACTGCGCGGGATGACCCAAACCTGAAGGTTCGATAAACAGCCGATCCGGTTTGGCCTTACGCAGCAAACGGCCCAGGCCTACCTGGAACGGTGCACCATTCACACAGCACAGGCACCCACCCGCTACCTCGCCCAAGGCGACGCCGTCAGCGTCTTGAGTCAGCAAGGCAGCGTCCAGGCCGATCTGGCCAAATTCGTTGATCAGCACCGCCCAACGCTCGTTGGCCGGGCGCTGAGCGAGCAGGTGCTTGATCAGGCTGGTCTTGCCGGCGCCCAATGGGCCGGCAATCACATGGGTGGGTATGTTCTGCAACATTGGAAACATCATTCTGGCCGTGTAGAGCGTTTGATCCTACGCGGTTATGCCAGCCAATCCAGCGTCAGGATCAACCGGCGCTCATCGGCCTTGAGCGCTGGCGAACGATGGATCAGGCCATGCCCTTCGTTACCGTGCCATTTGGTGCCCTTGAGCAGCGCCACCTCACCGCAGTGGATCTGCTCGATACGCTCGGTAGGTTCGGCGTCCGCCTGGCTCAGTTTGCGGCGATCCATCACACCTTCGCGCAACCATTGGCTGCCGATACCGGCATAGGTGGTGATCAGCCGAACCGGCACATGATCAACGTGAAAACGCGGGCACATGGCCTTGTCCAACAGCCGCAAACGTACGCCAATACGCTTGGCGCCGAGCAGGCAGGCAAATGCACTGACCAGCCATGACACATCGGCGATAAAACCTTCGTAACCCTCAAGATCGCGACAACTGGATGCCAGGCCCTGCAAGTTCGGCACAGCGTCCTCGTTGTCGAGCTCAATCACCAGGGATTCGGCGAGCGGCTCATTGAGCGCCACCAGCAAGGCGCCGAACTCGGCGATATGCAGGGGCAACTGACGTTGCCACAGCGCCAGGTTGACGCCATCTTCGAGGATATCGGACAGTGCCAACGGAGTTTGCCCACACGTCTGGCGGATCACGGGGCGCAGGGGGATAACCGGGGCCAGCATCAGGCGACCTGCTCATACCAAGGGCCGAAAGGATCGGGCAGCTGGCGCCAACCTTCGACACCCAGGGCCATTTCTTCATCATTGAGCAAGCAGGCATCCAGTTCCGCACGCATCAGGTTGAAGTCGATGTTTTGCCCGATAAACACCAGCTCCTGGCGGCAGTCCCCCGTGCTCAGTGTCCAGTTGCCCATGATCGCCGCCACGCTTTCCTCGTCCTGGGGCCATTGGCTTTTGGGCACAAAGCGCCACCAGCGTCCGGCAAAGCCATGGCGCATCAAGCCACCAGCCTGGGACCAACTGCCGGCGTCCTGATGTTTGCTGGCCAACCAGAAGAAGCCCTTGGAGCGCAACAGTTTGCCGTTCACCCAAGGGCGATCGATAAAGTCGAAAAACCGCTGTGGATGGAAGGGGCGGCGCGCACGGTAAGCGGTGGAGGCAATACCGTATTCTTCGGTTTCCGGTACATGCTCACCGCGCAGCTCCTGCAACCAACCCGGCGCCTGGGCAGCGCGTTCGAAGTCGAAACGGCCGGTGTTGAGGATCTTGTGCAGCGCCACCTCGCCCATGACCATCGGGATGATTTCCGCCTGGGCGTTGAGGCGCTCGAGGATGGCCATCAATTCTTCACGCTCGCGGCTGCTGATCAGGTCGATCTTGCTGATCAGGATGACGTCGGCGAATTCGATCTGCTCGATCAGCAGGTCAGTGATGGAGCGCTCATCTTCTTCGCCCAGGGTTTCGCCGCGGGAAGCCAGGCTTTCGGCGGCCTGGTAGTCGAGCAGAAAGTTCATGCCATCGACCACGGTAACCATGGTGTCCAGGCGTGCAATGTCGGCCAGGCTTTGCTCGTTTTCATCGCGAAAGGTGAAGGTTTCGGCCACGGGCAGCGGCTCGGAGATACCGGTGGATTCGATCAGCAGATAATCGAAACGCCCTTCCTTGGCGAGCTTGGCGACTTCTTCCAGCAAGTCTTCACGCAAGGTGCAGCAGATGCAGCCGTTGCTCATCTCCACCAGTTTTTCTTCGGCACGATTGAGCGTGACGTCGCGCTGCACCTCGCTGCCGTCGATGTTGATTTCACTCATGTCGTTGACGATCACCGCCACCCGCAGGTTGTCGCGGTTGCGCAGGACATAGTTGAGCAGTGTGCTTTTACCGGCGCCGAGAAAGCCGGACAACACGGTCACGGGGAGACGATTGGGCATCAGGTATTCCTCATCAGGGTTGGCCGGTCAAACTGCCCGTTTATGGCGTTCGCGCAGCTCTTCACGTTCTTTGGCTTCGATACACAGGGTTGCAGTGGGGCGCAGCAGCAGGCGTGCAGGCCGATGGGCTCGCCGGTTTCACGGCACCATCCGTATTCACCGCGGGCCAGCAGCTCCAGGGCATCGTCGATCTTGTCCAACAGCTTTTTTTCCCGCTCCAGTAGGCGCAACTGCCACTGGCGCTGCTCTTCAGCGCTGCCGATATCCGCCAGGTCGCTATTGGTTTCCTGCTCGCGCAGCGCCTGGAACTCAGCGTCGATACGCGCTTGCAGTTCATTGCGCTGAGCCAGCAGCAGCTCGCGGAAGAAGCGCTGTTGGGCTTCATTCATGTAGTCAGCAGCCGGTTGGGCCAGCAATTCTTGTTCGGTCATGGGAAACGGTTCACGGGTGGGGCTGTGCATTTATGCTATAGTATAACAATACAAATAAGCCAACTTCCCTTGCTCCTCACGACGAAGGGCGCAATGCTTGATCACTTTCGCCCCCCGAGAAACACGATGAGATACGTACTGTGCGCCCTGCTATTGGCAACCGCAGGACCTGCCTGCGCCCAAGTCCCAAGCCCGTTGGCCAACTGCACCCGCAGCGCCACCCTGCTGGCTTGCGTGGACCCGCTGGGTAATGCCTACAGCGCGGCGACTGCGGGCAACATCACTTACCTGCGCGGTTTTGAAGTGATCGGCAAACGCTATTGGGCACAGACCAATAGCCGCTACGGGCAGCTGACGTTCTTCACCGGGTTGGCATCGGATGGCGAGGCGTGGGTTGGCTATACGCGTCGCGTGGGCTGGACCACCATCAACCGGTTTTCCAGTTCCGGCGGCGCCAGCGCCAAGTTCACCTGTAACCGAATGACCGGCTGTTAAGCCTGGGTTTTCTGCTGTTCCTGCACCCAAGCCATGTAACTGTTGATGG
Organism: Pseudomonas sp. B329; assembly: GCF_023127835.1. Taxonomy (NCBI): domain Bacteria; kingdom Pseudomonadati; phylum Pseudomonadota; class Gammaproteobacteria; order Pseudomonadales; family Pseudomonadaceae; genus Pseudomonas; species Pseudomonas sp. B329. The sequence continues at coordinate 169,556 of NZ_SPKP01000052.1, read as the reverse complement.
GCGGGTTCTTCTGGAAGTACTGTTTCAACCCTTCAAAAAGCCGATCCGCCACCGCTTGTTGATGACGCGCCGTCACCAGCCGCTGGGCGTCCCGTGCATTGGAGATAAACCCGGTCTCCACCAGGATCGAAGGCACGTCCGGTGACTTGAGCACCGCGAACCCTGCCTGTTCCACCCGCTTCTGATGCAGGCTGGTGATGCTTTGCAGGCTGCCCAATACCGCGCTGCCCAGTTGCAGGCTGGAGGCGATGGTGGCGTTCATGGACATGTCGAGAATTACCCCGGCCAGCATCGGGTCTTTGTCCTTCAGATTGAGTAACGTGGTGGCGCCCAACAGGTCTGCGCCGTTTTCGCGCTGGGCCATGAACCGCGCCGTGGCAGAGGTGGCACCGCCTTGCGACAACGCATACACCGAAGCGCCCGATGCAGTAAGCCGTGGCGCGGCGTCGGCGTGCACCGAGATGAACATATCGGCCTTGTGCTTGCGGGCGATGTCCACGCGCTTGCGCAGCGGTACGAAGAAGTCGTCGTTGCGCACCAGCTTTACGGCAAAACCTTTTTCACGTTTCAAACGTTTCGCCAGCAACTGGGCGATCGACAGCACCACATCTTTTTCGCGCTGGCCCTTGGAGCCGACGGCGCCCGGGTCTTTGCCGCCATGGCCGGGGTCAACCACCACAATGATGTCGCGTTTGGGATGTGCCTTGTCCGCCGGCACCACCAAGGGCGCCGGGTCAGCAGCGATTTGACGGGGCGCGTGCGTGGCGTTGGTCAGGTCCAGTACCAGGCGATGGCCTTGGCCATCCTGGGGCGGCAGCACAAAACTGTTGAGCTGCATCGGCGCGACCAAATCCAGGACGATACGCGTATCGCTCTTGCCGAAATGCCCGGAGCGGATCGAGGTAATACCACTGTTCTTCAGCGCCAGTTGGGAAAAGTCGCCGCTGAGGCCGGCGCCACTCAAGTCGATGATCAGGCGGTCCGGCGACGTCAGGGAGAACGTCTTGTATTGCACCGGGCCGCTAAGGTCGAACACCAGCCGCAGCTTATCGTCCGAACGCCACAGCCGCGCATTGCGGATCTGCGTGGCGTAGGCCCCCAAAGGCAACGTGAACAAGGGGCTGACCAGCAGCAGGGTAAGGAGCTGACGTCTGTGCATGACATATACCGCAGATAAAGGAGCATCCCTACTCAACAGGACTGAACAAAGGCTGGGACATAAATTTCATCGTGGCAGTTATTGTTATACTATAACATGACCAATCATTTCCAACGATGGACCTGCTCATGAATGCGCTGACTCTGCCGGATATCGCCGCGCAGGCTTCACGCCAAGCCTTGCCACTCGACTGGGTGGGCATGTGCGGCATTGCCCTGCCTGTGCTGCTCGGCGGCCAACACCTGGCCGCTACCGCCGATGCGGGCGTAAGCCTGAACGACGGTACAGCCCGTGGCATTCATATGTCACGCCTCTACCTGGCGTTGGAAATGCTCGAACAGCAACCCCTTACATCTGCACTTTTGCGTAATGTACTGCAGCGTTTTCTCGACACACATGAAGATTTATCTAAGAACGCCTACCTGCGTATTCACACAAATCTGTTGTTAAAGCGCCCTGCGCTGGTCAGCCCTTTGGAGGGTTGGAAAAGCTATCCGGTCAGCATCGAAGCGCGTCTGGAAAATCAGATGTTCCACGTGGAACTAAAAATTGACGTTACTTATTCCTCAACGTGCCCTTGCTCCGCTGCCCTTGCCAGACAGCTAATTCAGCAGCAGTTTCTCGAAGATTTTGCCGACACTCCTCTGCAGCATGAAGACGTGTTGAGCTGGCTGGGCAGCGCCCACGGTATTGTGGCCACGCCCCATAGCCAACGCAGTACCGCGCAGTTAAACGTTCAGCTGCAGGGTGACGATCTGGCGATAGTCGACTTGATCAACGCTGCCGAAGCAGCTCTGGGCACTGCGGTACAAACCGCTGTGAAACGTGCGGATGAACAAGCGTTCGCCCTGGCTAACGGACAGAACCTCATGTTCTGCGAAGATGCCGCTCGCCGCTTGAACCTCGCCTTGAAGCGCTCGGATGCCGTCAAAGCCTTCCACCTCAAAGTGATCCACGCTGAAAGCCTGCACGCCCACGATGCGGTGGCTGAAAGCCGTTGGACGAGAGACTTTGCATGATTACCTGCCACGCTTTGCGCTGGGGCGCCCCCGGCCAACCACTGACGCCGGCGCTGAACCTGACGCTGGAAAAAGGTAGCCTCACGGGGATTATCGGCGCCAATGGCACCGGCAAAAGCAGCCTGCTCAAAGTGATTGCCGGGTTGCAAAAGCCGCTGACGGGCAAGGTGCGTGTCGATGTTCCACGTCGCGGCGGCTTGTCGTTCTTGCCCCAGCAACAGCACCTGGATCGTCAGTTTCCGATCAGTTTGCAAGAGTTGGTGGCTGCCGGCTTCTGGGGCACCCAGCTGAATTCACATGAACGCAACGAGCGCCTGCACGCCGTATTGGACGAGTGGTGTCTCAGCGGTTTGGAACAGCGCCCGCTGATGGCGTTATCCGGTGGCGAACTGCAACGCGCCCTGCTCGCCCGTATGAGCCTGGCCGACTCCCCCATCCTGCTGCTCGACGAACCCCACGCCGCCCTCGACGAAGACGGCCAGGCCCTGTGCTGGAAACACATCCATACCTGGCACAACCAAGGCCGCACGCTGGTGGTCGTCTGTCATGACTTGGCGTCCGTGCGTCACCACACCCAGCACGTATTGCAGCTTAAAAACACCGGCTGCGTGTTCGGCCCCAGCAAAGAGCTGATCCGCCCGCAACCACAGATGCAGGTGGCCTGATGCACCTCACCGCTCACTTGTGGATGCCATTTCAGGATTTCGTGTTTATGCGCCGCGCACTGATCGGCGGGTTGGTGCTTGCATGTAGCACCGCCCCCTTGGGCGTGTTCCTGATCCTGCGACGCATGAGCCTGATCGGTGACGCCGTGGCTCACGGCATTCTGCCGGGCGCCGCACTGGGTTTCTGGTTCGCAGGGCTAAGCCTGCCCGCCCTGACCCTCGGCGGCCTCGGCGCAGGCCTGAGCATGGCCGGCCTGGCGGCGTGGATCACCCGCCGCACCGGCCTGCGCGAAGACGCCAGCCTCGCCGCCATCTACCCCATTTCGCTCGCGGCCGGTGTATTGATCCTGGGCATTGCCGGCAAACGCTTGGACCTGCTGCACCTGTTATTCGGCTCCGCCCTGGCCGTGGACGAAACCACACTGACCGGAATGCTCTGGGTGTCCAGCTTCAGCCTGATCGCCATGGCACTGATCTACAAACCCCTGCTGCTCGACACCCTTGACCCGCTGTTCCTGCAAACCGTCAGCCGCCTTGGCCCACTGGCCCACGGCCTGTTCCTGACCCTGGTGGTGCTGAACCTGGTGATCGGTTTTCAAGCCATCGGCGCACTGATGGTGGTGGGTTTGATGATGCTGCCGGCCATCGCTTCACGCTTCTGGAGCCGACGCCTGCCGGTGTTGATCGCGGTATCGGCGGTGCTGGGATGCCTGTCGGTGTGGCTGGGTTTGCTGCTGTCGTTCTACTACTCACTGCCCAGCGGCCCGGCGATCGTGTTGGTGGCGGGCGCTGGATATGTGTTGTCCGTGGTATTCGGTCCGGTGCATGGCTTATTGCGCCGCCCACCTTTGCCTACATCCTCATGAGGTGTTTCCCGATGCGCGCTCTTCTTGTGTTGTTCAGTCTGTTGCTGCCGCTGTCGATGGCTCACGCCGCAGACAAACTCCAGGTAGTCACCAGCTTCAGTATTCTCGATGACATCACCCACCAGATCGGTGGCGACCATATTCAGATCAGCAACATGGTCGGCCCGGACGCCGATGCTCATACCTATGAACCCACACCGGATGACGCCAAAGCGCTGCTCAAGGCCAAGGTCATCATCAAGAACGGTCTAGGTTTCGAGCCGTGGCTGGATCGCCTGGTCACCAGCACTGAAACCACCGCTACGGTCGTCACCGCCAGCAAAGGCGTGATCTCGCACACCATGGAGGAAGACGGCGAGACCATTCCCGACCCACACGCCTGGCACAACCTGGCCAACGCCGAAATTTATGTGAGCAACATCACCAAGGCATTGGTGACCGCCGACCCTGCCAATAAAAGCGACTACCTGCGCAACAGCCAGGCTTACCTGAAGCAAATTCACAGCCTGCTGACCGAGGCCAAGGCCAAGTTCGCTGCACTGCCGTCGGGCAACCGCCGCATCGTCACCTCCCATGACGCCTTCGGCTATTTGGGCCAGGCGTATGGCATCCAATTCCTCGCGCCCCAGGGCTTGTCTACCGAGCGTGACCCGTCGGCCGCCGAAGTCGCCGCGCTAATCACCCAGATCCGTAAAGACAAGGTCAAAGCCGTGTTTATCGAAAACATCAAGGACTCGCGCCTGCTCAAGCAGATTGCCGATGAAAGCGGCGCGCAGATAGGCGGCACGCTGTACTCCGACGCCCTCGCCGCTCAAGGCCCGGCCAGCACCTTTATCGGGCTGTTCGAATACAACCTGAACACCCTGTGCGCGGCGTTGAGCAAACCATGATCCGCAAAAACCCTTCAGGTGACCTGCCGGTAATTGCCGAGTCAGCCTACGTCGACAAGACCGCGATCATCTGCGGCAAGGTCATCATCGGCGAGAACGTCTTCGTCGGCCCGTACGCCGTGATCCGCGCCGACGAAGTCGATGCCAGCGGCGCCATGGACCCGATCACGATCGGCGCGAACTCCAATATCCAGGACGGCGTGGTGATCCACTCCAAGTCCGGCGCGGCGGTGACCATTGGCGAGTTCACCTCTATCGCCCACCGTTCCATCGTCCATGGCCCCTGCACAGTTGGCGACCGCGTGTTCATCGGCTTCAACAGCGTGCTGTTTAATTGCGCCGTCGGCGATGGCTGCGTGGTGCGCCACAACTCGGTGGTCGATGGCCGCGACCTGCCTGCGGCCTTCTACGTGCCCTCCACCACCCGCATCGGGCCTAACACCGACCTGTCGCAATTCCCGCCGGTGAGTGTCAGTGCCTCGGAGTTTTCCGAAGACGTGGCACGCACCAACGTCGACCTGGTGCGCGGCTACAAAGCCTTGCAAAACGAGTTCTGAACCATGAGTCGCCTGCTGATACGCAACGCCCGCCTGGTCAACGAGGGCCAGGTATTCGACGCCGACGTGCTGGTCGCCAATGGCCGTATCGAGAAGATTGCCGCCAGCATTGAAGGCGCTCACGAACCGGTGGAAATCGACGCCAAAGGCCAGTGGTTGCTGCCGGGAATGATCGATGACCAGGTGCATTTTCGCGAACCCGGCGCGCCAGACAAAGGCAGTTTCTACAGCGAATCCCGTGCCGCGGTGGCCGGCGGTATCACCAGCTTCATGGACATGCCCAACACCCAGCCAGCCACTTTGAACCTGCAAGCCTTGGCCGATAAGAAGCACCGTGCTGCGTTGCACTCAGTGGCCAACTACGGCTTTCACTTTGGCGTAAGCAACGACAATCTGGATATCGTCGCCGGCCTCGACCCCTGTGAAGTGGCTGGAGTCAAAGTGTTCATGGGCGCCTCCACCGGCAACATGCTGGTGGACGACCCACGTATTCTGGAACGTTTGTTTGCCGACGTGCCGACCATTCTGCTCGCGCACTGCGAACACACCCCGAGCATCCTGGCCAACGAGCAACGCTTGCGCGAGCGCTTTGGCGAGCGCATTCCCGCTGTCGCTCATCCACTGATCCGCGACGCCGAAGCGTGTTATCGCTCGTCATCGTATGCCGTGGAACTGGCCCAGCGCCATGGCACGCGACTGCACGTGCTGCACCTGACCAGCGCCCGTGAACTCGCGCTGTTCGAAGACAAGCCCCTGGCCGAAAAACACATCACCGCCGAGGTCTGCCTGCATCATCTGCTGTTCGACGACCGCGACTATCACCGCCTCGGCCACCAGATCAAATGCAACCCGGCCATCAAGACACGCGCCGACCGCGACGCGCTGCGCCTGGCGTTATTAAGTGATCGCCTGGATGTGATTGGCACTGACCATGCGCCGCATACCTGGGCGCAAAAACAATTGGGCTATCGTGAAGCACCCTCGGGTTTACCCCTGGTGCAGCACGCCCTGCCGGCACTATTGGAGTTGGTGGCCGACGGGCATTTGCCTCTGACCACACTGGTGGCGAAAACCAGTCATCGGGTGGCCGACCTGTTTGCCATTCCTGATCGCGGTTACCTGCGTGAAGGCTATTGGGCCGATCTGGTGTTGATCAAACCTGAGCCTCAGGGCAAACCGGTCAGCAGCCAACCGATTCTCGCCCGTTGCGGCTGGACTCCCTTTGCAGAGCGCAGCTTTCGTCACAGCGTGAGCACCACGCTGGTGTCCGGCCACCTGGCCTGGCACAACGGCCAGGTGGTCGACAGTTGCCAGGGCTTGCCTCTGCATTTTCTGCATTAAGCGCGGGGTTTGACCGTACCGCAATCGTTGCCCAGCCACTGAGCGTGGCTGTCCAGGCTGCCCTTCTGCTGGATGCCGGTGGCATTGAACGTACCGTTGACGGTGGTGGTGAATTCCTTCTGGCTTTGGAAGGTCGCTACACCTGTGCCCTGGGCTTTGGGGCAGCTGAAACGGAACTTCCATTGGTTGCCGGTCTTGTCAGTCACTTCCTGCTTGCAGCCCGATTGCGGGTCGGTCAGCGGGATGGAGTCGGTGGCAACCTGGGCTGGAGTCAGGCACACCTGCACACCCTTACCGGCCATGTTGATGCCTTGCTTTTCGAGCATGGCGCGCTGTTCAGGAGTCATTTGTTGCTTGAGCTGACCGAGGATCAGCGACAGGTCCGGCAGGTCCTGGTTATCGACTTTCATATTACTGGTGGTCAATTCCCACAAGCCCGGCGCCAGCATCTGCGCCTGCGCCGCCACCGGCAGCGACAAACCAACAACCATGGCCAAACCAAGCAGACGAGCATTCATCGGGTAACTCCTGGGTAATTGTCGGCGTTAGACGTCGTAAAGCGGCCAGTGTTGCACGGCAAATAAAATAGCGACATTCGCAGCGGTTCATGGTCTGTTACGCACTGGACTGCCTGGAGTTACGTCGTTCATGGATTTCTTTGGCCCGCACCTGCTCGCCTACTTCATTGCCACGCTGCACGTTCTCGGGAGCCTCGCCGCAATTCACGCGGTACTGACTGTCCGCACCGCCCAAGGCTCGATCGCCTGGGCCTTGTCGCTGATGTTCATGCCTTACCTGACGCTGATCCCTTACCTGATCTTCGGCCGCAGCACCTTCGACGCGTACATCCAGGCCCGTCGCCAGGCCAACCAGGAAATGCACACGGCGATCGCCGAACTGAATTGGCGCCCGTGGGTAGAGGAAGCGCTCGCGGCGCGCAACTCCAGTGCCTATGCCTCTCTGCGAGCCATGCCCAAGCTCGGGCGCATGCCGTGCCTGGCCAATAATGAAGTGCGCCTGTTGATCAATGGCGAGGCTACTTTTGGCGCGATTTTCGAGGCGATTCGCAACGCCAGAACCGCCGTGCTGTTCCAGTTTTTCATCATCCATGACGATGAGCTTGGCCGCCAATTGCAGGTGCTATTGAAGGAAAAGGCCGCCCAGGGCGTCGACATTTACGTGCTGTACGACCGCATCGGCAGCCACGCCCTGCCCCATCGCTACGTACAATCGCTGCGCGACGCCGGGGTGCAGGTCAAGGCGTTCGCCACCCGCAGCGGCTGGCTCAATCGTTTCCAGGTCAACTTCCGTAACCATCGCAAGATCGTGGTGGTGGACGGTATCACCGGCTTTGTCGGCGGGCACAATGTGGGCGATGAGTACTTGGGCAAAAAACCGCCGCTGGCGCCATGGCGCGATACCCATGTACAGGTCACCGGCCCAGTGGTGGCCTGCCTTCAGGAGTCGTTTGCCGAAGACTGGTTCTGGGCGGCGCGGCAACTACCGCCACTGATCCTGCCGGATGCCTACCCCGAAGACGGCGTGCTCTGCCAACTGCTCGCCAGTGGCCCGGCAGACCCCTATGAAACCTGCTCGCTGTTTTTCGTCGAGGCCATCCACGCCGCGACCGAGCGGGTATGGATTACCAGCCCGTACTTCGTCCCCGACGAAGCCGTATTCGCCGCACTGCGCCTGGCGGTATTGCGCGGGGTGGACGTGCGCCTGTTGCTGCCATCGCGGCCCGACCACCGCATCGTATATGCCGCCTCCAGCCTTTACGCCATCGAAGCCGTGCGCGCAGGTGTGCGGGTGTTCCGCTACAAGCCCGGGTTTCTGCATCAGAAGGTGGTGTTGGTAGACAGCGAAATCAGCGCCATTGGCAGCGCCAACATGGACAACCGTTCGTTCCGACTGAATTTCGAAGTGATGTTGCTGACAGTGGATGAGGCTTTCGCCAGCCAGGTTGAACACATGCTGCTGGACGATTTTGCCCTGTCCCATGAAGTCAGTCAGGAAGAAAGCCGCGAGACGCGACGCCTGCAACAGTTGGGGATGCGGGTGGCGCGCTTGATCTCACCGATTCTCTAACAGACAACGCAGGGAAAATGTGGGAGGGGGCAAGTCCCCTCCCACATTTGGATCTTCAGTGTTCTGGAAAATCGGGTCAGCGGTAGAGATCTTCCCGCGTCCACGGCAGTTCATGACCACCATCGGCATGGGGTTTGACCGCCAAGATCTGGTGCAAGTTGATCCAGCCCCGGGCAAACGCATAAGCGCAACCGGCCAGGTACAGCCGCCAGATGCGCAGCGCCTGCTCCGGCACCATCTTTGCCGCCGCTTCCAGATTGTCTTCCAGGCGCTCGCTCCAATGGTCCAACGTGCGGGCGTAGTGCAAGCGCAAACTTTCGACATCCACCACTTCCAACCCGACCTCGCTGATCTCGGCAGTCATCATCGCCAGGTGAGGCAGTTCGCCGTTGGGAAATACGTAGCGCTCGATAAACTCCCCGGCGCCTCGGCCTACCGGGCGGCCATCGGTATGTTTGGCGGTAATGCCATGGTTCATCACCAGGCCGCCTTCACGCACGGCACCGAACAGCGTCTGACAGTACTGTGCCAGGTTGGCGTGGCCGACGTGTTCGAACATACCCACGCTCACCACTTTGTCGAAGCGGCCATCCTGGGGCAGGTCGCGGTAGTCGAGCAGTTGCAGGTCGACCTGATCCTCCAGGCCTTCGGCTTTCACCCGCTCCCTGGCCAGCGCCAGCTGTTCCTTGCTCAAGGTGATACCAAACACCTTGACTCCGAATTCCCGCGCCGCAAACCGCGCAAGCCCGCCCCAACCACACCCAACGTCGAGCAGGTACTCGCCCGGCTGCAGCCGCAGTTTGCGGCACAGGTGACGGAATTTGTCTTGCTGGGCCTGGTCGATGGATTCGCTGCCGGTTTCGAAATAACCGCAGGAATACGCCATGTCCTGATCCAGCCATAGTTGGTAGAACTCGTTGGACAGGTCGTAATGGTAGGAAATGGCCGCCGCGTCGGTGGCCTTGTCGTGGATCGAGCGCACCGGACGGCTGCCTTCGTCGTCATCGATCAAGGCGTGGCTCAACTCGTCACATACCCTGATCACCTCGGTGATGGAGCCTTCCAGCTCCAGTTTGCCTTCGACGAAGGCTTCGCCCAGTGAATCGAGCGTTGGGTGGGTCAGCTTGGACACCATCGTGGGGTCCTTGACCACAATCGTCACACTGGGCTCAGGACCCAAGTTGAATTCATGGCCGTCCCAGAGTCGAAGACGCAACGGTAGCTGAAGATTCTGTAAGGCCGGTGGAAGTTGCGCGAGCATGAGTAATCCCCCCTTGTTTCAGACGTCTGGAGTGAGGGTAGATCATCCGAAGACAAAGTAGGAGGCTATCGATTTAATAGCACGTCTCTATGGGGCTCGGAGTTCAAGCAAACCGTCCTGGATCCACTGTTTCAGCCATGTGGCCGCTTGCAGCGACGCACCCTCTGAATAAGTGACTGCCAACTCTGCGCACAGTTCTGAAAAATTCCAGCCGGTAGTCACCATCCCTGCCAGTGCACAGGCTTCGTCAGGCTCCAGGCTGCGGTAGTGACACACATTCTGATGACGCCATACCAGGCAGATTTGCATCGGGTCCAGCGCCTGGCTGCCGGGAAAACCCGATGCATCCTTGCTGGCTCGCCAGATCGCCACCGTGTTGAAACGGCACAGCAAATGCTGCACTGAAGGCGCCAGGCTTACCTGCAGCGTCGGCCAGTCCCCGGGTGCCAATTGCGCCATGTCATTCACGGTCAGCGGCGTCCCCTGGGGTGCATCGAACGCCAGGGTAAACGCCCACTCCAGACGCGCCAATTCAGCCAGCGGCGCACTGTGTTCTGCGACCAAGTGCTCAAGGATAAACATCGAAAAGCGCTCACCGAGCCAACGCAGGCTGTAGTGGGCCGAGGGGTAACGACGAACGTAGGCTTCGCTCAGCGCGGCAAATTCATCATCACCCAGCCAATATCGGATAGCGCTGAAGTCATGGCACAGCACTTCCTTCAATCGCGACAGATAGGCGTTGTGGTAAATCGCCAGGCCGGTGTCCACATCCAGGGTCGGCCCCCCCAGCAAGGTGGCGGCAAAGCTGCTGTTGGCCGCGCAAGGTTCAGATAACAGGTGCTCTTCAAAAGCCAATTGCCAGTCGATCAGGCGCATAGCGATTTCCTGGCCAGGGCACTGGCTGCCAGCTCGCGGGCCTTGCTCAACTCAGTGAGCAATTCTTCGAACGGCGGGAAATGATCATCGCGCTCCAACAGCGTCGACACCGGCCCCAAATGCTCCAGGGTCTGTTGGTAAAGCGCCCACACCGGGTCGCACACAGGATGGTCGTGGGTGTCGACCACATAGTCGCCGTAGTCCATATGCCCGGCCAGGTGCAGTTGGCGGATGCTCTCGGGCGGCAGGTTGCGGATAAACGTCCAGGCATCAAAGCCATGGTTACGCGCACTCACATACACATTGTTCACGTCCAGCAACAACTGACACCCGCTCAGGTGGGCCAAAGCGTTGAGGAACTCCCACTCGGTGAACTCATCAGCCTTGGAGCGCACATAGCTGGAGACGTTTTCCAGCACCAGCGGGCGCTGCAACACGTCCTGCACCTGACGCACACGACCGGCCACGTGATAGAGGCTTTCTTCGGTGTAGGGCAGCGGCAGCAGGTCATGCAGCTGATGCGCGCTGCCGCGGCTCCAGCACAGGTGATCGGAAATCCAGGCCGGCTGGATGCGCTCGGCGAGCTGTTTGATTTGCGCAAGGTAATCGGTATCGAGGGCATGGGGCCCACCGATGGACAAGGACACACCGTGCATTACCACGGGGTAACGCTCGGCTATCGCATCCAGGTAGTACAAGGCTTTGCCGCCCTGCACCAGATAATTCTCGGAGATCACTTCGAACCAATCCACGGCCGGCGACTGTTCGAGGATCTGCTGGTAGTACTCACTGCGCAGCCCCAGGCCGTAACCGAGGCTCGAAAAAGAAGTGGGCATAAGACGCTCCAGGAAAAGTGTCCGCAGCGACGGGGGGCGGTCGCTGCGGTTGCACTCGGTTGCCGTTACTCGCCGACGGTACCGCCCTTCTCGTCGCACATCGCCTTGCTCATGGACAGGAAGCCCTGGCCTTTGCAGGAACCTTGACCTTTGCACGCGTGATCTTTGGTCTTGCAGTCGTTCTGCCCTTTACAAGCGTTGACGCCATAGCAATGCACAGTGGCATCGGCTGCGTGTGCCTGGGTGGCCACACCGGCAAACATAGTGGCGGCAGCCATCGCGAGGGCGGCGCCAGCAGCAGCGGATTTAATGCTCATTGTTGTATTCCTCATGATCAGTGGTGAAGTCGGTCCGAACGGATTGTTCAGTCTCGACACACCACTAGAGTGAGGGCCCCCATTGGCGTTACAGCCGTGTGCAAATATTTCTGAAATTATTCATCAAGCTTCAACAGCGGCTCCTGGAAGCGTAATAACCGCCCAGCGTTACCCAGCACCAGCAAGGTACTGAGGTTATGCAGCACCGCCGCAATCATGGCACCCGCCGCGCCCAACCAGCCAAAGGCCGCGAACACCACGATGGCCAACGTCCAGCCCAGGCCGATGATCACGTTCACCTGCAACGTCTGCCGGCACTGGCGGCTCAAGCGCACGCAGGTACCCAGGCGGCGCAAGTCGCTGCCGATCAACACCACGTCCGCCGATGCGAGTGCGATATCGGCACCGCCCGCCCCCATCGCCACACCAACCACACCGGCCTTGAGCGCCAACGAATCATTGATGCCATCGCCCACCACCATCGGCCGGAAGCCGCTGCTGATTTCACCCAGCACGCGGTTGAGCTTGTCTTCCGGCAAGGCTTGGGCTTCGACATCACTGATGCCCACCTCCAGCGCCAGGCTGTCGGCTACGCTTTGGCGGTCGCCGGTCAGCAGCAGCTGGCGGCCCAGGCCCAAATCACGCAACTCTTGCAGGGCCTGGCGCGCCTCCGGCTTGACGCTGTCGGCCAGCAACAGCCAGGCCAGGAAATCGCCGTTCAACGCCAACCCGGCAATAGGGCCGTCATGGTTGGGAACGCCGCTGGTGACGATGCCCAATTGTTCGAACAACTCCGGCCGCCCCAGCGCCGCTTCGCCCTGTTCGGTCTGTGCGACCACGCCCAGGCCCTGACGCTCGCGAATGTCGGTGAGCGCCAGTAACTGCTCCTGAGTCGCCAACCCCGCCAACGCTCGGCTGACCGGGTGACTGCTCGCCGAGCCGAGGCTGGCCGCCAGGTTCAGCAGCTCCTGGCGATCCGGTGCGGTGGTCTCGATGGACTGCAAACGCAGGGTGCCAAAGGTCAGGGTGCCGGTCTTGTCGACCACCAACGAGGTCAGGTCAGCCAATTCTTCGAGAAACGCCGAGCTGCGAATCAGAATCCCATGACGCGCCGCCACGGCGATCCCGGCAATCGCCGTGGCCGGCGCCGACAGCACCAAGGCACACGGGCACGCCGCCACCAGCACCGCCAGCATCGCCTGCGCATCGTTGGTGACGAACCAGGTGACCGCCGCCAGCAACAGCACCAACACCATATAGCTACCGGCATAACGCTCCAGCAGCCGCGTGATCGGCGGCTTGGAGCGCTCGGCGTTCTGCATCAGTGCGATGACTTTGCCCAGGGTCGATTCGTTGCCAGTGCGCGTCACTTCAAGGCGCAGCAGACCATCAAGGTTGATCGCGCCACCAAACACCTGCACACCCGCGCTGGCTTCCAACGGCACCGACTCACCGGTGATTGGTGCCGTGTCCAGGCTCGCCTGGCCGGACAGCACCACGCCATCGGCCGGCACGCGGTCGCCGGCGCGCACTTCGACGATATCACCGGGGTTCAGCGTGGCGTTATCCACTTCGGTGATGGTTCCGTCAGCCTGTACCAAACGGGCGTGGCTGCGGGTGAGTTTGCCCAGGGCATGGATCGCCTCCTGGGAGCCGATCACGCTGCGCTCTTCCAGCACATGGCCGAAGATCATGATGATCGGCAACAACGCGGCGGTGAGCAGATCGCCGGTGGCCCAGGCGCCAAGCATGGCCAGGGCAATCAGTTGGTCAGTGATGCCGTGCAAGCTGGGAAAGCGCAGGCTGTACCAGGCCGAACGCATTACCGGCACCGCCACCAACAGCGATGCCACCCCCAGCAGCAATTGGCTCACACCGTTCTGGTCCGGCGCCAGCCAGCGCCACACCAGGCCCAGCACGAGCAACCCAAGGGCGAGCATGGCCAGGGTCAATTGCCGGGCAGCGCTGCGCTGTTCGGCCGAGGTCAGCATGGGTGCGCTCATTGTTCGGCTCCCTGGATGATCAAGCGGGAGTCGTCTTTGGGGTCGACGGTGGTCACGGAACCCGCCTGACCGAGAATCTTCGGCAGGCGTTCGCGGTACAGGCGCAACAGCAAGCCGGGGTCTTTGACCTGGGCGAGGCTGGCGACGGTAGCGGTTTGCGCCTGGGCATTGGCCAAGCGTTCGCTGGCCTGGGCGTGGGCGACTTGCACCTGGCGGTCAGCCTCCTGATTCGCGGTCTGGGTGAGTTTTTCCGCTTCGGTGCGGGCGTTGGCCACCGCTTTATCCGCTTGCTGGCTGGCAGTCAGCACTGCGTTGAAGGCATTCACCGCCGGGCCCGGCAGGCTCGATTGCACATCGACGCGGGTGACTTCGATGCCCAGGCCCAAACCGCTGGCGGCCAAATCGGCCAGGCGTTTATTGATGCCTTGCACCAGATCGCCGCGCAGGCGCTCGCGGCGTTCGGCGGCGCCGTTGTCGCTGCCGATCAGTTCCGGGCGTGCTACCAGGATGGTGTCCAGATCCCGCGCTGCCGTCAGGGCTACGGCACTGCGCGTCACCAACCGATCCAGCGCGGGCAACACGTGGTCGCCCTGCAACACGAAGGCATAGGGCTCGGTCACCTTGTAGAACACCCGCACATCCAACTGCACCACCCCGGCATCGCCGGTCAGCAGGTAGCCGGAACCGGCCAGGGCATCGCTCAACGGCGTAGCGAAACTGGCCACGCGATCAGCCTGCAGCGCCGCGTCGGAACGTAGCAGGTTCTCCACTCGGCGCTCGATCACCCGGTCCGCCGCCGGCAACAACACCACCTGCTCGAACGGCTGCGGCCAGGCCAGCAACAGCCCGGCGTTCTGAATGCGATCAAGGGCGCCGAAGTGCAGGACCACCGCGCGATTCTGCGGGTCGATCTGGCGCACATTGGAAAAGGCCCAGGCCAACGCCGCCAACACAGTGACCGCGTACAGCGCCAGGAAGGTCAGGCGCCCGGCCTGAATCCAAGGGCTGTCGGGACTGCCGCGTTCGCTCATGGCTGGATGTCCTTCGGCCCATCCACCAGGGCGCGGAACGGCGCGGCGTCGGTGCGCAGGATGATTTTGGTACCCGGCGTGACCACCGTGCCCAAGGTATCCAGCGAGCGCAGCAGGTTGTACAGCTGCGGATTACCCGCGTAGGCACGGCCATAAATCTGCGCGGCTTCTACCCGCGATTGCGCTTCGATATCGGCGGCTTTCACCGTCGCATCGGCCTGCACAATGCGCGCATCACGCTCGGCGGCGGAGCGGATTTGCGCCGCTTCGCGCTTGCCCACGGCGGTGCGTTCAGTGGCGATGGTTTCCCGCTCGGCGCGCATACGATCAACCGTGGCGGTGAGTGTCACCGAAGGCAATGTCAGGCGCTCGATGCCGACCTGCGCCACGCGCACGCCGTAGGTGGCGAGCAATTGTTGATCAATCTGCTGGCGCAACTGCGCTTCAAAATCGGCGATGCGCACTTGGCTGGCGTCGGTGTTGATCAAGCTGGACAGGTCAAAGCTGGCCGCCGTGGTTTCCAGCGCCGAGCCGACGAAGGTGCGAATCTGCCGCGCCGCTTCGTCCGGCTGGTTCTGCACTGCGCGCATGAAGCGCTGCACATTGTCGGCATCGCCCTGCACCTGCCACGCCACATAGGCCTGCACGATAATCCGCAGGCCATCGCGGGTGCCCACATCCTGCAAGCCGCTGGACGTGGTGCGCAGGCGCAGGTCCACCGGGATCGCCGCTTCGAATGGCGCCGGCCAGCGCCAGCCCAGGCCCGGCTCCAACAGCACTCGCGCGGGGTTGCCGAAGCGGGTAATCACCGTGGCCTCGCCGGAGCGCACCTGCACCAGGCTCGCCGCTGCCACGGCAAACAGCACCAGTAACGCCGCCCAGGCCATGCGCCGCCAAGGGAAAGGCCCGGCCGCTTGTTCATCACCATGGTGGTGATGGTGGTGGCCGTGATGATGGTGATGACCGTGATCGTGAGAATGAGCGCTCAACAGACAGACTCCTTATTGAACGGCTTTGCGCGGCGCCAGTGGATCGGCGGGCAAAGTAAAAGAACGCAGATCAATCGTCGGCGCACTGTCGGCGCCCAAACGATGATCCAGAATAAGCAGCTTGGCGTGGGCCAGGCCCAGGCTCAGTTGGCTCAGGTACTGTTCCAGCACGAAAGCCTGGCCCGCAGCGGCATAGGCTTTTTGTTCGGCGGCAAAGCGCAGGTTCGCCGCTTGGGCGCCGGCATTCACTTCGCGGGCGCCGGCCTGGGCCTGATCACGGACGGTGCTGGCTTGCAGCAGCGCCTGGTTGGTCTGCTCGCTGGCCGCGCCACGTTCACGGGCGATCAGTGCCTGGGCGCCGATCTGGGCGGCTTGCACACCGTGGTAAGCATTGGCGGCGCCAGCCGGTGGGTGGATCGCTTCAACCACCGTGGCGAGGATTTCCACCCCGCTGTCGAGGGTGTGCAGGTCTGCTTGCACCGTGCGGCCAATCTCGTCGGCGAGGCTGGTGCGTTGTTCACCGAGCAATTCGTCGAGGGTGCGCGAGGCAAAGTCATGCACCAGGATGCGGCTGGCGGTGCTGCGGATCAGGGTAGGTATGTCCGCGCTGTTGTAAGTGGCGGCAAGCGCAGCCTGGTCGGTGAGGCCGATGCGGTAGACAAATCGCACGTCCATGTTGACGATCTGGAAGCCCTGCTTATCGCCGCTGCTGCTGGCGATGACCTGGGATTTGTCATTCACATGGCTGGCGTCCCACAGGCGGTTGGCAATCAACGGCGCCGGGCCTTCGGCAGCGGCCAGCTCCGGTGTGGCGGCTTCGCTGACGCTGGTCGCCAACTCATGCACCACGCCGTTCTCCACGTTGAGTACGCGACCCAGCGGCCACGGCAAACCCGTATGCAGGCCGGGGCCGAACACCTCGACCGGTTTGCCGAAGCGCTCATAAATCCCACGCCCTTGCAGGGGGACTTCATGCACGCCGGTCAGCGCCCAACCTACCGTCAGCACCACCAGCAACACCGGCAGGAAAGCCCGGCGCATGTAGGTGAAGGCCCAGATCTGGCGCAGGTCGATGCCAAAACGGTTGTGCAATTCATGCTGCAACGCCAGCAACGGTTGTGGCGGCCAACGCAGCAGGCCGGCGATAAAACTCTGCGCCATCAAGCGCGGCTCAAGGCGCGGCTGGCGCGGGCTGAACAGCGACAGCACGCCCCGCAGCAGGAACTCCAGCGCCACCAGCGCCGGCAACAGGCCGACGAGTGTCGCCAGACGCAGCGGCCACACCGACTCGGCATTGGCAAACAACAGGCAGATGGCACTCAGCACCAGGCAGATAATCGCCACCCGACTCAACTGCGCCAGCTGTGAAGCTTCCGGCCACTGGGCGGCGGTTTCCTGGGCCAGGCGACGCTCGAACACCAGCAAGCCAAAAGCCAGCCCCAATGCCAGCGCCGCACCGATGCTGGCGGACTGACCGATGGCCGCAGCAGGCAAGGCCAGGTTCCAGAACTGGATAACGCTGACCAACGCCAGCAACGACCAGCCCGCCAACCACAGCACCGGTGCGCCAACCTGTGCCAGCAGGCCGTTGCCGAAACGGTTGATCAGCCCCTTGTGCCAGGCAGTGGGCTCAATGGGTTGCTCAATCAACTCAGCGCTCGGCACCTCCATCGCCTGGGCACGCCAATCAGCCACCCACCAGGCCGACTGCAACCCGGCCACCAACAGCAGCAGGGCCGCAGCGCAGTTGATCAACACCACCGGCCAGATCGACAGTGGCGCAAACAACGCCACGAACAGCGCCAACACCCATCCGCTGATCGCCAGGGTCGTCAGGCTGATACCCGCTTGGCGTAACCGACGGGCATGGAACAGCCCTTGCTGAAAACGCGCCAGGCCTTCTACCGAAGCGCCGTCAGCTTCTAAATCCACCTGCATCCGCTCAATGCCCACTTGCACACAATTCGTTACAATATAACACGAAGCGTGAAATTTTTGTTCGCTTTTGCATCCACCCCTGATCCCTCTCCCACATTTGTCTCCCTGTATTCTCCGGATTGTGACTAACCCCCTATAAACACGAGCCATCACTGGTGTCGGCTGCGATTAATCGGCACACTCCGAAACAGCTTTTCGCGGGTTCACGGACAAGGAAGCGCCACCCCATGATTTCCATCTACCAACTCAAACCGCGGTTTCAAAACCTGCTGCGCCCACTTGTGCAGCGCCTCTACGACAACGGCACCACCGCCAACCAGATCACCGTGCTGGCCGGCGTTATTTCCCTGCTGGTGGGGTTGTTGATCGCAGGCTTCGCCCAACACCTCTGGCTGTTTGCGCTGATCCCTTTATGGATGATCGTGCGCATGGCCCTCAACGCCATCGACGGCATGCTCGCTCGAGAATTCGGCCAGCAGTCACGCCTCGGCGCTTACCTCAATGAACTGTGCGATGTGATCGCCGACAGCGCGCTGATCCTGCCCTTTGCCCTGATCCCCGGCGTGAGCCCGGTGCCGGTGGTGCTGGTGACACTGCTTGCGGTCTTCAGCGAGTACGCCGGTGTGTTGGGGCCGATGGTGGGCGCCTCGCGTCGCTATGACGGGCCGATGGGCAAGAGTGATCGGGCTTTTGTACTGGGTGTACTGGCCACCGGCGTGGCGCTGGGCTGGCTCGGCGCCGGTTGGGTCGAGGCGGTGATGTGGCTGGTCGCCGCCATGCTCGCCTATACCTTGGTCAACCGGGTGCGCCAGGGCCTCAAAGAACAGCCACAAACTCCCCCTTCTGCATAAGGAATTTGCGATGCGCGAACAGCAAGAGCACACCTTCAGTACCCATGATGGCGTCGAGCTTTTCTACCGGCACTGGCCGGCCACGGCAGACGCCGAGCCGCGCAAGGCAATCCTGTTGTTCCATCGCGGCCATGAGCACTCCGGACGTATTGCCCACCTGGTGGATGAACTGGACTTGCCGGGGTTTGATTTCTTCGCCTGGGACGCCCGCGGCCACGGCCAATCCCCCGGCGAGCGCGGCGACAGCCCCAGCTTTGCCACCAGTGCCCGTGATGTGCAGACCTTCTGCGACCATATCGGCGCCACCTACGGCATCGAAGAGCAAAACCTGGCCGTGATCGCCCAAAGCGTCGGCGCAGTGATCGCGGCCACCTGGGTTCACGATTACGCGCCGAAGATCCGCGCCCTGGTGCTCGCCTCGCCCGCCTTCAAGGTCAAGCTGTACGTGCCCTTCGCCCGCCCGGGCCTGGCCCTGATGCGCAGGTTTCGCGGCAACTTTTTCGTCAACAGCTACGTCAAGGCCAAGTTCCTCAGCCATGACCCGGAACGGGTGGCGTCCTACGACAGCGATCCGCTGATCACCAAGGCCATCTCGGTGAATGTACTGCTTGGCCTGTACGAAGCGGCCGACCGGGTTGTAGCCGACGCCCTGGCGATCCAGGTGCCTACCCAGTTGCTTATCTCAGGCTCCGATTTTGTGGTGCACCGTAAACCCCAGCAGCAATTTTTCGACCGCCTCGGCAGCCTGAAAAAAGAGCTGCATATCCTCCCTGGGTTTTTCCACGACACCCTCGGTGAACGTGACCGAGCCGTGGCCGTGAGCAGCGCCAAACGCTTTATCCTGCAGAACTTCGCACATCCGCTGGACCGCGCCTCTCTACTGGACGCCGACAAACTTGGCGCCACCTGCGCCGAATCCGAATCCCTTGCCGCGCCACTGCCACGCAATTCCCTGCGCGACCTCTACTGGCGCATGACCCGCGCCAGCATGGGCCTGGGCAAGAACCTGTCGGACGGCGTGAAACTGGGCTTCGACACCGGTTTCGACTCCGGCAGCACGCTGGACTACGTGTATCGCAATAAGCCTACCGGCAAGGGCGGGCTGGGGCGGATGATCGACACCAACTACCTCAACTCCATTGGCTGGCGCGGTATTCGCCAGCGCAAGCTGAACGTCGAGGAACTGCTGCGCCTGGCCATGACCAAGCTGCGTGACGAGCACCGCGAGGTCCGTATCGTCGATATCGCCGCCGGCCACGGCCGTTACATCCTTGAAGCCTTGCAAGGCGTATCGCCGTTGCCGGAGTCGATCCTGCTGCGCGACTACAGCGACATCAACGTGCGCGACGGTGGCGCGCTGATTCGCGAGAAGGGCTTGGGGGACATCGCCCAGTTCGTCAAAGGCGATGCGTTCGACCGCGCTGACCTGGCCGCCCTGGACCCCAAGCCGACCCTGGCCGTGGTGTCTGGCCTGTATGAGTTGTTCGCCGATAACGCCATGGTCGGTGGTTCACTGGCGGGGCTGGCCGACGCCGTGGAGCCGGGGGGTTACCTGGTCTACACCGGGCAGCCGTGGCACCCGCAGTTGGAGCTGATTGCCCGCGCGCTCACCAGCCACCGCCAGGGCCAGGCCTGGGTGATGCGTCGGCGCAGCCAGGCGGAAATGGACCAGTTGGTTGAAGCCGCGGGCTTTCGCAAGATCACCCAGCGCGTGGATGAGTGGGGCATTTTCACCGTGTCCCTGGCACAGAAGATCTGAACATGCGCGAACCCGGTTTATTGAAACCTGCGGTGCTTTGGCTGCTGCTGTTGGCGCCGCTGTTTTTCAGCACCTATGGCTTTGCCACCTGGGTCACCAGCCAGCGCAGCGACGTCGGCACGCTGGTGTTCGGCTGGGAAAGCCATATGCCGTTCTGGGCCTGGACCATCGTGCCCTATTGGTCCATCGACCTGCTCTACGGCTTCTCTCTGCTGCTGCCCAATACACGGCATGAGCTGAAACAACATGCACTGCGCCTGCTGAGTGCGCAGGTGATTGCCGTCAGTTGCTTCCTGATCTGGCCATTGCGCTTTACCTTTGAGCGGCCAGAGCTGGACGGGGTGTTTGGCTGGCTATTCGCGGTGCTGGCCGGTTTCGACAAACCGTTCAACCAGGCACCTTCGCTGCATATCGCACTGCTGGTGATCCTGTGGGTCATGTACCAGCGGCACACCCAGGGGGTCTGGCGCTGGGTGGTGCACGGCTGGTTTGCGCTGATCGGCATCTCGGTGCTGACTACTTATCAACATCACTTTATCGACTTACCCACAGGCGCCCTCGCGGGGTGGCTGTGCGTGTGGTTATGGCCAGTGGAGCACCCGAGCCCATTGTTGAGTGCGCAGTTGACGCGGGATACCCAACGCTGGCGCCTGGCTGTGCGCTACGGGCTGGGCACGCTATTACTGCTGGCACTTGCCCTGGTACTGGGCGGCGGCTGGCTGTGGCTGCTGTGGCCAGCGGTTTCCCTGGGTTTGATCACCGCCAACTACCTTGTGATCGGCGCGTCGGGCTTTCAAAAACGTGCGGATGGCCGCCTTACGCCTGCAGCCCGCTGGTTGTATGCGCCTTATTTAGCGGGTGCGTGGGTCAATTCGCGGCTGTGGACACGCAAACATCCACAGCCGGACCTGATTGTGGATAACGTCTGGCTGGGGCGCATTCCTACGGCCAGCGAGCAAGGCTCGCTCAGGGCCATTGTCGATCTGTGCGCCGAACTGCCGATTAATCCACTGGGCCGCGCTTATGCCTGCGTGCCGGTACTGGACCTCGTCACCCCAACAGCCGACGAATGCCTGGAAGCCGCACACGCCATTGAACGTCTGCGAACGAGCGGCCCCTTGCTGGTGTGCTGCGCCCTCGGTTACTCCCGTAGCGCCACCGCTATCGCCGCCTGGCTGCTGAATACTGGCCGAGCCGCCACGGTCGATGAAGCACTGGCTATTATTCGTACAGCACGGGCCACTGTGGTCCTGCACCCCGCACACCGTAAAGCGTTGGAGGGTTTGCACCATGCACCCTGATATGGAACTCCAGATAGTTGCCAGCCTGCTACGCCGTGGCCGTTCCCTGGATCAGTTATCCACAGGCCTGACGTTGCTCGGCATACTGTTCGGCCTCGCCCAATTGTTGTTGGCCAGTATCTCGACGATCTGCCTGCTGCTGGCCCTGTGGATGATCGTGCTGGGCCTGCTGCAAAAGTACTGGGCGCTGCGAGTGGCCTTCGACGCCGACCTGTTCGCCATGCTGGCCCGCGACGTTACCCGCACTCCAGACCTTGACCAGGCCCTGCAAACCCTCGGCCTGCAATCGTCCAAGCGAGCCGGTCGGCCGTGGACCGAACGCCGCCGTGGCGCCCTTAAACTATTGCGTAAACAAGCCTGGTTGCTGGGCGCGCAAGCGCTGCTGACCTTGGGCGTCATCCTCGCCAGCCCTTGGCTGCCTTTCGCCGGATAAGGAATTCCCATGTTCGAACCCGTGGTCGCCACGCTGATTACCTCCATGGCCCGCACCGTCACCGGCGCTCGCAGCCTGTGGCTGGGGTGCGCGCCAGTACCGGTGCAACGCATCTATTTCGCCAACCACAGCAGCCACGGCGACTTCGTGCTGGTGTGGGCGTCGCTGCCGCAGAACCTGCGCAAATTCACACGCCCGGTGGCCGGCAGCGATTACTGGAACAAGAGCGCGCTGCGCCGCTACATCATCAACCGGGTGTTCAATGGCGTGCTGATCGACCGCGAGCGCAAGGACCCTGTGGATAACCCATTACTGCCCATGCTCGCGGCTTTGGAACGCGGTGACTCGCTGATCATCTTTCCCGAAGGCACGCGCAATCTCGACGAGGGTTTGCTGCCGTTCAAAAGCGGCTTGTATCACCTGGCAAAGAGTTACCCACAGGCCGAACTGGTTCCCGTGTGGATAGCCAACCTCAACCGGGTCATGCCTAAAGGGCGCGTGCTGCCGCTACCGTTGTTATGCACAACCAGCTTCGGTGCCCCTCTGCAATTGGCAGAAGGCGAAGACAAAGCCGCCTTCCTTGCTCGCAGCCGCGACGCCCTGCTCGCCCTTGCCCCGGAGCATTCCTGAGATGGATAGCCAAACCCTGATGTTATTCGGCGGCATCGGCGCGATCCTAGTCATCGCCTCGCTGATCGGCCTGATCCTCAAGCTGCGCCCCCGTGGCAACCCGAATGCCGTGATCGACAACCTCAACGCCCGCATCAACGCCTGGTGGGTGATGGTGGTGGTAATCGGCATCGCCTTCTGGTTAGGCACCGGCGCGGTGATCCTGCTGTTCTACGCCGTGTCGTTCTACGCCCTGCGCGAATTTCTCACCCTCACGCCCACCCGGCGCAGCGACTACCCGGCCCTGGTGGCCGCGTTCTACCTGGCCCTGCCGCTGCAATACGTGCTGATCTACGCCGACTGGTATGGGCTGTTCTCGATCTTCATCCCGGTGTACGTGTTCCTGCTGCTGCCGATCCTCGCCTCCCTTGGCGGCGACAGCACACACTTCCTGGAACGCGCCTCGAAGGTGCAATGGGGGCTGATGATCGCGGTGTTCTGCGTGTCCTTCGTCCCTGCCCTGCTGACGTTGGACATCCCCGGCTACGAAGGCCGCAACCTGTTGTTGATCGCCTACCTGGTGATCGTGGTGCAACTCTCGGACGTGCTGCAGTACGTATGCGGCAAGCTGTTCGGCAAACACAAGATCGCGCCCAACCTCTCGCCGTCGAAAACGGTGGAAGGGTTTGTGGGCGGGATTCTGCTGTCCTCCTTGATCGGCGCGGCGCTGTGGTGGACCACACCGTTCAATCCCTGGCAGTCGTTCCTGATCGCGCTGCTGATCAACTTGCTGGGCTTTGCCGGCGGGATTGTGATGTCGGCGATCAAGCGTGACCGCGGCGTAAAAGACTGGGGGCACATGATCGAAGGGCACGGCGGGATGTTGGATCGGCTGGATTCGGTGTGCTTTGCGGCACCGATTTTCTTTCATCTTGTGCGGTACTGGTGGACGTGACCCGCCCCGGCGCTGATACAGCAAAGCCACCCATTCGTGGAATGGCCCCACGCTCTCCTGGAACGTCTCGCGGTTGGGCAGTTGCCACTGTGCCATGGGCATCCCGGATGCATAAGGTCACTGCCTTGCGCAGGGGTAAAGGGCGGGCGCGCATCCAAAATAGAAAAAGGGCTGTTGAAAACAGCCCTTTTGATCGGGATTAAAAATCCGTCTCGGTTCACCCAGTAAACGCTAGAGTCAGGCGTTTAAGTCGAGTTTAGAAACTGTCTCAACTCAGCGTTACCTGCGCGCATATCCATTGGCCCAGTGTGGTGCAATGAAACTCATTGCACCACTACCGACCTTAGATCAGAACTGGAAAGTGAACCCCAAGTTGACCGCGCTGCCACCACCATGACTTGAAACCAGTCCGGTGTAGTTAAGAGACACCTGCGTGTCCTTGGTCATGGCCATCTCTGCCGAGGCTTTGACCACCGCACTATCACGGGACACTGGCACGCTGTTCACCGCAAACGCAGCTTCGCTGCCGACAAATTTCAAGGAACTTTCACGGTCCAGCTCTGCGTACTGATGCTCCCAACCCAACTCACCGCGCAGTTTGACCGAGCGAGTCGAACCCACTGGCAATTGCATCTGCCCACGCAGACCGACCGTCGAGACGACAGCATCCTGACTTTGCTTACTGGCGTGCAACGCCGTCGCTTTCCCACGTTCTTTGAATGCGTCGCTCTGAAAGTTAATGTAGGTCAGATTTGCAAAAGGCTCGAAGGCTGACCAGCCGGTATAACCGACTTCACCAAATACCTGATCCGTTCGTGCGTTATAGACAGCTTTTTGATGAGCCGATTGGCTGCCGTATCCCACGTTACGCGAGGTGTCAAAGTGGTGCCAAGTGCTCGCTCCTCCGAACCGTAGGGCGATGCTATCGAAGCGTTTACCCCCATAGATCGACAGGTGATAGTTGTCGCTATTGGCCGACTTTCTGGAGGCTCCCTTCAGATCGGTCTTGGTGTAGCCCGTCGCCCCGCCGATTCGCCATCCATCGCCGATGTCAGTGTCCAGACCGAGCAGCACGCCAGTGGTAGAGGTGCTGTAGCTGGCGGCGTTGTGATCGGAGTCGAGTTGCGTGTGACCTCCGAGTAATTGCACCCAGCCGCCGTTGCTACTGTCGACTTGAATTTTTGCATCTGGATTCAGCGCTTGAGCCTGTTGTAGGCGAGCATTCACCGCATCACGAACATAACGACTGTCGGCGATCTGCGCAGCGGCGACATCAGCATGAACCTGGCCATCAAGTTGCTTGAAGGCCTGGCGGGCCTGTTCAGCGGAGTTGAAGGTCAAAAGGCTCTCATACACAGGGTTTCCCAGGGCTAAAGTGTCAGCCACGGCTGCAACCGCACGCTCGTTTTTAGTCTGTGCAACGCTGGCAAAGCTGGTGTTGTTGCGCTTAATAGCAATGCTCATAGCCGTCATATCGGGCACTGGCTGAACAGGTGCTACACCCACGGGTGACAGGACAAGCGCGGGAGCAATCGCTACATCAACGCTTGCTTTCGGTGTTA
>NZ_SPKP01000052.1:0-144128 GCF_023127835.1 Pseudomonas sp. B329 | reverse complement strand
GCGCAGCAACAATCTGTGCGTCAGCAACTGGCGGAACGGTTGTTTCCGGTGCTCCGGGCTCAGCAGGGGCAGGCGCAGCAACAATCTGTGCGTCAGCAACTGGCGGAACGGTTGCTCCCGGTATTGCGGACGCAGCAGGGACGGGAGGCCCATTAAGCAATTGCTGTGTCCGCGGAACGCTTATCTGACTGTCCAGGAACAGATAATTCGGCGTGATGGATGCAAACTGACCAACGATGCCTTTTTTGGCTGTAAGAATATTGAAGGTCTGGCCAACCAGCGTTTTTGCCTCGTCTTCCGTCAGGAGGTTGGAGCGGTTCTCCAATGACACCCTGACTTCACCGCCATTGAGGGTCGCGACACCGGCGCTATCGATCAGGTCACTGCGCCCGTTGGGGCCGACTTCGACGGAATAAACTGAGCCCGCATCAAATGTCACATCACCGGTGTGCAGCGTACCGATGGAGTTACCCGGCGCTATCCTGCCTCCTGCGTTGATTGTCAGAGCACCCAACGTGCCTATACCACCCAGCGTAGCGCCCGGGCTCACAGTGACGGGGCTTTCCAGGCGGGCATCCGGATGATCACTGTCGCCAATGACAAGATGCCCATCCCGAACCAGAGTTGCACCGGTATAGCTATTCTGACCATTAAGGATGAGCCCACCGCTACCTGATTTTGTGAGCCCGCCGGAGCCCTCTATCGAGCCGTCATAGCGTGTATTGACGCTCTGGTCCAGGGTGAGCGACCCCGCTCCAAGCCGGACCGCGCCCCCCTTGCCTTCGAGCTTCGAAGCGATTAGATCGAATCCGTTGAGATCAAGCGCTCCACCATTGATGGAGTAGGCGGTGTTGTTCACGAACCCAACGCCTGTGTCAGCCCTGAGGATACCCTCCTCGACCAACGTTCCACCCGTATAGCTGTTGGGGCCTGAAAGCGCCAATGTTCCGGCCCCCAGTTTCGTGAGGCTGCCCGTGCCCGTCACGGCTTTCTTAGCAGACACCACGAGGTCGGATTCGGCAATATCGATCCATCCTTGCTGTTCGAGAACGATCTCGCGATCGAGCTCAGGCATGGACAGCCCTGCTACCCTGAGCCCGCCATTGGCAAGCCGCAGTTTAGCCTTGCTCCCTCCCAGAGCTTTATCCTCATCAACGACGAGAAGGCCCCCGTCCTTTACCAGGGTTTCACCGATAAAAGAGTGATTGTCGATACAGTAATCATCGACAGCCTGCTGAAGCTTGCTTTTGCTACCGCTGCAATTGAGCAGATCCATTTTCTCTGGAAGAGTCAGCCACGTTAAAGTGGGAGTACCTGCCTCATCCGAAACTTGTCCAAGATAAACATCATTACGATAGTTATTGCGAACAAGATTAAATTTTTTGTTTCTCCCCGCAAAGTTGTAAGCATCGGATCCCCATACAAGGCGTGTTTTTTCTTGTTTGTCTGCAACGTCTTCGTAAACTTCAAGCTGCGGTCCTACCCAGCGTAGATTCTGCGCCACGGGTTCGTGGTCTGAAAGAGAATCCGTATTATTAGGCAGCTTGGCTTGCTTGCTAAGATTACCTGATAGCTTACCATCGTCAGCAATCTCGATCCATTTGGCAAAAGGGCGAGAGACCATGATGTGATCAATGGTCACACGGTCCCAGCCTGGCCATTTGTTAGTCTGATTCTCCCCATCACTTGTCCACGTAGCACGCTGATCACCTACTTGACTAGGTTGGAATAGTTCCCTGTTCTGGTCAAGCTGAAAAAGCTGGTACTGTCTCTTGAATGTGTTAAGCGTTCTCGGAATATTGCTGTTAACTGGGTAGGTTTCATCCTGCAGCCCAGTATCTTTATTATTTTGTATAGCGGAATCTAGAGCTTTTGCCCATTGTTCCCACTTCATGCCATGAATTTTTGCTTCTTTTCCGTAATAATCTTGAACTGTTTGCGCTACTTTATGAAATTTCTCACTACCTCTACCGTCCATATACTCATAAGCAAGCGCGTAATGAAGTTCCTCCTTGTCAGCCGTTCCAAACACTAAACTCTGCTGCGTCTTCCTATTCAACCCTCGCTCTGAAACATCGCCGGCGTTGAAGTCGCCCAGAATAATCATCGGGACGTTGCTGGCTGCCGCTGCCTTATTAAAATCTTGTGCCTCAGAGACTCGAACGTGCGAACTGTCCGAGTAATCCAAATGTATGCCTGTTACGACACCTACCGGAAAACCATTGCCAGGATTAATCCTAATGCTATCTCCGGGCAACTCCTTAAAAGGCACAGAAGAGAAAACACTTCCAATCCCTTTAAAGTATAGCCCCTCGTTATCTTCATCTCTGTTAATATATTCAGGACTGCCCTTAGGATATGTATCTTCATTCTTGCGAAAATCGACAAAGCTATCTTGTTTTCGGGGAGCGCTATTCAAGACATTATTTGTATTTTGCTTGAACGCGTCATAAACTTGATCACCGTACTCCGTGTTAATTGCTTTAGCATTATTATCAAGTTCAGGCAATACAAGAATATCTGGAGACACCCCCAAAAGTAGTTCTCTCATAGAGTCTGAGTATGTGAGATTGTCTATAGTACTTCCCGATTTCCAAATCTTTGAGCTCTCCGCATGATTCCAGATATTAAAAACCATGGTTTTTATGGAAAAATTTTTCGGGATTTTTTCCTCAGCAATAGCTTCTGGCACACATAGCCCTAGGAGCAATGCACTGGTTGTTATTACTGTGGCTTTACGATGAGACCCCCTACTTCTATTCGTGATTTTCATCACACCTCTCCTTGCGCTCTTTGGTTTCAGGTCCTGTACGATCTTTCGTGAGCAACGCAACTCTGGTAGCTGGTCAAAGGAGCATGAAATACCCTAGGCCTAAAGCAAGGGAGATCTGAGAAACACAAGATGCAGTGCGTCCCACACATACACTTTGTACCGTACCTTTCAGCACAAGCGCTTTAGATTGCACGAGTTGCAGCCGTGCCCTTTTTTAATCTCTGGAAGGTCCTAATCCTAATTTAATACAATCCAGACCTTTGTCTTGACACGACAACATTGAATGGTAAAACGCCAGCAACGTGTTTGTTTGCGACAGATTTTTTTCAAAATATACTGCCAGCGACATCCTTTTCACCTAAGGAAAATCTGAAAAAGAGTTCCAGATTTGATGAAATACGCACCTCGCACAAACTGAACGGTTGAACCCCGATGAACCAGATGTCCTTCGCCAATGCTGAGTATGCCGGCAAACGTAAGCAGACCCGCCGCGAGCGCTTCCTGATCGAGATGGATCAGGTGGTGCCCTGGAAGACGCTGATTGCGTTGATCGAGCCGCATTATCGAAGGGCGAAGGTGGCCGTCCGGCGTATCCGTTGATGGCCATGTTGCGAGTTCACCTGATGCAAAACTGGTTCGGCTATAGCGATCCGGCGATGGAAGAATCACTGTATGAGACGACGATTCTGCGCCAGTTCGTGAGGTTGAACCTGGATCGGATTCCCGATGAAACCACGATCCTCAACTTCCGGCGCTTGCTGGAAAAACATGAGCTGGCGGGCGGGATTTTGCAGGTCATCAATGGTTATTTGGGGGATCGTAGTTTGATGCTGCGCCACGGCACGGTGGTCGATGCGACGATCATTCATGCACCGAGTTCGACTAAGAACCAGGACGGCAAGCGCGATCCAGAAATGCATCAAACGAAGAAGGGAAACCAATATTTCTTTGGGATGAAAGCGCACATCGGCGTCGATGCCGAGTCTGGTTTAGTCCATAGCCTGGTGGGCACGGCGGCCAATGTGGCGGACGTGACGCAGGTGGATCAGTTGCTGCACGGCGAGGAAACTTATGTCTGCGGCGACGCCGGTTACACCAGCGTGGACAAGCGAGCCGAGCATCAGGATCGCCAGATGATCTGGTCGATTGCCGCGCGTCCAAGCAGCTATAAAAAGCACGGAAAAAAGTTTGATCGGGCGGATTCGCCGCAAGATCGAGTATGCGAAAGCGCAGGTACGGGCCAAGGTTGAACATCCGTTTCGTATAATCAAGCGCCAGTTTGGTTATACGAAAGTACGCTTTCGTGGCTTGTCGAAAAACATAGCGCAACAGACAACCTTGTTCGCTTTGTCGAACCTGTGGATGGTGCGCAAACGGTTGTTAAATGCAGGAGAGGTGCGCCTGTACTGCGGGTTGATTGCCCTGAAACACAGCAATCAGAGGAAAACCCGATGAACTAAAGGCAGGAAAGGTCTGATTTTCGACCGACTCACGATTTTTTGAGCCTCAAGTAGCGCGTGCTTCAAAAATCTGCGGGTACTTCAGACCTTCCCTAGAGTTGCGTCGAGAACAATGCGGCACGCAGGAAAACGTCGCTGGCTGCTCAACCGGGGGGGGCAGGAAGGCGCCAGCGACAGACTTTATTTATTTCCGACAGACTTTATTTCATAGCTTCACTTTTTCGACACGCCAGTAAGCCTTACTCCACCGTCACTGACTTCGCCAGGTTACGTGGCTGGTCAACGTCAGTGCCTTTGAGCACGGCAACGTAGTACGACAGCAACTGCAGCGGAATGGTGTAGAGGATCGGTGACAGGGTGTCGTGAATGTGCGGCATGTTGATGACGTGGGTGCCTTCACCGTTGGTCATACCGGCTTTTTCATCTGCGAAAACGATCAACTGGCCGCCACGGGCGCGTACTTCCTGCAGGTTGGACTTGAGCTTCTCCAGCAGTTCGTTGTTCGGCGCCACGGTAACCACCGGCATGTCGTCATCCACCAGGGCCAACGGGCCGTGTTTCAGCTCACCGGCCGGGTAGGCTTCGGCGTGGATGTACGAGATTTCCTTGAGTTTCAGCGAGCCTTCCATCGCCACCGGGTACTGCGCGCCACGGCCGAGGAACAGGGTGTGGTTCTTGTCGGCGAACAGCTCGGCGACTTTTTCCACGGTGCTGTCCATGGCCAGGGCTTCACCCAGGCGGGTCGGCAGACGACGCAGTTCTTCCACCAGAGTGGCTTCGACGCCCTCGGCGAGGGTGCCGCGTACTTGACCCAGGGACAGGGTCAGCAACAACAGGCCTACCAATTGGGTAGTGAAGGCTTTGGTGGAGGCCACGCCGATTTCGCGACCAGCCTGTGTCAGCAGGGTCAGGTCGGATTCACGCACCAGGGAGCTGATGCTGACGTTGCAGATGGCCAGGCTGCCGAGGAAGCCCAGCTCCTTGGCATTGCGCAGGGCAGCCAGGGTGTCGGCGGTTTCGCCGGACTGGGAGATGGTCACGAACAGGGTGTCTGGCTGCACCACCACTTTGCGGTAGCGGAACTCGCTGGCGACTTCGACCTGGCAGGGGATGCCGGCCAATTCTTCCAGCCAATAACGCGCGACCATACCGGCGTGGTAGCTGGTGCCACAGGCAACGATTTGTACATTGCGCACTTTGGCGAACAGTACGGCGGCTTGCGGGCCGAAGGCGTTGACCAGCACCTGGTTCTGGCTCAGGCGACCTTCCAGGGTGCGTTGCACCACGGATGGCTGCTCGTGGATTTCCTTGAGCATGAAGTGGCGGAACTCGCCTTTGTCGGCGGCTTCGGCACCGTCGCGGTATTGCACGGCTTCACGCTCGACCGACTGACCGTCAACGTCCCAGATCTGTACGCTTTCACGGCGGATGTCGGCAATATCGCCTTCTTCCAGGTACATGAAACGGTCGGTCACCTGGCGCAGGGCCAGTTGGTCGGAGGCAAGGAAGTTCTCGCCCAGGCCCAGGCCGATTACCAATGGGCTGCCACTGCGCGCGGCAACCAAGCGGTCAGGCTGGCTGGCACTGATCACGGCCAGGCCGTAGGCGCCGTGCAGCTCTTTGACTGTGGCCTTGAGGGCCGTGGTCAGGTCACTGTGGTCTTTGAGCTTGTGGTTGAGCAGGTGGGCGATCACTTCGGTGTCGGTGTCCGAGGTGAACACGTAGCCCAGGCCCTTGAGTTGCTCACGCAGCACTTCGTGGTTTTCGATGATGCCGTTGTGCACCACCGCCAGGTCACCGGAAAAATGCGGGTGGGCGTTGCGTTCGCACGGCGCGCCGTGGGTCGCCCAACGGGTGTGGGCGATACCCAGGCGACCCGCCAGAGGCTCGCCGGCCAGAGCCTGGTCCAACTCGCTGACCTTGCCCGGGCGGCGCATACGCTCCAGCTTGCCGGCGTTGGTGAAGACAGCCACGCCTGCGCTGTCATAGCCGCGGTATTCCAGGCGCTTGAGGCCTTCGATCAGGATAGCAGTTACGTTACGTTCGGCGACTGCGCCAACAATTCCACACATGGTGTTTCTCCTAGATGACTGCCGCGCATATCAGCGTAATGCCGCGGGCTTGGATCTGGTCGCGGGCCTCAAGTGGCAGGCGATCATCGGTAATAAGGGTATGGACGCTGCTCCAGGGCAGCTCCAGGTTGGGAATCTTGCGGCCAATCTTGTCGGACTCGACCATCACCACCACTTCACGGGCGACCTCAGCCATCACCCGGCTCAGGCCCAGCAGTTCGTTGAAGGTGGTGGTGCCGCGCTGCAAGTCGATGCCGTCGGCGCCAATGAACAACTGATCGAAATCGTAAGAACGCAGCACCTGCTCGGCAACCTGCCCCTGGAACGAGTCCGAATGCGGGTCCCAGGTACCGCCGGTCATTAACAGCACCGGTTCATGTTCCAGTTCGCTCAGGGCGCGGGCCACATTCAAGGAGTTGGTCATAACCACCAGCCCGGGTTGATGACCGAGTTCCGGAATCATGGCGGCGGTGGTGCTGCCGCTGTCAATGATGATGCGCGCATGTTCACGCAAGCGCACCACGGCCGCACGCGCGATGGCACGCTTGTAGGCCGAGATGGGCTGGGCGGCGTCGCCTACCAGCTCTTGGGGCATGGTGATTGCGCCACCGTAGCGACGCAGGAGCAGGCCGTTACTTTCGAGGGCGGCCAAGTCCTTGCGGATGGTGACTTCCGAAGTTTCGAAACGCTTGGCCAGTTGGTCCACGCTGACTTCGCCCTGCTCATTGAGCAAGGTGAGGATATTGTGGCGCCGCTGGGGAGTATTTCGTTTCGACATGGCAGTTATAAGTTTCGTTCCGAAAGATAACGAAGGCAATCAAAACCTATTGGCGAAAGATCGTCAAGCTGGGGCGATAACTATTTTTCGAACAACACCGGCAAATGTGGGAGGGGGCTTGCCCCCGATGACGGTGTGTCAGTCACCTGATGAGTTGACTGGTCCACCGCTATCGGGAGCAAGCCCCCTCCCACATTGGAGTTTTGACGCTGCCAAGGCTGTGAATAACTCAGGTCTTCTTGATTTTGACCGGGCGTTTCCAACCGTCGATATTGCGTTGACGGGCGCGGGCTACCGCCAGCTGGGACTTATCCACATCCTGGTTGATGGTCGAGCCTGCCGCCGTATTTGAACCATCGCCAATGGTGACGGGTGCAATCAGCGAGTTATTGGAGCCAATGAATACATCTTCACCAATCGTCGTCTGGTACTTGTTGGCGCCGTCATAGTTGCAGGTGATGGTGCCGGCACCAATGTTGGTGCGGGCGCCGATGACGGCATCGCCCAGGTAAGTCAGGTGACCGACTTTTGCACCTTCGCCGAGGTGTGCGTTTTTCAGTTCGACAAAGTTACCCACATGGGCCTTGGCCCCCAGCTCGCTACCTGGACGCAAGCGCGCAAACGGCCCTGCATCGCTGCCCTCACCCATCACGGCACCGTCGACATGGCTGTTGGCCTTGACGACCACGCCTTTGCGCAAGGTGCTGTCCTTGATCACGCAGTTCGGGCCGATGACCACATTGTCTTCAATGATCACCCGGCCTTCGAGGATCACGTTGATATCGATCAGCACGTCGCGGCCTACTGTTACGTCGCCACGCACATCGAAACGCGCCGGGTCACGCAGAGTCACGCCCTGGGCCATCAGACGCAGGCCTTCACGCAACTGGTAGTGACGCTCCAGCTCTGCAAGCTGCTTGCGGTCGTTGGCGCCCTGCACTTCCATCGGGTCGTGGGGCTGCTCAGTGGCGACCACCAGGCCATCGCTGACGGCCATCTCAATGACGTCGGTGAGGTAGTACTCGCCCTGGGCATTGTTGTTGGACAGACGGCTCATCCAGTCGCCCAGCTTATCGGCAGGTACGGCAAGAATGCCGGTGTTGCCTTCGGTAATGGCGCGCTGGGCTTCACTGGCGTCCTTGTGCTCGACGATCGCGGCAACCTTGCCGTCGGCATTGCGCACGATGCGGCCATAGCCGGTAGGATCGTCCAACTCAACGGTGAGCAAGCCCATCTGGCCAGGCACTACGTGCTTGAGCAGTCGTTGCAGGGTTTCTACTTCAATCAGCGGTACATCGCCATAGAGGATCAGCACCGTGTCGGCGGTAATGAAGGGCACGGCTTGCGCGGTAGCGTGGCCGGTGCCCAGTTGCTTGTCTTGCAATACGAAATTCAAGTCGTCCGCAGCCAGACGCTCACGGACCACATCGGCACCGTGCCCGATCACCACATGAATACGTTGCGGGTCCAATTGCCGGGCGCTGTGGATAACATGACCCAGCATGGAGTTACCCGCGACCGGGTGCAGCACCTTGGGCAGGGCTGAACGCATACGGGTGCCCTGGCCTGCGGCGAGAATGACGATTTCAAGAGACATGAATGGCTACCAATCCTGGGCGGTCCGGGTTCAGACCAAAGAAGTGTTTTGCAAAAAAAGAAAAAGGGTAGCCGAGGCTACCCTTTTTAATCAATCACGCATGAAGTGTAACGGCAAGGCCGCTTACTTCTTGCGGATCTGCTGGAGCGTGCGCAGCTGAGCTGCAGCCTCGGCCAGACGAACTGCAGCAGCGCTGTAGTCGAAGTCTGCGCCTTTTTCGTTCAGGGCCTTCTCGGCAGCCTTGACGGCTTCCTGAGCGGAGGCTTCATCCAGGTCGCCAGCACGTTGCACAGTGTCGGCAAGTACCTTGACCATGTTCGGCTGAACCTCGAGGAAACCACCAGAGATGTAGAACACCTCTTTTTCCCCGCCTTGCTTGGTCAGAGTGATCGGACCTGGCTTCAAGCTTGTGATCAGCGGGGCGTGACCCATGGCGATACCAAGATCACCCAAGTCGCCGTGCGCTGTTACAAACTCGACCAGACCGGAGAAAATTTCCCCTTCCGCGCTGACGATATCGCAATGGACTGTCATAGCCATCTGATTGCCTCAACCTGATGAGCGCCCGTTGCCGGGCGCCTGGATTACAGTTTCTTGGCTTTCTCGATCGCTTCTTCGATGCCGCCGACCATGTAGAACGCTTGTTCTGGCAGGTGGTCGTAGTCACCGTTGAGGATGCCTTTGAAGCCAGCAATGGTGTCTTTCAGGGAAACGTATTTACCCGAGGCACCGGTGAAGACTTCAGCCACGAAGAACGGCTGCGACAAGAAACGCTGGATCTTACGAGCACGGTTTACCAACTGCTTGTCGGCTTCCGACAGCTCGTCCATACCCAGGATCGCAATGATGTCCTTCAGTTCTTTGTAACGCTGCAGCACGTACTGAACGCCGCGAGCGGTGTCGTAGTGCTCCTGGCCGATCACGTTCGGATCCAGCTGGCGCGAAGTCGAGTCGAGTGGATCGACCGCTGGGTAGATACCCAGGGAAGCGATGTCACGGGACAGAACGACGGTGGCGTCCAAGTGGGCGAAGGTGGTGGCTGGCGACGGGTCGGTCAAGTCATCCGCAGGTACGTATACCGCTTGGATCGAGGTGATCGAACCTTCCTTGGTCGAAGTGATACGTTCTTGCAGAACGCCCATCTCTTCAGCCAGGGTCGGCTGGTAACCTACTGCAGAAGGCATACGGCCCAGCAGTGCGGATACTTCAGTACCGGCCAGGGTATAACGGTAGATGTTGTCGACGAACAACAGAACGTCGTTACCTTCGTCACGGAACTTCTCGGCCATGGTCAGGCCAGTCAGTGCTACGCGCAGACGGTTTCCCGGCGGCTCGTTCATCTGACCGTAAACCAGTGCCACTTTGTCCAGAACGTTGGAGTCCTTCATCTCGTGGTAGAAGTCGTTACCCTCACGAGTACGCTCACCCACACCGGCGAACACGGAATAACCGCTGTGCTCGATGGCGATGTTACGGATCAGTTCCATCATGTTTACGGTCTTGCCTACACCGGCACCACCGAACAGACCGACTTTACCGCCTTTGGCGAACGGGCAAACCAGGTCGATAACCTTGATGCCGGTTTCCAGCAGGTCGTTGCCGCCCGCTTGTTCTGCGAACGAAGGTGCTGCGCGGTGAATGCCCCAGCGCTCTTCGGTAGCGATCGGGCCAGCTTCGTCGATCGGGTTGCCCAGTACGTCCATGATCCGGCCCAGGGTCGCTTTACCGACCGGTACGGAGATGGCAGCGCCAGTGTCGACAACGTCCAGACCGCGCTTCAAGCCTTCGGTGGAACCCATCGCAATGGTACGAACTACGCCGTCGCCCAGCTGCTGCTGAACTTCCAGGGTAGTTTCCGCGCCTTGTACTTTCAGCGCGTTGTAGATGCTCGGTACGCTGTCGCGTGGAAATTCCACGTCGATAACGGCGCCGATGATTTGAACGATACGTCCGCTACTCATAGCTGGATCCTCTGAATATTTGAACCGTTAAACCGCGGCAGCGCCGCCGACGATTTCCGAGATCTCTTGGGTGATCGCAGCCTGACGCGCCTTGTTGTAGATCAGCTGCAAATCGCTGATCAGATCACCGGCGTTATCGGTAGCGTTTTTCATCGCGATCATCCGCGCCGCTTGTTCAGCTGCGTTGTTCTCGACCACCGCCTGGTACACCTGCGACTCCACGTAGCGCACCATCAAGCCATCAAGCAGCTCTTTGGCGTCTGGTTCGTAGAGGTAGTCCCAGTGGTGCTTGAGTTCCTGATCCGGAGTCGCCACCAGTGGAATCAATTGCTCCACGGTTGGCTGCTGGGTCATGGTGTTGATGAACTTGTTGGATACCACGGAAAGGCGGTCAATACGGCCTTCCAGGTACGCATCCAGCATCACCTTCACACTGCCGATCAAATCATTGATCGACGGCTCTTCACCCAGATGGCTGATAGCTGCAACGACGTTACCGCCGAAGTTGCGGAAAAAGGCCGCACCCTTGCTACCCACCACACACAGATCGATCTCGACGCCGTTTTCGCGGTTTACCGCCATGTCCTTGACCAGGGCCTTGAACAGGTTGGTATTCAGACCACCGCACAAACCACGGTCACTGCTCACTACCACATAACCTGCACGCTTGACGGCGCGCTCGATCATGAACGGGTGGCGGTATTCCGGGTTGGCGTTGGCCAGATGCCCAATTACCTGGCGGATACGCTCCGCATAAGGACGGCTAGCAGCCATGCGCATTTGTGCCTTGCGCATTTTGCTGACCGCCACTTTTTCCATGGCGCTGGTAATTTTTTGCGTGCTTTTGATGCTCGCAATCTTACTGCGAATCTCTTTTGCGCCTGCCATGTAACACCTATCAGGTTAGCAAGCGGGAGCCTTGCGGCTCCCGCTGCGGCTTACCAGGTTTGGGTGGCCTTGAACTTCTCGATACCGGCTTTCATGCCAGCGTCGATATCGTCATTGAAGTCACCCTTCACGTTGATCTTCGCCATCAATTCGGCGTGATCGCGGTTGAAGTAAGCAATCAGCGCTTGTTCAAAGCTGCCGACCTTGGCGATTTCAACGTCGGTCAGGAACCCACGCTCAGCGGCATACAGCGACAACGCCATGTCAGCGATCGACATTGGGGCGTATTGCTTCTGCTTCATCAGCTCGGTAACGCGCTGACCATGCTCAAGTTGCTTACGGGTCGCTTCGTCCAGGTCAGAAGCGAACTGGGCGAATGCCGCCAGTTCACGGTACTGAGCCAGAGCGGTACGGATACCACCGGAGAGCTTCTTGATGATCTTGGTCTGAGCGGCACCACCCACACGGGATACCGAAACACCGGCGTTCACAGCAGGACGGATCCCGGAGTTGAACATGGCCGATTCCAGGAAGATCTGACCGTCAGTGATGGAAATCACGTTGGTCGGAACGAACGCGGAAACGTCGCCAGCCTGGGTTTCGATGATCGGCAGTGCGGTCAGGGAACCGGTTTTGCCGGTCACTGCGCCGTTGGTGAACTTCTCTACGTATTCTTCCGAAACGCGGGAAGCGCGCTCCAGCAGACGGGAGTGGAGATAGAACACGTCGCCTGGGTAGGCTTCACGGCCTGGTGGACGGCGCAGCAGCAGGGAAATCTGGCGGTAAGCCACTGCTTGCTTGGACAGATCGTCATAAACGATCAGCGCGTCTTCACCGCGGTCGCGGAAGAATTCACCCATGGTGCAACCGGAGTACGGTGCCAGGAATTGCAGCGCAGGAGATTCCGAAGCACTGGCAGCCACGATGATCGTGTTGGCCAGGGCGCCGTTTTCTTCCAGCTTGCGAACCACGTTGGCGATGGTCGATTGCTTCTGACCGATGGCTACGTAGACGCAGAAAATGCCGCTGTCTTTCTGGTTGATGATCGCGTCGATCGCCAGAGCGGTTTTACCGATCTGACGGTCACCGATGATCAGCTCACGCTGGCCACGGCCGACCGGGATCATGGCATCGACAGCCTTGTAGCCAGTCTGTACAGGCTGGTCTACCGACTTACGCCAGATCACGCCTGGAGCAACTTTCTCGACCGCGTCGGTCTCGGTGTTGCCCAGTGGACCTTTACCGTCAACAGGGTTACCCAGTGCGTCGACTACGCGACCCAGCAGTTCCTTACCAACCGGAACTTCCAGGATGCGGCCTGTGCACTTGGCGCTCATGCCTTCAGCCAGACTGGTGTACGCGCCCAATACAACGGCACCTACGGAGTCTTGCTCCAGGTTGAGGGCCATACCGTAGACGCCGCCCGGAAACTCGATCATCTCGCCGTACATTACGTCGGCCAGACCGTGAATCCGCACGATGCCGTCAGATACGCTGACGACAGTGCCTTCGTTACGGGCTTGGGAGGTCACATCGAGCTTGTCGATGCGGCCCTTGATAATTTCACTTATTTCGGAAGGATTGAGTTGCTGCATTGCTCTGCTGCCCCTTCAAACTCAAGATTTCAATGCTTCGGCAAGTTTCGCGATTTTGCCGCGAATCGAGCCATCGATAACCAGGTCGCCGGCA
Organism: Pseudomonas sp. B329; assembly: GCF_023127835.1. Taxonomy (NCBI): domain Bacteria; kingdom Pseudomonadati; phylum Pseudomonadota; class Gammaproteobacteria; order Pseudomonadales; family Pseudomonadaceae; genus Pseudomonas; species Pseudomonas sp. B329. The sequence continues at coordinate 130,910 of NZ_SPKP01000052.1, read as the reverse complement.
CGGATAACAACACCACCAATCAGGGATGCGTCCTCCGAAGCTTGCAGGCGCACTTCCCGATTGAGTCGTGCACTGAGAACCTTGGCGAGTTTGTCTTGCTGTTCTTGGTTCAATGCGAAAGCACTGGTCACTTCAACGTCTACCGATTTCTCTGCTTCGGCCTTGTACAGGTCGAACAGAGCGGCGATCTCCGGCAATAGCGGGAGACGGTCGTTTTCGGCAATGACGTGGATGAAGTTCTGCACCTTCACATCAAACTTGTCGCCGCACACTTCAATAAAAGTGGCGGCCTTGTCTGCGCTCGTCAGGCGCGGGGCCTTGAGCACGCGCTGCATGGTGTCGTCTTGCGACACTGCTGCAGCCAGGCCGAGCATGGCTGACCAAGAGGCCAGCTGCTGGTGGGCCTGGGCGTGCTCGAAGGCTGCCTTAGCGTAAGGTCGGGCCAACGTGGTCAGTTCTGCCATGATCGCCCTCGCTTAAATTTCAGCAGCCAGTTTGTTAACCAGCTCCGCGTGCGCGTTTTGATCGATTGTGGCACCGAGGATCTTCTCAGCACCGCCGACCGCCAGAGCACCCAGTTGGGCACGCAGCGCGTCTTTGACGCCGTTCAGTTCCTGTTCGATCTCGGCATGAGCCGAAGCCTTCACACGGTCAGCTTCGACGCGGGCTTTTTCAACAGCCTCTTCGACGATCTGGTTACCGCGTTTCTTGGCTTGCTCAATGATCTCGGCTGCCTGTGCTTTAGCTTCGCGCAGTTGCTGACCCACTTTCTCGTGGGCCAACTCCAGGTCGCGAGCTGCACGGCTGGCAGCGTCCAAACCATCCGCGATCTTCTTCTGACGTTCGTGCAAAGCCGCGATGACCGGAGGCCACACGAACTTCATGCAAAACACTACAAAAATGAAGAACGCAACGGATTGGCCAATCAGGGTTGCATTAATGTTCACGCCAACACCTCGCTCATTCGTTGTCCATCACCCCAATCACTCGAAAATTCGAGTGATTAGCCAGCGAGTTGACCAACGAAGGGGTTCGCGAAGGTGAAGAACAGTGCGATACCAACGCCGATCATGGTCACGGCGTCGAGCAGGCCGGCGACGATGAACATTTTAACTTGCAGCATTGGGACCATTTCTGGCTGACGCGCGGCGCCTTCCAGGAATTTGCCGCCCAGCAGGCCGAAACCAATGGCAGTACCCAGGGCGCCCAGGCCGATCAACAGTGCAACAGCGATAGCGGTTAGACCAACTACAGTTTCCATCTTTCCTCCCGACTTTTACGTCGTATGGTTTAGGTTTTTTAGATTTTAAAGCGGTAAAACAAATCGTTTCATAGCCCTGTTGGGCCACCTTCCCGTTTGACCGGGAAGGACATCAGACTAGTCGAGACTGGTCTTAATGGTTCTCTTCGTGCGCCATCGACAGGTAGACGATGGTCAGCATCATGAAGATGAAGGCCTGCAGGGTAATGATCAGGATGTGGAACACAGCCCACGCCCACTGCAGTACTACGCCCAGGCCGCTAAGCCAGAGCAGACCGCTGCCAAACATCACAGCGATCAGAATGAACACCAGCTCGCCGGCATACATGTTGCCGAACAGTCGCAGAGCCAGGGAAATCGGCTTGGCGATCAAGGTGACGAATTCCAGCAGGAAGTTCACCGGGATCAGCAGGGCTTGAACGAAGATGTTCTTGCTGCCGAACGGGTGCAGGGTCAGTTCGCCGATGAAGCCGCCGATGCCCTTGACCTTGATGCTGTAGAAAATGATCAACGCGAACACCGACAGGGCCATGCCCAGGGTAGCGTTCGGGTCAGTGGTGGATACGGCACGGAATGGGATGTGCGGATCGCCGGAGATCGCCATGGCCAACTGAGGAATCCAGTCCACCGGGATCAGGTCGACGGCGTTCATCAGGAATACCCAGACGAAGATGGTCAGTGCCAACGGTGCAATCACCGGGCTACGGCCATGGAAGCTGTCTTTCACGCTGCCATCGACGAATTCGACCAATACTTCAACGAAGTTCTGCAAAGCACCTGGCTGACCGGAAGTCGCCTTCTTTGCCGCCATGCGGAAAATCAGGACGAAGATCAGACCCAATGCGACCGACCAACCCAGAGTATCCAGGTGGAAAGCCCAGAAACCCATTTCTTTGGCTTCTGCTGCGGTGTGGGCAAAGCCCCAGCCGCCATTAGGAAGCTGACCGAAGGTCAGGTTCTGCAAGTGGTGCTGGATATAGCCCGAAGCGGTTGTTTCTGCCATGGTTGCCTCAAACGCCCTAAGGTTTCGAAAGTCTTGTTTTCATTAGCAGGGGAGCGAACCAGCTGACCAGTTGGGTCAACACGAAGACGCCGAATACAGCCAGCGGCGCCAATGGCTTCACACCTGCAAAGGTCAGTGCAAACAGCACTGCCGTCAAAATCAGTTTCCCTGCTTCGCCGGCATAAAAAGACCGCACGATAGCCTGGGCTGCTCGGGCGCCGGAAAACCGAAAGGCCCTGTGAGCAAAATACATATTGGGCAGCAAGGCTATCAGGCCTCCGCAGAGTCCTGAATATCCGGCTACGACTCCATGCCAGTACCAAAGCGCCAAAGCGGCGATCAGCAAAATGACAAATTGAGCCAACAAAACCGGGAAAACAGCCAAGCGATGGAACGGCAACGTGTTTGGCGTGCGGGTTTCCATCACTCTTGCTCCTCAATGGTCGGCTGCCGGAAATCAATAACTTGGCATAATTTGTGCCGACAAAATGCGCGCAGAGTATAGGGGCGGTTCTGCCCCTATTCAACTGTCGGGTAGTGATTTCCGATCACGCGCTACATAAGCAAATGTTTCAGCGGATGTGGGCAAGGACGCCCTGAAGCTCATCGAGAGAGTTATATCCGATGACCAGTTGGCCTTTGCCCTTCTTGCCGTGGCGAATTTGCACCGCAGAGCCTAGCCGCTCGGCCAGGCGCTGCTCGAGGCGCGCGATATCCGGATCAGGTTTGGCGGTTTCAACCGGTGCAGGTTTACCGCTGAGCCACTGGCGAACCAGGGCCTCGGTCTGACGAACGGTGAGCCCTCGTGCGACAACGTGTCGCGCCCCTTCAACCTGTTGATTTTCCGGCAAACCCAGCAAAGCACGAGCGTGGCCCATTTCCAGATCGCCATGGGACAACATGGTCTTGATGACTTCCGGCAAGGCGATCAGACGCAGCAAGTTGGAAACCGTGACACGGGATTTTCCGACCGCCTCGGCCACTTGTTGCTGGGTCAGCTGAAATTCCTGCTGCAAACGCTGCAACGCGATCGCTTCTTCGATCGGGTTGAGGTCCTCACGCTGGATGTTCTCGATCAACGCCATGGCGATGGCAGTTTCATCCGGCACATCACGCACCATCGCCGGGATGGTTTCCTTGCCTGCCTGTTGGCTGGCGCGCCAGCGACGTTCACCGGCGATGATCTCAAAGCGACCACTGCCAATTGGGCGCACCACAATCGGTTGCATCACGCCCTGGGCCTTGATCGAGTTGGCCAGTTCTTCCAGCGCCTGGGGATCCATGTCCCGCCGCGGCTGGTATTTGCCGCGCTGGATCAGATCCAGGGGCAAGTGCTGCAGCTCGCGCTCGTCGGCCTGCACCGCTTGTTCTTCAAGCGATGTGACGGTAGGACCACTCAGGAGTGCATCCAGTCCACGTCCGAGACCTCGTTTCTTGACGGCCATGGGGATTCCTTAAGTTGGCTGGGCTGCAGCGGTGCGTGAATTGCGGCGTTGACGACGAACCATCTCGCCAGCCAGCGCCAGGTAGGCAATGGCACCACGCGAGGATTTATCGTACGCCAGCGCGGGCATGCCATAGCTTGGTGCTTCGGCCAGGCGGATGTTGCGTGGAATCACGGTGTCGTACAACTGATCGCCAAAATGTTCCTTGAGCTGCGCCGAGACATCGTTCATCAGGCTCAGGCGCGGGTCATACATTGTCCGCAGCAGGCCTTCGACTTTCAGGTTCGGGTTGAGCAACTCAGCGATACGCTTGATGTTATCCACAAGGTCGCTCAAGCCCTCAAGGGCGAAGTACTCGCACTGCATGGGGATAATCACCCCATCGGCGGCAACCAGCGCGTTGAGTGTGAGCATCGACAGCGACGGCGGGCAGTCGATCAAAATGTAGTCGTAATTCTCGCGGATAGGTGCCAAGGCGCTGCGCAGACGGCTTTCTTTCATCTGCATTTCCAGCAACACCACTTCCGCCGCGGTCAAATCGCGGTTGGCCGGCAGCAGTTGGTAACCACCGTGCTCGGAATAGTGCATGGCCTGGGCCAGGTCACATTCACCAATCAGCAAATCGTAGACCGAGTTTTCAAGGCCGTGTTTATCCACACCGCTACCCATGGTGGCGTTGCCCTGTGGATCGAGATCGATCAACAGCACCCGACGCTTGGTGGCGACCAGGGATGCTGCGAGGTTGATACAGGTGGTGGTTTTACCCACACCACCTTTCTGGTTCGCAATCGCGAATACCTTAGCCATTCTTGCTTGTGTTCCCAATCATGCCGTGTGGCGCAGTATCAGCAGATGGCGTTGGCCTTGGCAACCGGGGACGGCCAAGGCGTGTTCGCTATCGAGGTGGAAGTCTGCCGGCAATGCTAACAGCTCGTCGCTTGGATGGACGCCCTTCATTGCCAGCCAGCGCGTGTCGCGATCGCCTAGATGGCGAGTCCAGTTGCTGAAGTTCTCCATGCTGCTGAACGCCCGGGAAACAATTCCGTGGAAAGGCTGTTCAGGCGTAAAGGCTTCGACGCGACTGTGGATAACGTGCAGGTTGTCCAGCTTGAGTTCGAGTTTGACCTGGGTCAGGAAGCGGGTTTTCTTGCCGTTGCTGTCCAGGCAGGTCACTTGCGACTCGGGAAACAGGATGGCCAGCGGAATACCAGGCATCCCGCCGCCGCTGCCGACATCCAGCCAGCGACCGTTTTCGATGAACGGCATCACACTGAGACTATCGAGCAGATGGCGCGAGACCATTTCGTCTGGATCACGCACTGCGGTCAGGTTGTAGGCCTTGTTCCATTTGATCAACAGGGCCAGGTAGCCCAGCAGTAACTCATGCTGGACTTCGGTCAACGCTACGCCCAACTGGCGCGCCCCTGTGGATAACTCTTCGGCGTGTTGCGAGGTGACCAACGAACTCAAGCGCTTTGCTCCAACTGACGGCCCGCGCCGCGTTTTTTCAAATGAATCATCAACAGCGAAATAGCTGCTGGGGTCACGCCAGGGATACGTGAAGCCTGCCCGAGTGTTTCAGGCCGAGTTATCCCCAGCTTGCTTTGAATTTCTTTCGACAGCCCGGAAATCCCGGTGTAGTCGATATCCACAGGTAACTTGGTATCTTCACTGGCGCGCAGGCGAGCGATTTCGTCCTGCTGGCGATCAATGTAACCGGCATACTTGGTCTTGATCTCCACCTGTTCGGCGACTTGTGGGTCTTCTGCGCCCTGGCCTGTCACTTCAACCAGACCAGCGTAGTCGATTTCCGGACGAGAAAGCAGGTTGAGCAAGTTGTACTCATGGGTCAACGGCGTGCCGAATTTTTCCGCGATCGCGTCGCCCTGCTCGGTGCCTGGGCGAACCCAGGTACTTTTCAGGCGTTGCTCTTCAAGCGCAATGCTTTCACGTTTTTTGCAGAAGGCAGCCCAGCGCGCGTCATCGACCAGGCCCAACTCGCGACCTTTTTCAGTCAGGCGTAGATCGGCGTTGTCTTCGCGCAGGATCAGACGGTATTCCGCGCGGGAAGTGAACATGCGGTACGGTTCCTGGGTGCCCAGGGTGATCAGGTCATCGACCAATACGCCGATGTACGCTTCATCACGACGCGGGCACCAGCTGTCTTTGCCTTGTGCACGCAATGCCGCGTTGGTTCCGGCCAGCAAACCTTGGGCGCCGGCTTCTTCGTAACCGGTGGTCCCGTTGATTTGGCCAGCAAAGAACAACCCCCCGATCACCTTGGTTTCCAGGCTGTATTTCAGATCACGCGGGTCGAAGTAGTCGTACTCAATGGCGTAGCCGGGACGCACGATGTGCGCATTTTCCATACCGCGAATCGATTGCACGATCTGGATCTGCACATCGAACGGCAGCGAGGTGGAAATCCCGTTGGGGTACAGCTCGTGAGTGGTCAAGCCTTCGGGTTCGATAAAGACCTGGTGGCTTTCCTTGTCGGCAAAGCGGTGGATCTTGTCTTCGATCGACGGGCAATACCGCGGGCCAATGCCTTCGATTACCCCGGAATACATCGGCGAACGATCAAGGTTCGCGGCAATGATTTCGTGGGTACGGGCGTTGGTGTGGGTAATCCAGCAACTGACCTGTTTGGGGTGCTGTTCTTTGGAACCCATGAACGACATCACCGGGATCGGCGTATCGCCGGCTTGCTCGGTCATCACCGAGAAATCCACAGAGCGCCCGTCAATGCGTGGCGGGGTACCGGTTTTCAAGCGGCCGACGCGCAGCGGCAGTTCACGCAGACGTTTTGCCAGGGCAATCGACGGCGGATCACCAGCGCGACCACCGGAATAATTTTGCATACCGATGTGGATAAGTCCGCCGAGGAACGTCCCTGTGGTCAGTACTACCGAATCTGCGTGAAAACGCAGACCCATTTGCGTGACGACACCGCGTACCTGGTCCTGCTCGACGATCAGGTCATCGGCAGCCTGCTGAAATATCCACAGGTTCGGCTGGTTTTCCAGGGTTTCGCGCACCGCTGCCTTGTACAGGATGCGGTCGGCCTGGGCTCGGGTAGCCCTTACGGCCGGGCCTTTACGGCTGTTTAGCACGCGAAATTGAATACCACCTTTGTCGGTGGCCATCGCCATTACACCGCCAAGGGCATCGATTTCCTTGACCAGATGGCTTTTGCCAATCCCGCCAATAGCGGGGTTGCAACTCATGGCACCGAGGGTTTCCACGTTGTGCGTAAGCAACAGGGTTTTTACGCCCATGCGTGCTGACGCCAGTGCTGCCTCGGTACCGGCATGACCGCCGCCGATGACGATCACTTCAAAACGGGAAGGGAAATCCACCACGCACCTCGTGCCTGCTTATGTAGGTAATCAGGAATTGTCTGTTGAAAGAGTTTTGGAGCTATGGCGGCAAGTATAGGGACTTCGCCCTTCCTAAAGAACCCTTTGCACAAAATTTAACCAGCTGTGGATGAATCACAGACAATAGAAATTAAAAGAGAGAAATTTATTAAATCTTTGTTTTTATGTTTATTTCTACTGAGCAACGTTTCTGTGGATAGATCTCTACAGCCCTTTATATTCAATGTGTACAGCGATTCAAAAGTCTGTGGTCATGTGCCAATGAGGCCCTTGGATAAGTGCTTTAAGCCTGTGGATTAAAGTGATGGTTATCCACAGACGGGTTTTTACTCAGGTTTCAAGCCCTGTTATCAACTGGGCACAGGCGCGGTTACTCACAGGGTTTAATCCACAGAAAAGTACCAGCCGAGGCGAATAGCGCGCACGGAAAAACACCGATTGCTCGGCGAGTCAGTCAAAAAATGATGGGGTTGCCCTGAAACGGGCTGAACAGACAGGCGCGAATGGCCTGTCTGTGGACAACGAAGGTCTATTTACCGATGCAGAAGCTGGAGAAGATCCTGCCCAGCAAATCGTCCGAGCTGAACGCGCCGGTAATTTCTCCCAGCAGTTGCTGTGCTTGACGTAAATCTTCAGCCAGCAGCTCCCCAGCACCCGCCAAGGTCAGCTGCGCCCGGCCGTGCTCCAAGGCGGCACTGGCATGGCGCAGTGCCTCAAGATGCCTGCGACGTGCACTGAAGCTGCTTTCCGAGGTCTGTTCATAGCCCATGCAGGCCTTGAGATGCTCACGCAGCAATTCCAGGCCGTCACCTGCCGCTTTGGCGCTCAGGCTGATAGTGACATGGCCATCCTCACTGGTTTGCAGGGCAATCGCTTCACCCGTCAGGTCGGCCTTGTTACGAATCAAGGTGACTTTGGCCGGGTCAGGTCGTTGCTCGAGGAATTCTGGCCACAGCGCAAAAGGATCCACAGCTTCCGGTGCCGTGGCATCTACCACCAGCAAAACACGATCAGCTTCGCTGATAGCCTTGAGCGCACGCTCCACGCCGATCTTTTCCACCTGGTCGTCGGTGTCGCGCAAACCAGCGGTGTCCACCACGTGCAGCGGCATACCGTCGATGTGGATATGTTCACGCAAGATATCCCGGGTAGTGCCGGCAATCTCGGTGACAATGGCCGCCTCGCGTCCTGCCAGGGCGTTGAGCAGGCTGGATTTTCCGGCATTGGGCCGCCCGGCAATCACCACCGTCATGCCATCGCGTAGCAAGGCGCCCTGCCCGGCTTCACGCAGGACTGTGGATAATTCCTCACGGACCTTATCCAACATCGCCAACACATGGCCATCCGCGAGGAAGTCGATTTCTTCTTCGGGAAAATCAATCGCCGCTTCGACGTAAATACGCAGGCTGATCAATTGCTCGGTCAAGTTATGCACACGCAGGGAAAAAGCCCCCTGCAATGAGCGCAAAGCGTTACGTGCAGCCTGTGCAGAACTCGCTTCGATCAAATCCGCAATCGCTTCGGCTTGGGCCAAATCGAGCTTGTCGTTCAGAAATGCCCGTTCGCTGAATTCCCCAGGCCGTGCCAAGCGGCAACCCAGTTGCAAGCAACGCTGCAGGAGCATATCCAGGACCACAGGACCACCGTGCCCCTGTAATTCCAGGACATCTTCACCGGTGAAAGAGTTGGGTCCCGGAAAATAGATCGCCAAGCCTTCGTCCAATACGCTTTGGTCAGCATCCAGAAACTGGCCGTAATGGGCATAACGGGGTTTCAGCTCTCGGCCACTGATTGCCATGGCCGCAACGCCCGCCAAGGGGCCGGAAATTCGAACGATACCGACTCCGCCTCGGCCCTGAGCGGTGGCGACAGCAGCGATGGTTTCACGAGGAGCGCTCATCAGCAGGTTCCAGAACAAAAGTGACGGAAAGCAAAACGCCCCACTAGGGGGCGTCTTGAGTGGTTATCCACAGAGTAAATTACGCCTCGGCTTTTTTGGTAGCCGCCTCGATCTTACGTGTGATGTACCACTGTTGAGAGATCGACAACACGTTGTTGACCACCCAGTACAGTACCAAGCCAGCAGGGAACCACAGGAAGAAGAAGGTGAAGATGATTGGCATCATTTTCATTACCTTGGCCTGCATCGGATCCGGCGGGGTTGGGTTCAGACGCTGCTGGATAAACATGGTCGCGCCCATGATGATCGGCAGGATAAAGAACGGGTCCTTGATCGACAGGTCAGTTATCCACAGCATGAACGGCGCTTGGCGCATTTCCACGCTTTCCAGCAGTACCCAGTACAGCGACAGGAACACCGGCATCTGTACCAGAATAGGCAAGCATCCACCCAGCGGGTTGATCTTCTCTTTCTTGTACAGCTCCATCATGGCCTGCGACATTTTCTGCCGGTCATCGCCATGTTGTTCTTTCAGTGCCGCCAGTTTCGGGGCAACGGCACGCATACGCGCCATCGACTTGTAGCTGGCTGCCGACAGTGGGAAGAAGATCCCCTTGATCAGCATGGTCAGGAAGATGATCGACCAGCCCCAGTTGCCGACGATGCTGTGGATATGTTGCAACAGCCAGAAGATCGGCTGGGCAATGAACCACAGGAAGCCGTAATCCACAGTCAGTTCCAGACCTGGGGACAACTCTTTCAATACGGCCTGGCTTTTAGGACCGGCGTACAGGGTAGCGCTGGTTTCAGCCTTGGCACCTGGAGCGACGGTCAACGCCGGGCCAGTGAACCCAATGATGTAGTTGCCCTGGCTGTCCTTGCGGGTTTGAACCAGGTTCGCGTCACCCTTGTTCGGAATCCAGGCGGTCACGAAGTAGTGCTGCAGCCACGCTACCCAGCCACCCTGGACGGTTTCTTTCAGCGTGCCCTTGTCGATATCTTTCATCGACACTTTTTTGTACGGCTCGTTACTTGTCCACAGGGCGGCGCCCAGGTAAGTCGCGGTGCCGGTGGCGGTGCTGGAAGACGGATCGGAACTGGCGTCACGCTTGAGCTGGGCAAACAGGTTGCCGCTCCAGGCTTTGTCGCTGGTGTTGTCGATCAGGTAAGTGACCTTCAGATCGTACAAACCACGGGTAAAGCTGAAACGCTTGATGTAGTTGACGCCGTCGAGGCTGAATTTCAGGTCGACGTTCAACTGGTTCTGGCCGTCTGCCAGTTGATAAGTCTTTTGCTCGGTCGAATAAACCGGACGACCGGTAGCACGTGCATCCGGACCATTGGTGCCGGTCAGGCCGCTTTGCGCCAGATAAGTACGTTCACCGCCGTTATCGAACAGCTGGAACGGAACATCCGGATGATCCTGGCGACGTGGATAAAGCGGCAGCTTCAGCTGTGCAATATCACCACCTTGTGGGTCGATAGCCAGGTCGAGCACATCCGTTTTCACGTGGATGAGGTCTTTGTTGGTGACCACTGGCGTTTCTAACGGGGCACTTGTCTCGCCATTCGCGCTGGGAACATCGGCACTCGCGGACGCATTGTTACCCAGCGGGGTGTCCGGAATAGCCGGCGCAGCCTGATTGGTAGCAACATTCTGAGTCGGCAGGGCAGCCTGGCCGTAGTCCTGGTTCCATTTAAGGACCATGACATAGGACACGATTGCCAGGGCGACGATCAGGATTGTGCGTTTAATATCCATGATTACTCGGCCATCGAAGAAGAACGGGAGGTAGGGATAGGTGGAACCGGGTCATAACCACCGGGATTCCACGGATGACAGCGACCTAAACGACGAAAGGTCAGCCAGCCACCGCGCAGAAGACCATGATTTTCTATGGCCTCTAACGCGTAGCAGGAACAACTGGGGTAGAAACGACAGTGGCTGGCCATCAGAGGACTAATGGCATAGCGATAAAACTGGATCGGAACGATTGCCAGTTTACGCATCAAGGCTGTCTACCCCTACAGTTTCGGTGCTGACTGCTGGTGCTGGCTTGTGGGTACGAGCCAAACGTTTCCAGAGCTTGCCGAAATGCTGAATCAATTCGGGGTTTTCTACATCACCCAAGCCTTTGCGCGCGACGATAACAATATCCCAACCAACCAGAGTGTCCTGGTGGAGGCGAAACGATTCGCGCATCAGACGCTTGAGGCGATTGCGCTCAACGGAGAGCTTGACGCTCTTCTTGCCAATCACCAGCCCGAGACGGGGGTGATCAAGATCGTTGTTACGCGCAAGGAGCAGGAGATTTTTCCCCGGAACCTTGCCGGTGGGGGAGTCAAAGACTGCCTTGAAATGCCGGGGGGTAAGCAGACGCTTTTCCCGACTGAAGTCCTGACTCACCACCAGTACCGGATTATCAAACTGCCAGACGCGCACGACCTTTGGCGCGGCGACGCGACAGGACAGCACGGCCGTTCTTGGTAGCCATGCGAGCACGGAAGCCGTGAGTACGGGCGCGTTTGATGGTGCTTGGTTGGAAAGTACGTTTCATGGCGTTGTTACCTGGTTCGTCCACAACGGGCCGGAATGGCCCCCGTTTTAAGAGACCGGCGATTCTAGAGAAAGCAAGCCTCTAGGTCAATTTCCAACCAGCTTTTCCTTCAATTAGATCTTTGCCGCCTTCCGAGCCGTTCTGCTTTCATCCGCTATGCCATAGATATAAAAATAAAGAAGGAAGTTATTTAAAGCTTTTCTGTAAAGCTTATAAAAGCTAGCCAGGAGATCATCTGTGGATAACTGCCTTTAGCCCTTATTCTGCGTGCTGTACAGAGAATGACAACACGGGGGAGAAGCAGTGCTCTGCCTGTGCTGCGCTATCGGATAAGCTGTGCGTGGAATGGGTTGTTATCCACAGGCCGGTTACCCACAGACTTTTGCCCCCACTTGTGCAACGAGCTCAGGGTGGCTTATCCACAGAGCTTATGCACAGACCATTGGTCGCCTTTTCTGCGGTTAACACATTGATTTTGGGTGCCCTGTGAGCAACCTACATGTGGATAAGTGGGCGGCTGGTCGCTACAATGGCGGCTGTTTTTGCCTCACCGGCTTTCAACTTAGGGGATATCCGTGTCAGTGGAACTTTGGCAGCAGTGCGTGGAGCTTTTGCGCGATGAGCTGCCTGCCCAGCAATTCAACACCTGGATCCGTCCGCTACAGGTCGAAGCCGAAGGCGACGAGTTGCGTGTCTACGCACCCAATCGTTTTGTTCTCGACTGGGTCAATGAGAAGTACCTGAGCCGCGTTCTCGAATTGCTCGATGAACATGGCAATGGCCTCGCGCCCGTGCTCTCCTTATTAATAGGCAGCAAACGTAGCTCAGCACCCCGTGCTGCGCCGAACGCGCCTTTGGCTGCAGCGGCATCGCAAGCCCAGGCGGCAGCGGCACCGGTTGCTGCTTCTACTGCACCTGCTGCAACGTCGTCCAAATCCTCTGCGCAAAAAAATGCGCCAGAGCATGAAGAACCGTCTCGCGACAGCTTCGATCCGATGGCAGGCGCCAGCTCCCAGCAGGCTCCCGTTCGTGCCGAACAGCGCACTGTGCAGGTTGAGGGTGGGCTCAAGCACACCAGTTATCTGAACCGCACCTTCACCTTCGAGAACTTCGTCGAGGGCAAGTCCAACCAGCTGGCCCGTGCAGCTGCCTGGCAAGTCGCCGATAACCCCAAGCACGGTTACAACCCGCTCTTCCTTTATGGTGGCGTTGGCTTGGGTAAGACGCACTTGATGCACGCCGTAGGTAACCACCTATTAAAGAAGAACCCGAACGCCAAGGTCGTGTACCTGCATTCGGAGCGCTTCGTGGCTGACATGGTCAAGGCCCTGCAGCTCAATGCGATCAACGAGTTCAAGCGTTTCTACCGCTCCGTTGATGCTTTGCTGATCGATGACATTCAGTTCTTCGCTCGCAAGGAACGTTCCCAGGAAGAGTTTTTCCACACCTTCAACGCCCTGCTCGAAGGTGGCCAGCAGGTCATCTTGACCAGTGACCGTTACCCGAAAGAAATTGAAGGCTTGGAAGAGCGCCTGAAGTCGCGTTTCGGCTGGGGCCTGACCGTTGCGGTGGAACCGCCGGAGCTGGAAACCCGGGTTGCGATCCTGATGAAGAAGGCCGATCAGGCAAAGGTTGATCTGCCTCACGACGCTGCCTTCTTTATTGCCCAACGCATTCGCTCCAACGTGCGTGAGCTGGAGGGCGCGCTCAAGCGGGTCATCGCTCACTCGCACTTCATGGGCCGTGATATCACCATTGAGTTGATTCGCGAATCCCTGAAAGACTTGTTGGCCCTGCAGGACAAGTTGGTGAGTGTGGATAACATCCAGCGCACCGTGGCCGAGTACTACAAGATCAAGATTTCCGACCTGCTGTCCAAGCGCCGTTCGCGCTCGGTTGCACGCCCGCGTCAGGTGGCTATGGCTCTCTCCAAGGAGCTGACCAACCACAGCCTGCCGGAAATCGGCGATGTGTTTGGCGGTCGCGACCACACCACGGTCTTGCACGCCTGCCGCAAAATCAACGAACTTAAGGAATCCGACGCGGATATTCGCGAGGACTACAAGAACCTGCTGCGTACACTGACTACGTGATGACACCAGCGCAGCTTATTAAGGCAAGGGACTAGACCATGCATTTCACCATTCAACGCGAAGCCCTGTTGAAACCCCTGCAACTGGTCGCAGGCGTCGTCGAGCGCCGACAGACCTTGCCGGTGCTCTCCAACGTATTACTTGTGGTCGAAGGCCAGCAGTTGTCCTTGACCGGTACCGACCTGGAAGTCGAGCTGGTTGGTCGTGTGCAGCTTGAAGAGCCCGCCGAACCCGGCGAAATCACTGTGCCGGCGCGCAAGCTGATGGACATCTGCAAAAGCCTGCCCAACGATGCGCTGATTGACATCAAGGTCGATGAGCAAAAATTGGTGGTCAAGGCTGGCCGTAGCCGGTTCACTCTGTCGACCTTGCCGGCCAATGACTTCCCAACCGTGGAAGAAGGGCCAGGCTCGCTGACGTGCAGCCTGGAGCAAAGCAAGCTGCGTCGCTTGATCGAGCGCACCAGCTTCGCCATGGCCCAGCAGGACGTGCGCTACTACCTTAACGGCATGTTGCTGGAAGTATCCGAAGGCATCATTCGTGCGGTTGCCACTGACGGTCACCGTCTGGCGATGTGCTCGATGCGTGCCGATATCGGCCAGCCTGATCGTCACCAGGTGATCGTTCCGCGCAAAGGTATCCTTGAGTTGGCGCGTTTGCTCACCGAGCCGGACGGCAATGTCAGCATCGTGTTGGGTCAGCACCATATCCGCGCGACCACTGGTGAGTTCACCTTCACCTCCAAATTGGTTGACGGCAAGTTCCCGGATTACGAGCGTGTGTTGCCTAAAGGTGGCGACAAGCTGGTGATTGGCGATCGCCAGGCCTTGCGTGAAGCGTTCAGCCGTACTGCGATTCTGTCGAACGAAAAGTACCGTGGTATTCGCCTGCAATTGGCCAACGGGCAATTGAAAATCCAGGCCAACAACCCGGAGCAGGAAGAGGCAGAAGAAGAAGTGGGCGTCGACTACAACGGCGGCTCTCTGGAAATCGGCTTTAACGTGAGCTACCTGTTGGACGTGCTGGGCGTCATGACTACCGAACAGGTTCGCCTGATCCTGTCGGACTCCAACAGCAGCGCCCTGGTGCAAGAATCCGATAACGACGACTCGGCTTACGTTGTCATGCCGATGCGCCTGTAATCATGCTCAGCAGAAGCTAGATGTCCCTTAGTCGCGTCTCTGTCACCGCGGTGCGTAATCTGCACCCGGTGACCTTCTCCCCTTCCCCCCGCATCAATATCCTCCATGGCGCCAACGGCAGTGGCAAAACCAGTGTGCTGGAAGCTATCCACTTGTTGGGGCTGGCCCGTTCCTTCCGCAGTGCCCGCCTGTTGCCGGTGATTCAGTACGAACAGTTGGCGTGTACAGTGTTTGGCCAAGTCGAGTTGGCGGAGGGTGGTCAGAGCGCACTGGGGATATCCCGCGATCGCGGCGGGGAGTTTCAGATTCGTATCGACGGGCAAAATGCGCGCAGTGCCGCACAACTGGCAGAAATTCTGCCGTTGCAGTTGATCAACCCCGACAGCTTCCGCCTGTTGGAAGGTGCACCGAAAATCCGCCGCCAATTTCTGGATTGGGGTGTGTTCCACGTGGAACCCCGCTTCATGGCCACTTGGCAGCGCCTGCAGAAGGCCCTGCGGCAGCGGAACTCATGGCTGCGGCATGGTACACTTGACGCCGCTTCGCAAGCAGCCTGGGACCGAGAGCTGTGCCTGGCCAGCGACGAAATAGATGAATACCGTCGTGCCTATATCAAAGCCTTGAAACCAGTCTTTGAGCAGACCTTGAGCGAGTTACTGGACCTCGAGGGGCTGACGCTGAGTTACTACCGAGGTTGGGACAAAGACCGTGAGCTCAGTGCTGTGCTTGCGACGTCCCTGCAGCGGGATCAGCAAATCGGACACACCCAGGCCGGCCCCCAACGCGCTGATTTGCGCCTTAGATTAGGTGCACATAATGCTGCGGATATTTTGTCCCGCGGCCAGCAGAAGTTGGTGGTGTGTGCGCTGCGTATTGCGCAAGGGCACTTGGTTAGCCAGGCAAGGCGCGGTCAGTGTATTTATCTGGTGGATGACTTGCCGTCGGAGCTCGACGAGCAGCACCGCCGTTCGCTATGCCGCTTGTTGGAAGACTTACGCTGCCAGGTATTCATTACCTGTGTAGACCACGAATTATTGAGGGAAGGCTGGCAGACGGAAACGCCAGTCGCTTTGTTCCACGTGGAACAAGGCCGTATCACCCAGACCCACGACCATCGGGAGTGAAGGCATGAGCGAAGAAAACACGTACGACTCGACCAGCATTAAAGTGCTGAAAGGTTTGGATGCCGTACGCAAACGTCCCGGTATGTACATTGGCGACACCGATGATGGTAGCGGTCTGCACCACATGGTGTTCGAGGTGGTCGATAACTCCATCGACGAAGCTCTGGCCGGTCACTGCGACGACATCAGCATTATCATCCACCCGGATGAGTCCATTACCGTGCGTGACAACGGTCGTGGCATCCCGGTAGACGTGCACAAAGAAGAAGGCGTTTCGGCGGCAGAGGTCATCATGACCGTGCTCCACGCCGGCGGTAAATTCGACGACAACTCCTATAAAGTATCCGGCGGTTTGCACGGTGTAGGTGTGTCGGTAGTGAACGCTCTGTCCGAAGAGTTGATTCTCACCGTTCGCCGTAGCGGCAAGATCTGGGAACAGACTTACGTCCACGGTGTGCCGCAGGAACCGATGAAAATCGTTGGTGACAGTGAAACCACCGGTACCCAGATCCACTTCAAGCCATCGGCTGAGACCTTCAAGAACATCCACTTCAGCTGGGACATCCTGGCCAAGCGGATTCGTGAACTGTCCTTCCTCAACTCCGGTGTTGGCATCGTCCTCAAGGATGAGCGCAGCGGCAAGGAAGAGTTGTTCAAGTACGAAGGCGGCCTGCGTGCGTTTGTTGAATACCTGAACACCAACAAGACTGCGGTCAACCAAGTGTTCCACTTCAACATCCAGCGTGAAGACGGCATCGGCGTGGAAATCGCCCTGCAGTGGAACGACAGCTTCAACGAGAACCTGTTGTGCTTCACCAACAACATTCCCCAGCGCGATGGCGGTACTCACCTGGTGGGTTTCCGTTCTGCGTTGACGCGTAACCTGAACACCTACATTGAAGCGGAAGGTTTGGCGAAGAAGCATAAAGTCGCCACCACCGGTGACGATGCCCGTGAAGGCCTGACGGCGATTATCTCGGTCAAGGTTCCGGATCCGAAGTTCAGCTCCCAGACCAAAGACAAGCTGGTGTCTTCCGAAGTGAAGACCGCGGTTGAACAGGAAATGGGCAAGTACTTCTCCGACTTCCTGTTGGAAAACCCCAACGAGGCCAAGCTGGTTGTCGGCAAGATGATCGATGCTGCCCGCGCCCGTGAAGCCGCGCGTAAAGCCCGTGAGATGACCCGTCGTAAAGGCGCGCTGGATATCGCCGGCTTGCCTGGCAAACTGGCTGACTGCCAGGAGAAGGACCCTGCCCTCTCCGAACTGTACCTGGTGGAAGGTGACTCTGCTGGCGGTTCCGCCAAGCAGGGTCGTAACCGTCGCACCCAGGCCATCCTGCCGTTGAAGGGCAAGATCCTCAACGTTGAGAAGGCGCGCTTCGACAAGATGATTTCCTCTCAGGAAGTCGGCACCTTGATCACTGCACTCGGCTGCGGTATTGGCCGTGATGAGTACAACATCGACAAGCTGCGTTACCACAACATCATCATCATGACCGATGCTGATGTCGACGGTTCGCACATCCGTACCCTGCTCCTGACGTTCTTCTTCCGTCAGCTGCCAGAGCTGATCGAGCGTGGCTACATCTACATTGCCCAGCCGCCGTTGTACAAGGTGAAAAAAGGCAAGCAAGAGCAATACATCAAAGACGACGACGCCCTGGAAGAATACATGACGCAGTCGGCCCTGGAAGATGCCAGCCTGCACCTGAACGACGAAGCCCCGGGCATCTCCGGTGAGGCGCTGGAGCGTCTGGTCAACGACTTCCGTATGGTCATGAAGACGCTCAAGCGTTTGTCGCGCTTGTATCCTCAGGAGTTGACCGAGCACTTCATCTACCTGCCGGCCGTGAGCCTGGAGCAGTTGGGCGATCACGCCGCCATGCAGGATTGGCTGGCCCAGTACGAAGTGCGTCTGCGTACCGTTGAGAAGTCTGGCCTGGTGTACAAAGCCAGCCTGCGCGAAGACCGCGAACGTAACGTGTGGCTGCCGGAGGTCGAACTGATCTCCCACGGTTTGTCCAACTACGTCACCTTCAACCGCGACTTCTTCGGCAGCAACGATTACAAAACGGTCGTTACCCTCGGCGCGCAACTGAGCACCCTGCTGGACGATGGTGCTTACATTCAGCGTGGCGAGCGCAAGAAAGCGGTCAAAGAGTTCAAGGAAGCCCTGGACTGGCTGATGGCTGAAAGCACCAAGCGCCATACCATCCAGCGATACAAAGGTCTTGGCGAGATGAACCCGGATCAGCTGTGGGAAACCACCATGGACCCGGCTCAGCGTCGTATGTTGCGTGTGACCATCGAAGACGCCATTGGCGCAGACCAGATCTTCAACACCCTGATGGGTGATGCGGTCGAGCCTCGTCGTGACTTCATCGAGAGCAACGCCTTGGCGGTGTCTAACCTGGATTTCTGATCAGGTAAACCTGCTTGAACAAAAAGGCCAACGCTTAGCGTTGGCCTTTTTTATTGGGTGATGGTTAAGCGTTTTAAAATGCTCCACGTGGAACATCAAGATTTCAACTTTGCGCCGTTGTCGCCACACTCTCCAAACGATACCCATATCCATAGATCGTCAACAGCTGCCAGCCGCGATCCGCCGTCAGCCCGAGCTTGTTACGCAGACGGTAGATATGGGTATCCAAAGGCCGTGACGAGACCATTTCCTCATGGCTCCAAAACCGCTCATACAGGTACTCGCGAGACAGCGGCCGGGCCAGGTTGGCAAACAGGCAACTGGCCAGGCGGTATTCCCGTTCTGTCAGGTTAATGGGTTTGCCTGCGCGGGTGACGGTCAGTTCGGCATCGTCGAAGGTTAGATCATTAAAGCTCTGTACTTCCTGGGTAGCCGACTTCTGTAAGCCGTGACGTCGCAGGACGGCGCTGACGCGTGCTTTGAGCTCGTTGGGGCGAAAGGGTTTACTGACGTAATCATCTGCGCCGCTGTTCAATGCGGTGACGATATCGCTTTCGGCATCGCGACTGGTGAGCATGATTACCGCGGGGGGCGATTCCATGTGTTCGCGGGTCCAGCGCAACAAGGCAATGCCCGAGATATCCGGCAGTTGCCAGTCCAGGATCAGCAGGTCAAAGGTTTCCCGCCGCAGTTGGCGCAGCAGGTCTTCGCCGCGCTCAAAGAAATGCAGCGACCATGGCTGTTCCGCAGTGCTGGGAATCTGTCGCAGTGTCTGTTCCACCCGTCGCAACTCGGCGGGCTCGTCATCCAGTATTGCGACTCGCATTGGGGTCCTTCCTACAAAAAATACGACTGCTTTAATGAGTGGCGACTGTGCAAAGCCAGCCTCTGAATCTGAACAATTATGGGCGGATTCTACGATCCTTGTATCTCTCGATACGCTGATAAGATCCCGTGATGCTCAAAGCAAAGATACCGGCTCCTGTCTGTGAGGAAAAGGACTCGCTCATACCCCTGCCCTGCAACAAGGTGAGGTATGGTTTGTTGCACGGTTCTGGGTAAAGTCCTCAACTGAGACCGAAATAAGCTTCACTGGTTTCAGAACACTGTTGAACGTCACCACATGGAAAGGGAGCGGGCCTATGACACCTTTATCCGATGACCATCAATGCCTTCGCATACTTTCGGCGGTAGCCCTGTGAAACTATGGCGCAAAGCCGAGAAACGCCAACCCTCCCAGGCACAGCTGTTATTCCACGGGTTGGTCCGTGAATGGTTGTTGATCGGGCTGGTGTTACTGCCCTTTACCGTTTACCTGTCCTTGAGCCCGGGCCTGGCACTGAATAACCCTCTCTACGACAGCCTGCGCCGCCTGACACCTTTACCGGTGGATCCACGGATTCTGCTGGTCACCATTGATGCGCCCAGCCTGGAAGTACTCGGCCCATGGCCGTGGCCGCGCAGCGTGCATGCAGATCTGATTGAACGCCTTAGCGCCGCCCAGCCGGCAGGCATTCTGTTTGACGTAGTCTTCAGCGAACCTAGCAAGGGGGCCGATGGACGACGGTTGGCTGATGCGGTCTGCAATGCTGGCAATGTACTGCTGCCCATCGTCGGTGATAGCAGCGTAAGTCCCAGCCTGCCAGGAGAGCCGCTGTCACCGTTGCTCAAGTGCGCCAAGGGCGTGGGGCATATCAACGTCGAAGCGGATAGCGACGGCATCGTACGCAGCGTGTATCTGCGTGAAGGCCCGCCGGGAAGCACGCTCCCTCAATTGGCATGGTTGGCGTTTGCGCTGAGTGAGCAAGCACCGGTAATGCCGGGCCTGACCCAGGAGCCCAGCAGCCAGCAGTGGCATCAAGAGCATGAAATCCGCGTGCCTTTCACCTCGGAAGATGACCACTTTCCCAGCGTGTCCTACCTCAGCGTATTACGCGGCGAGGTACCTCCCGAAACACTGCGCGGCCGGCTGATTCTGATAGGTGCCACGGCGTATGGAATGGCCGATCGTTTTGTGACACCGCTCTCCTCCACCGTCGGCACGACCGCAGGAGTGGAAATCCAGGCCGATATCCTCAATGGTCTGTTGCAGGGACGCAGCATTGTCGACCTGCCCGGATGGCTTGCTGCCCTGTTGGCGACATCCCTGGTGACCTTGCTGCTGGGCCTTCTGCTGTATCGCCCTCGCTACGCCCTGTGGATGACCCTGGGTGGCATGACCGCGGCGCTGGTGGGCTCATGGGCATTGCTGCGCCTTGGGCATTGGTGGTCTCCCGCCGCGTGTTTGATCGGGCTGTTACTCAGCTATCTCATCTGGAACTGGCGGCGCCTGAGCGTCATCCTGGCCTACTTTGGTTGGGAACTGGCGCGGCTGGATAACGAGCCCAAGGTGCTGCCGGAGCGTCGTCGTGCGCCCGCCAGCAAGGGTGATGTGTTGCAGGGGCGGATCTTTGCCCTTGAGCAGGCAGTCAGTCGTACGCGTGATACGCGGCGCTTTATGGCTGACGGGTTGGAGTGCCTGCCGGTGGCTACGCTGATAACCGACCCACAGGGCAATATTCTGTTGGCCAACCGTGTAGCCCGTGATGTGTTCGGTAACGACCTGGTCAATTCAAACCTCATCGAACAACTCGCCGATCTGGGTTATCCCCCGCTGCATAACGGCGTACGCCCTGCCCTGTCAGCACTGGAATTGGTTGAGTTCCGCGATATCCACCAGCGCAGTCTGCGGATGGAGCTTGCGCCCTTGCTTCCGGCCGAAGGTGACTTCGCCCTCGGCTGGTTGTTGAGCCTGACGGACCTGAGCAAGGAGCGAGAAGCCCAGCAGCATCGCGAGACCATGCTGCGTTTCCTCTCCCACGACCTACGCGCACCCCATTCGGCGATCCTCGCCCTGCTGGATGTGCATAACGGCGAATCGCCAGTCTTTGCCCAGGTCGAGCAACAGGTCCGACGGGCCTTGAGCCTTACCGAATCCTTTGTGCAATTGGCCAAGGCCGAGGCTGACGGTTACCAGTTCCAGCCTACCTTGTTCGCCATGCTGGTGATGGACGCCTTTGATCAAGTGGCGGTGATTGCGCAACTCAAGGGCATCCACCTGGTCCACGACCTGGATGAGGCGGATGAAGCCATGATCCATGCCGATCAATCACTGCTCACCCGTGCGTTGTTCAACGTGCTGGAGAATGCGATCAAATACTCCCCTTCCGGCACTACCGTCAGGTTAAGACACGGCAGTGCACAGGGGTGGTTGGAATGCCGCATCAGCGATCAGGGGCCGGGGATTGCCCCCGAGGATTTACCGGAACTGTTCAGCCAATACCGGCGTTTCGATTCGGCCCAGGGCAGTGACGGTCTTGGACTGGGGCTGACGATGGTTAAGGCCGTGGTGGAACGGCACGGTGGACGCATCGTTTGTGAAAGTGAGCTGGGCAAGGGCTCGACATTCATCCTGTTATTGCCGCAGTTGGAAGACTAAAAAACCGACTTTTCTGCTGTGCATAAAAAACCGGTCACAAGGACCGGTTTTTTTATGAAGAAAAAACTTATGCACGTTTTTCGAGATTTTATGACCTTCAGAAATATGCAGCTAAATCATAAGGTTATGAATCAAAAAAGCCAATTCGCCAACAAAGCGTGCACAGGTTATCCACAGATCCTCAAATCGCCGGGGTCTCGACTACCAAGGGCTCAGGAGGCAGGGAACCCATGGCTCGCTGCTGTGCTTCATTCCATGCAGCGGCGCGGTCGTTCAGTGCAGCAATCGCACGCGGCCCCTCGCCTTCTGCGTACATCGGCTCGCCTATAACCACGGTGATGGTGCCAGCGCGTTTGGCCCAGCCGGTCTTCGGCCAGAACTTGCCGGCATTGTGGGCAATGGGCAGCACCGGCAGGTTGGCGTTGACCGCCAATGCCGTACCGCCCCGTGAGAACTTACCTACGGTGCCGTAGGGCACACGCGTACCTTCGGGGAAGATCAGTACCCAGACGCCGTCCTTGAGCAACTCGTCGCCCTTCTTGGCCACGTGCTTGAGCGCCGCCTTGGGGTTGTCACGGTCAATGGCGATCGGGCGCAACATGGCCATGGCCCAGCCAAAGAACGGTACGTACAACAGTTCACGCTTAAGCACCTGGCTCAGGGGCGAGAAGTACGCGGAAAGAAAGAAGGTTTCCCAAGTGCTTTGGTGGTTCGACAAAATCACGCAGGGTTGGTCCGGGACGTTTTCTGCGCCCTTGACCTCAAAACGGATGTTCAGGAACACCTTGCTCAGCCACAACGCGCAACGGCACCAATAAACGTTGATGAAGCGATAACGCGCCTTGAACGGCAGGAAGGGGGCAATAAAAAAGCTCAGGGTGCACCAGAGAAACGAACTGGTGCCCAGCAGCAGGTAAAAGAAAAAGGTTCTGATGGCCTGCAAGATCGACATGGCGGCATTTACCGTTGCGGGACACGGCCCGCCTGTTAAAAGCGCACTCCCGAACAATCCTTGGTCAGGAAGTCGAGGGCGGCTAGTTGTTGATAAGTTCTGCGGCAACGGCCGCCAGATCGTCAAAAATCAAGGTGCCTACCGGCAGGTTTTTCGCCTGGGTCTTTTCGCCTTTCCCGGTCTTAACCAAAACTGGCTGAGAGTCGACGGCTTTGGCCGCCTCCAGGTCACCGAGGCTGTCCCCGACGAACCATATCCCAGCCAAGGGCACCTTGTAATGTTCTGCAATGGTTTTCAACATGCCGGGTTTGGGTTTGCGGCAATCGCAGCCCTCATCCGGCCCGTGGGGGCAGTACACCACCAGCCCCACCTCACCGCCCTGCTCGGCCACCAACGCGCGCAGGCGTGCGTGCATGGCGTCCAGGGTGGCGATGTCGTAGTAACCACGGGCGATGCCGGACTGGTTGGTGGCGATCGCCACTGTCCAGCCAGCTTTGCTCAACTGCGCGATGGCCTCGATCGAACCGGGCAGTGGAATCCATTCCGCCACCGACTTGATGTAAGCGTCGGAGTCGTAGTTGATCACTCCGTCCCGATCGAGAATCAGCAGTTTCAACATGGTCAGCTCAGCGTCGAAATGTCAGCGATATTGACGAACAAGCCACGCAGGCGCGCCAGCATGGCGTAGCGGTTTTTGCGCACGCCGGCATCTTCGGCATTGATCATCACGGCTTCGAAGAACGCATCCACCGGCTCACGCAAGGTGGCCAGGCGCGCCAATGCTTCGGCGTAGTTGCGCTCGGCGATCAGCGGCTTCACGGCGTTTTCAGCCTTGGCGATGGCCGAGTTCAGCGAAAACTCCTTGGCGTCTGCAAACAGGCCAGGGTCGACGTCGGCATTGCCCAGGCCTTCGGCCTTGCTCAGCAGGTTCGACACACGCTTGTTCACGGCGGCCAGTGCATCGGCTTCCGGCAGTTTGCGGAAGGCCTGCACGGCTTGTACGCGCTGGTCGAAGTCCAGCGCCGAACCCGGCTGCAGGGCACGTACCGACAGGTACACCGACACATCTACGCCTTCGTCTTCGTAGCGCGCACGCAGGCGGTCGAACACGAACTCCAGCACTTGTTCGGCCAGGCCGGCTTGCTTGACCTTGGCACCGAACTGGCCGACGGCGAACACCACGGCCTGGGTCAGGTCGAGGTCGAGCTTCTTGTCGATGAGGATACGCAGCACGCCCAGGGCCGCTCGGCGCAGGGCGTACGGGTCTTTGCTGCCGGTTGGCAACATGCCGATACCGAAGATACCCACAAGGGTATCCAGCTTGTCGGCGATCGCCACGGCTGCACCGGTCAGGGTGGTCGGCAGTTCAGCGCCGGCACCGCGTGGCATGTACTGCTCGTTCAGGGCCAGGGCGACATCTTGCGGTTCGCCGTCGTTGAGCGCGTAGTAGTAGCCGGCGACACCTTGCATCTCCGGGAACTCGCCGACCATCTCGGTGGCCAGGTCGCACTTGGACAGCAAGCCTGCACGCGCAGCCCAGGCGGAATCGCCGCCAATGCGTGGCGCAATGTAGGCGGCCAGCTTGGAAACCCGTACTGCCTTGTCGTAGACGCTGCCGAGTTTTTCCTGGAACACCACGTTTTGCAGGCGCAGGTTGAAGTCTTCGAGCTTCTGTTTCTTATCTTGCTTGAAGAAGAACTCGGCATCGGTCAGGCGCGGGCGAACGACTTTCTCGTTACCGGCGATGATCTGCTGCGGGTCCTTGCTTTCGATGTTGGCCACGGTGATAAAGCGCGGGAGCAACTTACCGTCTGCGTCCAGCAGGCAGAAATACTTCTGGTTGTCCTGCATGGTGGTGATCAACGCTTCTTGTGGCACGTCGAGGAAACGCTCTTCGAACGAGCACACCAGCGGCACCGGCCATTCCACCAGGGCGGTCACTTCGTCCAGCAGGCTTGGCGGCACGATGGCGGTGCCTTCCTGCAGGCGGGCCAGCTCTTCGGTACGCTTGCTGATCAACTCGCGCCGCTCGTTGGCATCGGCCAATACGTAAGCGGCGCGCAGGTCGTTGAGGTAGTTGGCCGGCGAAGTGATGCGCACGCTTTCGGGATGATGGAAGCGGTGACCACGGGAATCACGACCAGCCTTCTGGGCGAGGATGGTGCAATCGATGACCTGGTCACCGAGCAGCATTACCAGCCATTGGGTCGGACGTACGAACTCTTCCTTGCGCGCACCCCAGCGCATGCGCTTGGGGATAGGCAGGTCGTTCAGGGAGTCTTCAACGATGGTCGGCAGCAGGCTGGCGGTCGGCTTGCCGGTGATGACCTGGCTGAAACGCAGTTTCGGGCCGCTCTGGTCGATCTCGCTCAGCTCTACGCCACATTTCTTGGCAAAGCCAAGGGCGGCTTGTGTCGGGTTGCCTTCGGCATCGAAAGCTGCCTGGCGCGGTGGGCCGTCCAGGTTGATGTTGCGGTCCGGCTGCTGGGTTTCCAGCGCGGTCAGCAGCACAGCCAGGCGGCGCGGCGCGGCGTAGACTTTTTTGGCTTCAAACTTCAGGCCGGCAGTCTGCAGGCCTTTTTCGATACCGGCCAGGAATGCATCGGCCAGGGTATTGAGTGCCTTGGGTGGCAGCTCTTCGGTGCCCAGTTCAACCAGGAAATCTTGAGCACTCATTGTGCAGCCTCCAGCTTAGCCAACACTTCATCACGCAGGTCAGGGGTTGCCATCGGGAAGCCCAGCTTGGCGCGAGCCAGCAAATAGGCTTGGGCGACGGAACGTGCCAGCGTGCGCACACGCAGGATGTATTGCTGGCGCGCAGTTACCGAGATGGCACGGCGGGCGTCCAGCAGGTTGAAGGTATGGGACGCCTTCAACACCATTTCATAGCTTGGCAACGGCAGCGGCTGGTCGAGTTCGATCAGGCGCTTGGCTTCGCTTTCATAGAAGTCGAACAGTTCGAACAGCTTCTCGACGTTGGCGTGTTCGAAGTTGTAGGTGGACTGCTCCACTTCGTTCTGGTGGAACACATCGCCGTAAGTCACCTTGCCGAACGGGCCGTCAGCCCATACCAGGTCGTAGACCGAATCCACGCCTTGCAGGTACATGGCCAGACGCTCCAGGCCGTAGGTGATCTCGCCGGTCACCGGGTAGCATTCGATGCCGCCGGCTTGCTGGAAGTAAGTGAACTGCGTCACTTCCATGCCATTGAGCCAGACTTCCCAGCCCAGGCCCCAGGCGCCCAGAGTTGGCGATTCCCAGTTGTCTTCGACGAAACGGATGTCGTGCACCAGTGGGTCCAGGCCCACATGCTTGAGCGAGCCCAGGTACAGTTCCTGGAAGTTGTCCGGGTTGGGCTTCAATACCACCTGGAACTGGTAGTAGTGCTGCAGACGGTTCGGGTTTTCGCCGTAGCGGCCGTCAGTCGGGCGACGACTGGGCTGCACATAAGCGGCGTTCCAGGTTTCCGGGCCGATGGCCCGCAGGAATGTAGCGGTGTGGAAAGTGCCGGCGCCTACTTCCATATCGTAGGGCTGAAGTACCACACAACCTTGCTCGGCCCAGTATTGCTGGAGGGCGAGGATCAAGTCTTGGAAGGTACGCACGGCTGGCGTAGGCTGGCTCACGAAATTCACCTGTTACTTGGGCTGCGATTTAAAGAGCGGGAGTATACCCGATTCGGCCCCGCCACCACTCCCTGGAGCCTTATGCCACGCTGCTTTTGGTGTTCTGAAGATCCGCTGTACATGGCTTATCACGATCAAGAGTGGGGAACGCCGCTGCGCGATGCGCAGGGTTTGTTCGAGTTGCTTTTGCTCGAAGGGTTCCAGGCGGGTCTGTCCTGGATCACTGTTTTACGCAAACGCGAGCATTATCGAAAGGTCTTGTTCGGCTTTGATGCGCAGCGTCTGGCGCGGTTAAGCGATGAAGAAATCGAGGCGCTGATGCAGGATCCGGGCATCGTGCGCAATCGCTTGAAGCTCAACGCTACACGGCGCAACGCGGCGGCCTGGCTGGCGCTGGAAGACCCGGTGGGGTTGCTGTGGTCATTTGTCGGCGGCAAACCCAAGGTCAATCACTTCAAGGATCGCAGCGACGTCCCGGCCATTACACCCGAGGCTGAAGCCATGAGCCGCGCCTTGAAAAAAGCCGGTTTCACCTTCGTCGGGCCGACCATTTGCTACGCCTTCATGCAGGCCTCGGGCATGGTCATGGACCACACCCAGGACTGTGACCGTTACGCGGACTTGGTCAACGCCGGTTAGAATGCCGGTTTTGCGCACCACACACGATCAGGAGTGACCTGTGGAAAAGTTTAAAGGCGCCTTGCTGGTAGGCGCTCTCCGGTTGTTTGCCCTGCTGCCCTGGCGCGCCGTACAAGCCGTCGGCACGGGCATCGGCTGGATCATGTGGAAAACCCCCAACCGCTCCCGCGACACCGTGCGGATCAACCTTTCCAAGTGCTTCCCGGACATGGACCCGGCCGAGCGCGAGCGCCTGGTGGGCCGCAGCCTGATGGACATCGGCAAGTCCCTGACCGAAAGTGCTTGCGCGTGGATCTGGCCAGCCCAGCGCTCCATCGACCTGGTGCGGGAAGTCGAGGGCCTGGAAGTGCTGCACCAAGCCCTGGCCTCGGGCAAAGGCGTGGTGGGTATCACCAGTCACCTGGGCAACTGGGAAGTGCTGAACCACTTCTATTGCAGCCAGTGCAAACCGATCATTTTCTATCGCCCGCCCAAGCTCAAGGCGGTGGACGAACTGCTGCGCAAACAACGCGTGCAATTGGGCAACCGCGTGGCGGCGTCGACCAAGGAAGGCATTCTCAGCGTGATCAAGGAAGTGCGCAAAGGCGGCCAGGTAGGCATTCCTGCCGACCCGGAACCAGCCGAGTCCGCCGGCATCTTCGTACCGTTTTTCGCCACCCAGGCCCTCACCAGCAAATTCGTGCCGAACATGCTCGCGGGCCACAAGGCTGTTGGCGTATTCCTGCACGCGTTGCGCCTGCCGGACGGCTCAGGCTACAAAGTGATCCTGGAAGCGGCGCCGGAAGACATGTACAGCACCGACACCGCCACCT
Organism: Pseudomonas sp. B329; assembly: GCF_023127835.1. Classification (NCBI taxonomy): domain Bacteria; kingdom Pseudomonadati; phylum Pseudomonadota; class Gammaproteobacteria; order Pseudomonadales; family Pseudomonadaceae; genus Pseudomonas; species Pseudomonas sp. B329. The sequence continues at coordinate 103,075 of NZ_SPKP01000052.1, read as the reverse complement.
CCTGCGCGGCGATGAGCAAAGTGGTGGAGCGCTATGTGGGCGCCTACCCGAGCCAGTACATGTGGAGCATGAAGCGCTTCAAGAAGCGCCCGCCGGGTGAGGCGCGGTGGTACTGATTCACACCTGACTCAAGACCGATATAGAAACAATGTGGGAGGGGGCTTGCTCCCGATAGCGGTGGTTCAGTCAAATATGCATTGGCTGACACACTGGCATCGGGAGCAAGCCCCCTCCCACATTTAGTCCTGTATCAAGCCTGTCGATCGAGTTTCTTCAGGAACACGGTCATCTCTTTTTCGGCCTGCTTGTCGCCGTGGGCCTGGGCCGCTTCAATGCCTTTTTCCCACGCCTGTCGTGCTGAGGCACTGTCACCCTGCGCCTGGTGCGCCTTGCCCAACAGCTTCCACGCCGCCGAATACTTCGGATCGAACTCGAGGCACTTGCCCAGATGCTCGGCGGCTTTGGCGTTGTCTTTCAAGTCCAGATAACCCTTGCCCAAGCCGAAGCGCAGCAGCGAATTATCCACACCCTTGGCGAGCATTTTTTCCAGGGATTCGAGCATGTCGGTCACTCCGTTTGATCAGAAAAAGCTCAAGCCCACGTGGAACAGCTTCTCTACATCGCGGATATGTTTTTTATCCACAAGGAACAAAATCACATGGTCTGCGGTGGCGATCACCGTGTCGTCGTGGGCGATGATCACTTCTTCATCGCGGATGATTGCGCCAATGGTGGTACCCGGCGGCAGGCCGATATCGCGGATGGCCTTGCCAATCACTTTGCTCGACTTCGAATCACCGTGGGCAATCGCCTCGATGGCTTCCGCCGCACCCCGGCGCAGGGAGTGCACGCTGACAATATCGCCACGCCGCACGTGGGCGAGCAAGGTACCGATGGTCGCCAGTTGGGGGCTGATGGCGATGTCGATATCGCCGCCCTGGATCAGGTCCACATAGGCCGGGTTGTTGATGATGGTCATCACCTTCTTCGCCCCCAGCCGCTTGGCCAGCAACGACGACATGATGTTGGCTTCGTCATCGTTGGTCAGGGCGAGGAAGATATCGGCGTCGGCGATGTTTTCTTCCATCAGCAGGTCGCGGTCCGAGGCGCTGCCTTGCAGTACGACAGTGCTGTCGAGGGTGTCGGACAAATGCCGGCAACGCGTCGGGCTCATCTCGATGATCTTCACCTGGTAGCGGCTTTCGATGGCCTCGGCCAACCGCTCGCCGATCTGCCCGCCGCCTGCGATGACGATGCGTTTGTAACTCTCGTCGAGCCTGCGCATTTCGCTCATGACTGCACGAATATTCGCCTTGGCGGCGATGAAAAACACTTCGTCGTCGGCCTCGATCACCGTGTCGCCCTGGGGCAGGATCGGCCGGTCACGACGGAAAATCGCGGCCACACGGGTTTCCACGTTTGGCATGTGCTCACGCAGCTGGCGCAGTTGCTGGCCCACCAACGGCCCGCCGTAGTACGCCTTTACCGCCACCAGTTGCGCCTTGCCCTCGGCGAAGTCGATCACCTGCAAGGCGCCAGGGATTTCGATCAGGCGCTTGATGTAGTGGGTGACCACCTGTTCCGGGCTGATCAATACGTCCACCGGAATAGCGTCATTATCGAACAGGCCGGCGCGAGTCAGGTAGGCCGCTTCGCGCACCCGGGCGATCTTGGTTGGGGTGTGGAATAACGTATGAGCGACCTGGCACGCGACCATGTTGGTCTCGTCGCTGTTGGTCACCGCCACAAGCATGTCGGCATCGTCGGCACCCGCCTGACGCAGCACCGTTGGAAACGACGCCCGGCCTTGTACCGTGCGAATGTCCAGGCGGTCGCCCAGGTTGCGCAGGCGCTCGGCATCGGTGTCGACCACGGTGATGTCGTTGGCTTCGCCGGCCAAGTGTTCGGCCAGCGTGCCTCCGACCTGCCCTGCCCCAAGGATGATGATTTTCATCCGGTCACTCCCTTAAACCCATTCAGCCGCGTGCGGCGGCGATCTTGATCAGTTTGGCGTAGTAGAAGCCATCGTGCCCGCCTTCCTGCGCGAGCAGTTGGCGGCCGTGGGGCTGCTTGATGCCGGCGCTGGTAGCGAGGTCCAGTTCGCGCGCGCCGCTGGTGCGGGCGAGGAAGGCTTGGATGACCTCGGTATTTTCGGTGGGTAGCGTGGAGCAGGTGGCGTACAGCAGGATGCCGCCGACTTCCAGGGTTGGCCACAGGGCGTCAAGCAATTCGCCTTGCAGCACCGCGAGGGCGGCGATGTCGTCGGGCTGGCGGGTCAGCTTGATGTCCGGGTGCCGACGGATTACGCCGGTGGCGGAGCAAGGTGCGTCCAGCAGGATGCGCTGGAATGGCTTGCCGTCCCACCAGGTCGCTGTGTCGCGGCCGTCGGCGGCGATCAGGTCGGCGCTGAGGCCCAGGCGCGCAAGGTTTTCCCGCACGCGCACCAGGCGTTTGGCTTCAAGATCCACAGCCACTACACCGGCCAGGTCTTTTTCAACCTCAAGGATGTGACAGGTCTTACCGCCTGGCGCGCAGCAGGCGTCGAGTACGCGCTGGCCGGGGGCCAAATCGAGCAGGTCGGCCGCCAATTGCGCGGCCTCGTCCTGCACACTGATCCAGCCTTCGGCAAAGCCCGGCAGGCTGCGTACATCGGTGGCGGCTTCCAGCACGATGCCGTCGGTGCTGTACACGCACGGGCTGGCATTGATGGCCGCGTCGGTGAGTAATTGCAGGTACACGTCACGGCTGTGGTGGCGACGGTTGACCCGCAGGATCATCGGCGGGTGCGCATTGTTGGCCGCGCAGATAGCCTCCCATTGCTCGGGCCAGAAGGCTTTCAGGGATTTTTGCAGCCAGCGCGGGTGGGCGGTGCGCACCACCGGATCATGTTCCAGCTCGGCCAGCAGTGCTTCGCTTTCACGCTGGGCCCGGCGCAGTACGGCATTGAGCAGGGCCTTGGCCCAGGGCTTTTTCAGCTTGTCGGCGCAACCGACGGTTTCACCGATGGCGGCGTGGGCCGGTACGCGGGTGTAGAGCAATTGATACAGGCCCACCAGCAACAGCGCCTCGACATCAGCGTCTGCCGCCTTGAACGGTTTTTGCAGCAGCTTGGCTGCCAGTGCCGACAACCTTGGCTGCCAGCGGGCGGTGCCAAAGGCCAGGTCTTGGGTGAAACCGCGATCCCGGTCTTCGACCTTATCCAGTTGTGTCGGCAATGAACTGTTCAGCGAAGCTTTGCCGTTGAGCACGGCGGCGAGTGCCTTGGCGGCGGCCAGACGTGGGTTCATTGAGCGGCCACCCCGAGGATCGTGCCCAAGGCAAATTTCTCACGGCGGCTATTGAACAAATCGCTGAAGTTCAGCGCTTTGCCGCCGGGCAATTGCAGACGTGTCAGGCACAGCGCCTGCTCACCGCAAGCGACCAACAGCCCGTCTTTGCTGGCGCCGATAATCTCGCCGGGGGCGCCTTTGCCGTCGGCCAGGGTCGCGTTCAACACCTTCAAGGCTTCGCCGTTCAGGGTGCTATGGCAGATTGGCCATGGGTTGAAGGCACGTACCAGGCGCTCCAGCTCCACGGCCGGGCGGCTCCAGTCGAGGCGCGCTTCGTCTTTGTTCAATTTGTGCGCGTAGGTGGCCAGGCTGTCGTCCTGTACCTCGCCTTCCAGGGTGCCTGCTGCGAGGCCGGCGATGGCCTGGATCACGGCAGGTGGGCCCATTTCGGCAAGGCGGTCGTGCAGGCTGCCACCGGTGTCTTGCGCGGTGATCGGGGTGGTGACCTTGAGCAGCATCGGTCCGGTGTCCAGGCCCGCCTCCATGCGCATCACGGTCACGCCGCTTTCGCTGTCGCCCGCCTCCACGGCGCGCTGGATCGGCGCCGCACCACGCCAGCGAGGCAGCAGCGAAGCATGGCTGTTGATGCAACCCAGGCGCGGGATATCCAGCACCGCCTGGGGCAGGATCAAACCGTAGGCCACCACCACCAGCAGGTCCGGTTTCAGCGCGGCCAGTTCGGCCTGGGCTTCGGCGTTACGCAGGGTCGGCGGTTGCAGCACCGCTATGTTGTGTTCAAGCGCCAATAGCTTGACCGGGCTCGGCATCAGTTTTTGCCCGCGACCGGCCGGGCGATCCGGCTGGGTGTACACCGCGACGATGTCATAAGGGCTGGCAAGCAGCGCCTTGAGGTGTTCGGCGGCGAATTCAGGGGTGCCGGCAAAAACAATGCGCAATGGCTCGGTCATGGGAGTTCTCGGTTAAAAACAGTCACAAAAGAAAAAGGCTTGCCGCAGCAAGCCTTTGGAAGAAGGGCATCAAGCTTGCTGGCGATGCTTTTTTTCCAGCTTCTTCTTGATCCGGTCCCGCTTGAGCGTGGACAGGTAATCGACAAACAGCTTGCCGTTAAGGTGGTCGCATTCATGTTGGATGCACACTGCCAACAGACCTTCGGCAATCAGCTCAAACGGTTTGCCATCACGGTCCAGGGCCTTGATCTTCACGCGCAACGGGCGTTCGACGTTCTCGTAGAACTCCGGCACCGACAGGCAGCCTTCCTGGTATTCGCCCATCTCATCGGTCAGCGGTTCGAACTCGGGGTTGATGTACACCCGGGGTTCGCTGCGATCTTCCGACAGGTCCATGACCACGACACGCAGATGCACGTTGACCTGGGTAGCGGCGAGGCCAATGCCCGGAGCTTCATACATTGTTTCAAACATGTCATCGACCAACTGACGAACCTTGTCGTCCACTACGGCCACCGGCTTGGCGATCGTGCGCAGGCGCGAGTCGGGAAATTCGAGGATGTTCAAAATAGCCATAAGCGTAATTGCTGCACATGTGAGGTAAAGACCAATCGGCGGTGGGATGGACCCACACGGCCGGTGTGAAACGCTCAGAAGCCACGAGGGCCAAGGCATTTCACGCGAACGCACATAATAAAGGAGATTCACCCCATGAGGAAATCGCTACTCGTCTTGCTGCTGTGGGCCCCCGTCGCCATGGCGTTGATTCCCAAGCCCACTGAACGCCTGGATCACGCGACGCAACAGGCCATCCAGCACTTTTTACTGCATAACCGGATTGTCGATACGCCCCAGGACCTGGACAACGCGCCTTATATCGTCGCAGCGCAAGGCGGTCGCGTGCTGGGGGCCAACGGTGAGCGCGTGCATGCTCGCGGTCAGCTGGACCCGGCCCAGCCAAGCTACGGAATCTTTCGTCGAGGCAAGGTCTACACCGACCCAGGCACCCAGGAGCTACTGGGCATCAATGCCGACGATATCGGCACCGCACGCTTTGTACTCGCCGACGACCTCACCACCCTGGCGGTGCAGCGGGTTACCCAGGAAATCCGTCCAGGTGACCGCTTGCTTGGTGCCCAACGTCCGGTCGCGCTGAACACCCTGGAGTCAGCCAAATCCACGGCTTTCATCGCAGGGCACATCATCGACATCCCCAGGGGCGTCACTCAGATTGGTGTTCTGGACGCCGTGACCCTGAACAAGGGCCGCCGCGACGGATTGATCGAAGGCCAGTTACTGACGGTGATCAAGGCGGGTGCCACGGTGCGAGACGTCCTTACCGGCACGCCAACACAACTCCCGGAAGAACGGGCCGGCACTCTTCTGGTGTTTCGCACCTATGAAAAACTCAGCTACGCCTTGGTGCTCAGTGCTTCACGCGCGCTGGCTGTAAAGGATCGTTTCGAGACCCGTCAACAAGCGCAATAAATAGCCTGCTAAATAAGTTACCAACAGAGTTATCCACAGCTTGTTCCGGTCAAGGATGATCAAATGAATCCGATAAACAGTAGCGAAATTTCTCCGGCAGAGCTGGAAGCCCGACTACGCTTGCACAGGCTGCCAGAACTGGGTCCCAAGCGTTTTCACGTATTGATCCAAGCGTTCGGCTGCGCCTCCAAGGCCCTCAGTGCCCCCGCCAGTGCCTGGCGTTCCCTCGGGTTGCCCGCCATCAGCGCCGATGCCCGGCGTAGCCCGCAAATCCGTGATGGCGCCAGTACGGCATTGGCCTGGTTAGAGCGTCCGGCCCAGCATTTGCTGATGTGGGACCAACCTGAGTACCCGGCCTTGCTCGCTCAGATCGACGACGCACCGCCGCTGTTATTCGTTGCGGGCGACCCGGGCATTCTGGAAAAACCACAGTTGGCCATGGTCGGTAGCCGGCGTGCTTCCCGCCCCGGCATGGACACGGCCGCCGCGTTTTCCCGCAGCCTGGCGAGCGCCGGTTTTGTCATCACCAGTGGTTTGGCGCTGGGCATTGACGGCGCAGCACACCAGGCAGCGCTGGAGGTGGGCGGTCGTACAGTCGGGGTGCTTGGCACCGGGCTGGAAAATTTTTATCCACAGCGCCACCGCAAGCTCGCTGCCGCGATGATTGCCCAAGGCAGCGCGGTGGTTTCTGAGTTTCCGTTGGACGCGGGGCCCCAGGCCGGTAATTTTCCACGGCGCAATCGGATTATCAGCGGGCTCTCGCTGGGGGTTCTGGTGGTGGAAGCCAGCATGGCCAGCGGTTCGCTGATCACCGCACGGCTGGCCGCAGAGCAAGGGCGCGAGGTGTATGCGATCCCTGGCTCCATTCACCATCCCGGTGCCAAGGGTTGCCATCAACTGATCCGTGATGGCGCGGTGCTGGTGGAAACCATCGAACACATCCTTGAGGCGCTGCGCGGTTGGCAGGCGTTATCGCGCCCTGCGCCGGTGCCGATCACCCACCCACTGGTGGCACTGCTGCATGCTGCGCCGCATACCAGCGAAGCCCTGGCGATTGCCAGTGGTCGGCCGTTGTCCCAGGTGCTGGCGACTCTTACGGAGCTGGAGCTGGAAGGCCAGGTCATCTGCGAAAGCGGGCGCTGGCTGGCGCGTTGCCAGGTTTAGGTGCTGCCGGTTTTTGGCGCTGGGTTTTGTAACGAAGATCGGTAAACTGCCCAGAGCTTTAGTCCGGAGATTAAATAATGGTCAACAGGTGGCGTGTGCTGCAAGCCGCACGGGAAATTCGCGCAGGCGCGGTGATTGCCTATCCGACCGAGGCGGTCTGGGGCCTGGGTTGCGACCCGTGGAATGAAGAAGCGGTGGATCGGCTATTGGCGATCAAGAACCGCTCGGTGGACAAGGGCCTGATTCTGGTAGCGGACAACATTCGTCAATTCGACTTCCTGTTCGAAGACTTCCCGGACACCTGGATCGATCGCATGGCCAGCACCTGGCCCGGGCCGAATACCTGGCTGGTGCCCCACCAGGACTTGTTGCCCGAATGGGTCACCGGTATGCATGACACTGTGGCGTTGCGGGTCACTGATCACCCGTTGGTGAGGGATTTGTGCGCTCAGGTCGGGCCGTTGATCTCCACGTCGGCCAACCCTCAGGGGCGCCCGGCGGCACGCACGCGTATTCGCGTGGAGCAGTATTTCCGCGGGCAAGTGGACTTGGTGTTGGGTGGCGCGCTGGGTGGGCGCAAGAACCCAAGCCTGATTCGGGACCTGGTGACAGGTGAGGTTGTGCGCCCCTCCTGAGATCGAGGCACGGCCATCGCGGGCAAGCCCGGCTCCCACATTTGATCAGTCATCGCGGTCAAATGTGGGAGCTGGCTTGCCTGCGATGACGCACTCAAGGCAACAGAATGGTTGAGCCAGTCGTGCGTCGCGCCGACAACTCGGTCTGCGCTTTGGCCGCATCCGCCAGCGGGTAGCGCTGGTTGATATCAATGCGCACCTTGCCGCTCTTGATCATCGAAAACAGATCGTCCGCCATCGCCTGCAAGTTCGCCGGATTGTTGGCGTAGGTCGCCAGCGTCGGGCGGGTCACGTACAGCGAGCCCTTGGCCGACAGAATGCCCAGGTTCACCCCGTCCACCGCGCCCGACGCGTTGCCAAAGCTTACGACCAAACCCCGTGGCGCCACGCTGTCCAGAGAGGTCAGCCAGGTGTCCTTGCCGACGCCGTCGTACACCACCGGCACCTTTTTACCGTCAGTCAATTCCAGCACACGTTGTGCGACATTCTCCTTGCTGTAGTCGATGGTTTCCCAGGCGCCGAGGGATTTGGCCAGGGCGGCCTTTTCCGGCGAACTCACGGTGCCGATCAGCTTCACGCCCAGGGCCTTGGCCCATTGGCAGGCCAGGGAGCCCACGCCACCGGCAGCCGCGTGGAACAGGATGGTTTCGCCGCCTTTCAATTCGTAGGTCTGGCGCAACAGGTATTGCACGGTCAGGCCCTTGAGCATGGCCCCGGCGGCCTGCTCGAAACTGATGTCATCCGGCAGGTGCACCAGGTTGGCGGCGGGCAACACATGCAACTCGCTGTAGGCACCCAGCGGGCCGCTGCCGTAGGCCACGCGGTCGCCGACTTTGAACTGGGTGACTTCACTGCCCACGGCATCGACGACACCAGCGCCTTCAGCGCCCAGGCCGGATGGCAGCGCGGGCGGTGCGTAGAGGCCACTGCGAAAATAGGTGTCGATGAAGTTCAGACCGATGGCCTCGTTACGCACCCGCACCTGTTGTGGGCCAGGCTCCGCTGGCGTGTAGTCCACATACTCAAGTACTTCGGGGCCGCCGTGGGCGCTGAACTGGATACGTTTGGCCATCTGCACTTCTCCTTGGGTTCGAATCTGCGTAGCCCCCTATCGGACTCCTAAGCTTGATCTTCGTCAACTGCCGCGCACCTAAGTGCAGTGGCATGTGGGTGCAGTGGTATCCTGTGCGCCCATTTGCCGCCGACGCCCAATGGCCTCGCGTAGCTTTGCCCGATTCAAGGTGATGCCATGACTACCCGCACCGAGGCCGTTAAAGCCTACCTGCTTGACCTGCAAGATCGCATTTGCAACGCCCTGGAAACCTTCGAGACGGACGCTCGCTTTATCGAAGACGCCTGGACCCGGCCTGCCGGTGGTGGCGGTCGCACCCGTGTGATCGAGAACGGTTCGGTGATCGAAAAAGGCGGCGTTAACTTTTCCCACGTGTTTGGCAGCGGTTTGCCACCGTCCGCCAGTGCCCATCGGCCTGAGCTGGCTGGTCGGGGGTTTGAAGCCTTGGGCGTGTCACTGGTGATTCATCCGCATAACCCGCATGTGCCGACATCCCACGCCAATGTGCGCTTTTTCATCGCTGAAAAAGAAGGCGAAGAACCGGTGTGGTGGTTCGGTGGCGGCTTTGACTTGACCCCGTATTACGGCAACGAAGAAGACTGCGTCCACTGGCACCGTGTGGCCGAGCAAGCTTGTGCGCCCTTTGGCCCGGACGTGTACGCACGCTATAAAGCCTGGTGCGACGCCTATTTCCACATCAAGCATCGCAATGAACCTCGCGGTATCGGTGGCCTGTTCTTCGATGACTTGAACGAATGGGGCTTCGACACCTGTTTCGCCTTTATCCGTGCCATCGGCGATGCCTATATCGATGCCTACCTGCCGATTGTGCAACGTCGCAAGGCCATGGCGTATACCGAGCAGCAGCGTCAGTTCCAGGAGTTCCGCCGGGGCCGCTACGTCGAATTCAACCTGGTCTATGACCGTGGCACCCTGTTCGGTTTGCAGTCGGGCGGGCGTACAGAGTCGATCCTGATGTCGCTGCCGCCCCAGGTCCGTTGGAGCTACGACTGGAAGGCCGAGGCCGGTAGCGAAGAGGCGCGCCTCACCGATTATTTCCTGCAAGACCGCGACTGGCTCGGCGTCGTTGCAGCCAAGGCGGCGGTGTGATGGACCGTTATGTCGTGTTCGGCAACCCCATCGGCCACAGTAAATCGCCGCTGATCCACCGTATGTTCGCCGAGCAGACCGGCGAACAACTGGACTACAGCACGTTGCTCGCGCCGTTGGAGGATTTCACCCACTGCGCCCGTGAGTTTTTTCGCCAGGGCCGTGGCGCCAACGTGACCGTGCCGTTCAAGGAAGACGCCTATCGTTTGGCCGATACCTTGACTGAACGTGCCCAGCGTGCTGGAGCCGTGAACACCCTGAGCAAACTGGCGGACGGTACGTTGTTGGGAGACAACACCGACGGCGCCGGCCTGGTGCGCGACCTGACGGTCAACGCCGGGCTGAACCTGCAAGGCAAACGCATCCTGTTGTTGGGAGCCGGTGGCGCGGTGCGCGGTGCACTTGAGCCGTTGCTGGCACAGCAACCCTCTTCGTTGATCATCGCCAACCGCACCGTGGAAAAGGCCGAGCTGCTCGCTGAGCTGTTCGACGACCTGGGCCCGGTGTCTGCCAGTGGTTTCGATTGGCTACGTGAGCCGGTGGACGTGATCATCAATGCCACGTCCGCCAGCCTGTCAGGCGATGTACCGCCGATTGCCGGCAGCCTGATCGAGCCGGGCAAGACGTTCTGCTACGACATGATGTACGCCAAGGAACCTACCGCGTTCTGCCGCTGGGCTGCGGAACACGGCGCTGTGGTGGCGATGGATGGTTTGGGGATGCTGGTGGAGCAGGCAGCGGAAGCCTTCTTCCTGTGGCGTGGTGTGCGCCCTGATTCAGCACCGGTGTTAGCCGAACTACGCCGTCAATTGGCCTGATCGTGTTCAATCTTGGAAATGGAGGGGGCAACTGTTGGCCCCTTCCAGTTTTCTTAACTCTTCGATTACTTGCGGCCTGGCCCCACGCAAGGTCAGGCTACGCCCCAACCGCGCCAACCGTCGCGCCTCCTGATGCAGCATCTCCACCCCGGAGTAGTCGATAAAATTGATCTGCTGCGCTTCGATCACCACCCGTGTGCCCTGCAGACTTTGCAGGCGTACTTGCAGGTAATGGCTGGCGCCAAAAAAGATCGAGCCACCCACGCGTAATACATCCTCGTCCCCATCGCGCCATTGCTGAACCCGTGGTTGCGAAGTGCGCTTGAGGTAGAAAAACAGCGATGCCAACACCCCGGCATAAATCGCCGTTTGTAGCTCCAGCAGCAAGGTGGCGACACACGTCAGGCCCATCACCACGAATTCGGCGCGGCTGACACGAAACAAAGCACGAATCCCTCGATGATCCACCAAACCCCAGCAAATCAGCAGGATGCTGGCGGCCATGCTGGGGATGGGAATATGCGCGATCAACGTCGCGCCGAACAACGCAAATAACGCCACCCACAGCGCGGAAAACACCCCAGCCAGGGGCGAACAAGCACCCGCCTCGTAACTGAGGCCCGAGCGGGTGAACGAACCGGCTGACAGGTAGCCGGAGAAAAATCCGCCAACGATGTTGGATAAACCCTGGGCGCGCACTTCCTGGTTGGCGTCGAGTAATTGTTGCGAGCGAGCCGACAGTGAGCGTGCAATCGACAGGCTGGTCACCAACCCCAGCATCCCCACCGCCACCGCGCTGGGCAACAGGCGCAGTACCAGGTCCAGGTCCATCGGCAATGGGCTGAACGGCGGCAACTGGCCGATAAACGAACTGACCAGCGCCACATGCCCGAACATCGTCGGCCACAGCCATGCCGTCAGGCTACCCAAGACTAAAGCGATCAACAGCGTCGGCCAGCGTGGCACCAGAGACTTGAGCAGCGCGCCCACCAGCAAAGTGCCGAGCCCGAGGATCACGGACGCACGATCCCACTCACCGCCATGGTCGACCAGCGCCAGCAGGCTGTTGAGGGCGGTGGCCTGGCTCGGCAAGTCCAGCCCCAGCAGGTTCGGCAACTGCCCCAGGGCAATCACCACCGCGGCGCCCAGGGTGAAACCCAGCACCACCGAATGGGAGACAAAATTCACCAGCGCGCCAAAGCGCAGAAGGCCGAGCAACCACTGGAACACCCCGGCGAGGAAGGTCAGCAACAGGATGAGGGTGATGTAGTCCTGGGAACCTGGCACGGCCAAGGGGCTGATACTGGCGTAAAGCACGATGGAAATCGCCGCCGTGGGCCCACAGATCAGGTGCCAGGAAGAGCCCCACAGGCAAGCGATCAAGACCGGGATGATCGCCGCGTAGAGCCCGTATTCCGGTGGCAGGCCGGCGATCAGTGCGTAGGCAATCGACTGTGGCAGGGCCAGTACGGCGCCACTGAGGCCGACGATCGCATCCCGGCCGACGCTGGCGCGGGTTTGGCGCGGGAGCCAGCTGAGGAAGGGGAAGAGTGTGTGGCGGTTGGGCCGGGGCATCGCAGGCTCGGGTAGAAGGTTTGGCTTAGAGTATCAGTACACACCGGCTCCCTGTGGGAGGGGGCTTGCTCCCGATAGCGGCGTTTCAGCCAATACATTCATAGCTGATAGGCCGTCATCGGGGGCAAGCCCCCTCCCACATTTGGATCCAGGCGCATCTTAGAGTTGGGCTTTGACCGCGGGCAACGCATCCTGGCCATCCAGGGTTTTCACGCCGTCGAGCCACTTGTCCAGCACCGCGGGGTTGGCCTTGATCCACGCCTTGGCCGCCTCGGCATTGCTGACCTTGTTGTTGGCCACTTGCGCCATGATGCCGTTCTCCATCTCCTGGGTGAAACTCAGGTTGGTCAGCAGTTTGGCGACATTCGGGCAGGCTTGGGCGTAACCCTTGCGGGTCAAGGTATACACGCTACCGGTGGCGCCAAAATACTGCTCGCCGCCCTTGAGGTAATGCATTTTCAACTGCACGTTCATCGGGTGCGGCGTCCAGCCGAGGAAGGTGACGAAGCGCTGTTTCTTCACCGCTCGCGACACCTCGGCGAGCATCGCCTGCTCGCTGGATTCGATCAGCTTCCACTGGCCCAGGTCGAAGTCATTCTTTTTGATGATCTCCTGCAACGAGATATTTGCCGGCGCGCCGGAGCCGATGCCGTAGATCTTCTTGTCGAACTTGTCGGCAAACTTGTTCAGGTCGGCAAAGTCACGTACGCCGGCGTCCCATACGTAGTCCGGCACCGCGAGGGTGAACTCGGTGCCGTCGAGGTTCTTCGCCAGTTGCACCACATCGCCGTTGGCCACGAACTTGTCATAAAAACCTTGTTGCGCCGGCATCCAGTTGCCGAGAAACACATCCACCTGGCCGTCCTTGAGCCCGCCAAAGGTGATCGGCACCGCCAGGGTATCGACCTTGGCTTTGTAGCCCATGCCCGTCAGCAAAAAGCCGGTAATGGCATTGGTGGCGGCAATGTCGCTCCAGCCTGGATCGGCCATCTTTACCGTTTCACAGCGAGCGTCTGCGTACACGTTGGCGCTGCCCAGCGCCAATATGCTCAGTACCACGGTCAACTTTTGCATGGCCTTCCCTCTGTCTGTTTATTGGTTTTGGCAGGGTTGTGGATAACGTGCCTTGCGCTCCAGGTCGTCGAGGTCGATATGGTTGCGCATGTACTGCTGACTGGCATCCACCTGTGGCTGGTGATCCCAGCTCTTGAGCGTGCCTTGAGTCAGTGCCTCAAACACCAGACGGCGGCGACGCTGGCTGGCAAGCACTTGCTGATGGATCGCCGGGATGTCCCATTTGGCCCGCGCCTCATGCAAAAAGGCCTCGAACAGCGAGCGATGTTCTGCTGACAGGCTGAGGTTCTCCCGCTCGTGCGGGTCGTTGCGCACATCAAACAGTAGGCAAGGGTCGTCTTCGCTGTAGATAAATTTGTAGGCGCCCCGGCGAATCATCATCAATGGGCTGATGGTGCCTTCGGCCATGTATTCGCCAAACACTTCGTCATGCCCGCCCTGCCCTTGCAAGTGCGGGACCAGAGAGCGACCGTCCAACGGCAAGTGCGGGTCCAGCTCGCCGCCGGCCAGCTCCACCAGGGTCGGCAGCAGGTCGGCGGTGGACACGGCCTGAGTGACCCGCCCAGCCGCGAATTGGCCCGGCGCGCTGATCAGCAGCGGCACGCGGGCGGCCATTTCAAACCAGTGCATTTTGTACCAGAGGCCACGCTCGCCGAGCATGTCACCGTGGTCGCCGGAGAAGATGATCAGGGTGTCGTCAGCCAGGCCGGTGTCTTCCAGGGTTTGCAGGAGTTTGCCGACATTGCTGTCGATGTAACTGCACGCACCGAAGTAGGCGCGACGGGCATCGCGGATCTTGTCCACAGGCAGCGGTTTATCCCACAAGTCATAGACCTTGAGCAGACGCTGGGAGTGTGGGTCCAGCTCTGCTTGCGCCGGCGTTGCAGGCAAAGGGATGTCGGCGTCGTCGTACAGGTCCCAGAACGGCTTGGGAATGGTGTAAGGGTCGTGGGGATGGGTCATCGATACGGTCAGGCAGAAGGGCCGATCACCGTCCTCGCGGATATGATCGAACAGGTATTGCTGCGCCTTGAACACCACCTCCTCGTCGAAGTCCAGCTGGTTGGTGCGCACGCACGGGCCCGCTTGCAGCACCGAAGACATGTTGTGGTACCAGGTGGGGCGTACGTCGGGCTCATCCCAATTCACCGCCCAGCCATAATCCGCGGGGTAGATATCGCTGGTCAGGCGTTCTTCATAGCCGTGCAACTGGTCGGGGCCACAGAAATGCATCTTGCCCGACAACGCGGTGCGGTAGCCGAGGCGACGCAGGTAGTGGGCATAGGTCGGCACATCGGCGGGGAAATCGGCAGCGTTGTCGTAGGCGCCGATCTTGCTCGGCAACTGGCCGCTGACCAGAGTGAAGCGCGAAGGCGCACACAACGGACTGTTGCAATAGGCGGCCTCGAATACCACGCCTTGGGCGGCGAGGCGGCTGAGGTTGGGCAGCTTGATCGAGGAAGGCCCGTAGAACGGCAGCATGGGCGCGGCCATTTGATCGGCCATGATGAAAAGAATGTTCTTGCGCTTCATGGTTTCTCGGCATTCCATAGTAAGTGTTTATGCCAATGAGAATGCGGCCCATGGAAATCAGGGTAAAGCCCATGACAAGCAATGCCTAGGATAACGACAGCTTATGTATGAAGCGCTGGGTAACCTCTCTCTCGATCTGCTGCGAGCCTTCGAAGCGGCGGCGCGCCACCGCAGTTTTACCGCCGCGGCGATGGAGCTTGGCACCACCCAGCCGGCGGTCAGCCAGCAGATCAAGCGTCTTGAAGAACAACTGGCAATCCGCCTGTTTGACCGCATCTATCGCGGTATCGAACTGACCGACGCCGGCGTGCTGTTGTTCGAGCACGTACAGGGCGCCCTGCAAAGCATCAATCAAGGGCTCAGCACCATCACCCAACAGGACCAGCACGAAGTACTGCAAGTGGCTACCGACTTCGCCTTCGCCGCCTATTGGCTGATGCCGCGCCTGCATCGCTTTCACCAGGCCAACCCGCAGGTGGATGTGAGCCTGGTTACCAGTGAGCGCAACCATGCCAGCCTGCGCAGCGATATTGATGTGGCGGTGCTGTTCGGCGATGGCCGTTTCAAGCAGGGCGACAGCCTGTGGTTGTTCAATGAGGAAGTGTTCCCGGTATGCAGCCCGCAGTGGCTCAAGGCTCAGGCCGCGCCGATGACGGTGCAATCCTTGCCCGAGTACCCGTTGCTGCACCTGCGTCAGGAAAACAACAGCCAATGGTTCGACTGGAGCGGGGTGTTCCGCCAATTGGGTATATCCGCTGCGCCAACTCCCGGGCAATTGCGCTTCGACAACTACACCTTGCTGATTCAGGCTGCGATTGCCGGCCAGGGCGTTGCCATCGGCTGGCGCCATTTGGTGGATAACCTGCTGGAACAGAACTGGCTGTGCCGACCGATCAGCCCCACAGTGACCTCGCGTTTCGGTTATTACGTGGTGCAACCCCAGCGCAAACGCCGCGGGCAGTTGGTTGAGCGTTTTGTCCAATGGCTGATGGCGGAACAGGCCAGCAGTGCGCAGTCGTTGACCGGGCTGGCCCTGCCTTCGATTGCGGTCTAGGATCGGCACATCGTGGATCCGGAGTCCGTCATGCAACGTATCAAGGGCTATCACGCCCATATCTACTTCGACGCCAGCACCATCGACCAGGCGCGCACGCTCTGTGAGGACGCCGCCAGGCTGTTCCCGTTGCGCATGGGCCGTGTGCATGAGCGGCCGGTGGGCCCGCATCCGGATTGGAGCTGCCAGTTGGCATTCGAGCCGGAATACATCGGCGTGGTGTTGCCGTGGCTGGCGCTGCACCGCGATGGCCTGGTGGTCTTCCTGCACCCTGAAACCGGCGATGACCTGAAGGACCACACCGACTACGCGATCTGGATGGGTGCGATGCGCGAGCTGAATCTGTCGGTTTTTTAACTTTCCCTATCAGATAAAGCCTTGCCTTTCCCTAAGTAAAAACAGGGAACGGTGTAGGATTAATCTTGCTTTGTCTCATTATGTGGGATCGATATTTATATATTGAGATATTCCGGTCCGTAGGTTTATATTCGCCCATCGGTTTTTTTCAGCACCCACTCATTTCAGGTGAAGCGATGCAGGCGCAATTGATCGCGCTCGATTGGGGGACCAGCTCCCTTCGTGCTTACAAACTCGGCTCGGCGGGCGTTGTGCTGGAACAGCGCGCGCAAGCCTGGGGCATCATGCATTTGCCCAGCGAGCCACGGGACATCAACGGTATTCATTGCACTGACGGCTTCGAGTTGGCATTCGATAGCGCCTGCGGCGATTGGCTCGACGCCCAGCCTGAATTGCCAGTGATTGCCTGCGGTATGGTTGGCAGCGCGCAGGGTTGGAGCGAGGCGGCTTATTGCGCCACGCCTGTGGATGTCGCCAGCCTGGGCTTGGCGTTGCACCGCGTGCGCAGCCTGCGCGGGGTGGATGTGCATATTGTGCCGGGGGTGATCGAGCAAGCGGGTTTACCCAATGTGATGCGCGGCGAAGAAACCCAGGTACTCGGCGTGCTGCAGGGGCTTGGGGCCCAAGTGTTGATCGGGTTGCCCGGCAGCCACTCTAAATGGGTCGAGGTGAGTGAAGGCCGCATTACGCATTTCGACACCTTCATGACCGGTGAACTGTTCGCGGTATTGAGCAAGCACAGCATCCTGGGCCGCACTCAGCAGCCGAGCGAACAATTCCAGGCCGAGGCCTTTGACCGTGGCGTGCACGTGGCGCTTTCAAAGGATGGCAGGCGTGGCGTGCTGTCGACCTTGTTCAGTGCCCGTACCCTGGGCCTGACGGCTGAGCTTGCACCCAACCAGCAGCCCGACTACCTGTCCGGCCTGTTGATCGGCCACGAACTCGCCGGTTTGCCAGACAGCGCCAAAACCAAGCCGATCATCCTGGTTGGCGCCGCCCCACTCTGCGCCCGCTATCAACGCGCTCTGGCCCTTTGCGGCTTCGCCCACGTCAGCCTGGCGCAGGAAGCCACCGAGCGCGGCCTGTGGCAATTGGCCGTGGCGGCTGGGCTCACTCAACCTGTAACGGAGGCCTGACATGCTCAAGCAAGCACTCGCGCAAAACGGTTTGATCGCAATCCTGCGTGGCATACGCCCGGACGAAGCCCAGGCCATCGGCCAGGTGTTGTACGACGCGGGTTTTCGTGTGATCGAAGTCCCGCTCAATTCGCCGGAGCCGTACACCAGCATTCGCACCCTGCGCGACAGCCTGCCCGCCGATTGCCTGATCGGCGCCGGCACGGTGTTGACGCCTGAACAGGTCGAGCAGGTGAAGGCGGCTGGTGGCCAGGTGATTGTCATGCCCCATAGCGATGCCAAAGTACTGCGCGCCGCCAAGGCCGCAGGCCTGTACTTGTCGCCTGGCGTGGCGACGCCAACCGAGGCGTTTGCCGCACTGGCCGAAGGCGCCGACGTATTGAAGCTGTTCCCGGCCGAGCAGATCGGTCCTTCGGTGATCAAGGCGTGGCTGGCGGTATTGCCGGCGGGCACGCTGCTGCTGCCGGTAGGCGGTGTTACGCCGGACAACATGCAGGTGTTTATCGACGCCGGCGCGAAAGGGTTCGGGTTGGGCTCCGGCTTGTTCAAGCCGGGAATGACAGTGGATCAGGTCGCGAGCCGTGCCCAGGCTTATGTCGCCGCCTGGAAAGCCCTGAGCTGATAGCAAGTTCCGCGCCCGCAGGCGCTGCATCCATAAGAGAGACAAGAGATGAAAATCACCAAATTGACGACCTTTATCGTCCCGCCGCGCTGGTGCTTCCTCAAGGTCGAAACCGACCAGGGCGTGACTGGCTGGGGTGAGCCCGTGGTCGAAGGCCGCGCTCACACAGTGGCCGCCGCCGTCGAAGAACTGTCCGACTACCTGATCGGCAAAGACCCACGCAATATTGAAGATATCTGGACGGTGCTCTATCGCGGCGGGTTCTATCGCGGCGGTGCCGTGCACATGAGCGCCCTCGCCGGTATCGACCAGGCGTTGTGGGACATCAAGGGCAAGGCGCTGGGCGTCTCGGTCAGCGATCTGCTGGGCGGCCAGGTGCGTGACAAGATTCGCGTGTACTCGTGGATCGGTGGCGACCGTCCCGCCGACACTGCCCGTGCAGCCAAAGAGGCCGTGGCTCGTGGCTTCACGGCGGTGAAAATGAACGGCACCGAAGAACTGCAGTTCCTCGACAGCTTCGACAAAGTCGACCTGGCGCTGGCCAATGTCGCTGCCGTGCGCGATGCGGTGGGCCCTAACGTCGGTATCGGCGTCGACTTTCATGGCCGCGTGCACAAGCCCATGGCCAAGGTGCTGATGAAAGAGCTTGATCCTTACAAACTGATGTTCATTGAAGAACCGGTGCTCAGCGAAAACTACGAAGCATTGAAAGAACTTGCGCCGCTGACCAGTACGCCGATTGCCCTGGGCGAGCGCCTGTTTTCGCGTTGGGATTTCAAGCGCGTGCTCAGCGAAGGCTACGTCGACATCATCCAGCCGGACGCCTCCCACGCAGGCGGGATTACCGAAACCCGCAAGATCGCCAACATGGCCGAAGCCTACGACGTGGCCCTGGCCCTGCACTGTCCGCTGGGCCCGATTGCCCTGGCAGCGTGCCTGCAACTGGATGCGGCTTGCTACAACGCATTTATCCAGGAGCAAAGCCTGGGTATCCACTATAACGAAAGCAACGACCTGCTCGACTACGTGCGCGACCCGGGCGTGTTCGACTATGACCAGGGCTTTGTGAAGATCCCCAACGGCCCGGGCCTGGGCATCGAGATCAACGAGGAATATGTGATTGAGCGCGCGGCTATCGGCCATCGCTGGCGCAATCCGATCTGGCGCCACGCCGATGGCAGTTTTGCCGAGTGGTGATTTTTATCTGAAGGAATGCGCTCCCACATTGACCGCGTTCCTTCAACACGTTTTGTCCTCAACAAACATAAAAAGAGGCACCCCATGCACCCTGAATCCCACACCGGGCAGGCTTCTTTAGTCACGCCTAGCCGAAAGCGCTTCTTCATCATGGTGCTGCTGTTCATCACCGTGGTGATCAACTACCTGGACCGCAGCAACCTGTCGATTGCCGCGCCTGCGCTGACCAGCGAGCTGGGTATCGACCCGGTGCAGGTCGGGCTTATTTTTTCCGCTTTCGGCTGGACTTACGCGGCCATGCAAATCCCCGGCGGCTGGCTGGTAGACCGGGTGCCGCCGCGCATTCTGTATACGGCCGCCCTGCTGCTGTGGTCGATTGCCACCGTTATGCTTGGGTTCGCCGCCAGCTTTATTGCGTTGTTTGTGCTGCGCATGGCGGTGGGCGCGCTGGAAGCGCCGGCGTACCCGATCAACAGCCGTGTGGTCACCACCTGGTTTCCCGAGCGCGAGCGCGCCACGGCTATCGGCGTCTACACCTCCGGGCAATTCGTCGGCCTGGCGTTCCTCACCCCGGTACTGGCGTGGCTGCAGCATCAGTACGGCTGGCACATGGTGTTTGTGGTAACCGGTGGCGTCGGCATCCTTTGGGCCGCGATCTGGTACGCGGTGTATCGCGAGCCCAAAGATTTCAAAGGCGCCAATGAGGCTGAAATCCAGTTGATCCGTGACGGTGGTGGGCTGGTGGACATGCAGGCGCAAACGGCCAAGGCACCCTTCAGTTGGGTCGACCTCGGTATCGTGCTGAGCAAGCGCAAACTCTGGGGCATCTACCTGGGGCAGTTCTGCCTGAACTCTACGCTATGGTTCTTCCTGACCTGGTTCCCGACGTACCTGGTGAAATATCGCGGCATGGACTTTATCCAGTCAGGTTTGTTGGCGTCGTTGCCGTTCCTGGCCGCTTTTGTGGGCGTGCTGTGTTCGGGGGTGTTTTCCGATTGGTTGATCCGTCGTGGTGCCTCGGTAGGCTTTGCCCGCAAGTTGCCGATCATCAGTGGGCTGCTGATTTCCACGGCGATCATCGGTGCCAACTACGTGGACTCCACGGCGTGGGTCATCGCGTTTCTGGCGGTGGCATTTTTCGGCAATGGCCTGGCGTCGATCACCTGGTCGCTGGTTTCGACCTTGGCGCCTGCGCGGTTGCTGGGGCTGACCGGAGGCGTGTTCAACTTCATCGGTAACCTGTCGGCAATCGCTACGCCCATCGTGATTGGCTTTCTGGCCAGTGGTTCGTCGTTTGCGCCGGCGATTACTTACATCGCGGTGCTGGCGTTGCTGGGAGCACTTTCCTACATATTGCTTGTAGGTAAAGTCGAACGGATCGAGCTGTAAAAAAGGGCGACCTTGGAGTCGCCCTTCTTTCGCGATTACGGCACCGACATTTCGTTATGGAAAATGTTGTGTGGGTCCCAGCGCTGCTTGGTACGCCGCAGGCGGCTTTCGATGATCAGGTCGGGAAAGAAGATCTTGTACCACTGTGGGTTTTTGCCATTGGCCGGATTGCCACCGATGTAGGTCATATCGAGGTCGGGGTAATTGATGTAACAACCTTCAAACTCGTCGTTGATCGGTACGCCCTGATCATCGGCGAACGCGTTGAAGTACAACCCTCGGATCCAGTCGGCATGGGCTTGATCCGAGGCGGCGCTATCGCCGCGCCAGTAACATTGCGGTTGCCACTTGAGGTATGACGAGCGCTGAGCGGCTGACGACTCCCTGCGCACTGGCTCGCTGGCGGCATTGATCTGGCCACCGAAAGACTGAATCTGAATGAGGCTTTGTGTCAGGTGGTTATCAGGGTCTGGCCAGGTCAATGTGGTCCAGATGGCGTCCAGCACTTGAGGGCTGAACACGCCCTTCTGATAAGCCGACTTATAACGCCCACGCTGGTTGTCCCCCGAGCCATTCAATGTCTGTTGGCATACCAGCCAATCCAGGCGTTGGGTAGCTTCCTCGGCGGATTCCAATGAATTGATGGTGCGTCCCGCGCAGCTACCACGCGGCTGATGGATGACGTGAAACGGCACCAGTGACTCGGTAGCAGGTAGCCCGATGGCTGTCAGCATCTTGTCGACAAAATCATCGAAAGGGGCTCGCTCGTTCAGTTCGCCATCCTTGTCCACATAGTGAATACCCAGGGTCACATTGCCTGTGTGCTGGTGGCGCATCTCCAGCTTGGTCGCCAGGCCCCAAGTGCCCGTGTTGCTTTGATTGCTGGCGAACCATGATTGATAGGCCGCCAGCAGGTTATCGAGTGCAGGCTTGGTCAGTACGGACCAGTCCCATTCCAACACCAGCCACAGTACCTCTTTCGGTGCCGGTGGCAGGTCTTTGAAGTAATAGCTGGTGATGATGCCGAACTGTCCGCCACCGGCACCGCAACACGCGGCGAACAGGTCCAGTTCGTCCTGATTGGTGCTGTCGCGAGAAACGTGGCGCGGTTCGAGGCCTTTGCCAAGGCTGTCGGGCACCAGGATATCCACACCGCTGAGCCAGTCACATACCAGTCCATATTTGCGCGACAGCAGCCCATAGCCGCCTCCGCAAATATGTCCGCCAAGGCCCACTGAATAACACGAACCACCGGGCAGGGTTTTGTTGGCCAGCTTGTATAACGCGACATAGGCATCCCAGTTTTGTCCGCCGGCTTCCAGGCGAAAGCTATAGCGTTCAGCAGCGCTGGGGTCCAGCTCGGAGCCGATTTGCCCGCTGGCGTCGTAGACCACCTGGTTCAACGCACTGATATCCAGAATCGACAGTACCTCAAGTGGACTGTCGGGCATCTTGTTGGCGACAAAGCCTTCGTAGCAATGACCACCACTGCGTACGGTGATGCGCCCCTCGGGAAGGGCCAATGCCTGCGCGGCGGCGTCAATGATGTCTTGTGGGCTGCGGCAGAGGTAGATCAGGTTGGCGCCATTTTGCGAAGACTGACCCTGCACATTGCCCAACGGCCAGCGCAGGTTGAAGCCCTTTTGCAAGGTTGAGTGACGGGAGTCTGAAGAGGTAATGAGATCAAAGGCCATGATGTACTCCTGAGAGCCAGGGATGACTTCTGATGCAACTAACTTAACGACCGGGAAGCAAGAAATGCGGGGGGGCTTGCGAGGGTGGTTAGACGGCAATAGGCATGGAAGTGCGTTGGGGTGACGTGGTGTCACCCCTCAGCGTAGCGCAAGTTTCAAAACGCAGGTGCTTACTTGCGTGCGTTGCGCACACCTGCCGACAGCGCCGCGCAATGACTCAGCACGCCATCGATCGCTTGCTGGTCGCTGCCGGCATTGGCGATGTGATCGATCAGTGCCGAACCCACCACCACACCGTCGGCCAGGCGCGCAATGGCCGCAGCTTGTTCCGGTGTACGAATACCGAAACCGATGCTGATCGGCAGGTCGGTGTGGCGACGCAGACGCGTGACCGCTTCTTCGACGTGTTCCAGCGTGGCGGCGCCGGCACCGGTCACGCCTGCTACCGACACGTAATACACAAACCCGGAACTGCCGTTGAGCACCGTCGGCAGGCGCACGTCATCGGTGGTCGGCGTGGTCAGGCGGATAAAGTCGATGCCCGCGGCCTGAGCCGGGTCGCACAACTCGCCGTTGTGCTCAGGTGGCATGTCGACCACGATCAGGCCGTCGACGCCGGCTGCCTTCGCATCGGCGATAAACTGCGGCACACCGTATTTGTGAATTGGGTTGAAGTAGCCCATCAACACCAGGGGGGTGTCGCTGTCGTCGGTGCGGAACTCGCGGACCATTTGCAGGGTTTTCGCCAGGTTTTGCTTGGCGTCCAGCGCACGGATATTAGCCAGTTGAATCGCCGGGCCGTCTGCCATCGGATCGGTGAAGGGCATGCCCAGCTCGATCACGTCGGCGCCGGCGGCCGGCAAGCCCTTGAGGATCGCCAGCGAGGCGTCATAACCCGGGTCACCAGCGGTGACGAAGGTCACCAGGGCGGCGCGGTTTTGTTCCTTGAGTTGCGCAAAGCGGGTTTGCAGGCGGCTCATTTAGTGTTTCTCCTGCTTGGACTGTTCCATGTGATGCATCACGGTCTGCATATCTTTGTCGCCACGGCCCGAGAGATTGACCACCATCAGATGATCCTTGGGCAGGGTGGGTGCGCGCTTGAACACTTCAGCCAGGGCGTGGGCGCTTTCCAGCGCAGGAATTATCCCTTCCAGGCGGCAGCATTTGTGGAATGCATCCAGGGCTTCGTCATCAGTTACCGAGGTGTACTGGACGCGGCCGATGTCATGCAACCAGGCGTGCTCAGGGCCGATGCCGGGGTAGTCGAGGCCGGCGGAAATCGAATGGGCGTCGATGATCTGGCCGTCGTCGTCCTGCAGCAGGAAGGTGCGGTTGCCGTGCAGCACGCCGGGTACGCCGCCGTTGAGGCTGGCGGCGTGCTTGCCGGTTTCGATGCCATGGCCCGCTGCTTCGACGCCGATGATTTCGACGCTGGTGTCATCCAGGAACGGGTGGAACAAGCCCATGGCGTTGGAGCCACCGCCGATGCACGCCACCAGGCTGTCCGGCAGGCGGCCTTCCTGGGCTTGCAGTTGGGTGCGGGTTTCCTTGCCGATCACGGCCTGGAAGTCGCGCACCATGGCCGGGTAAGGATGCGGGCCGGCCACGGTGCCGATCAGGTAGAAGGTGCTGTCGACGTTGGTCACCCAGTCACGCAGGGCTTCGTTCATGGCGTCTTTGAGGGTGCCGGTGCCGGCGACCACCGGGATCACTTCGGCACCCAGCAGCTTCATGCGAAACACGTTGGCCTGCTGGCGCTCGATATCGGTGGTGCCCATGTAGATCACGCATTGCAGGCCGAAGCGTGCGGCAACGGTAGCGGTGGCTACGCCGTGCATACCGGCACCGGTCTCGGCGATGATGCGTTTCTTGCCCATGCGCCGTGCCAGCAGGATCTGGCCGATGCAGTTGTTGATCTTGTGCGCGCCGGTGTGGTTCAGCTCTTCGCGCTTGAGATAGATCTTGGCGCCGCCACAGAACTCCGTCAGGCGTTCGGCGAAGTACAGCGGGCTTGGGCGTCCGACGTAATCGCGCTGGAAGTAGGCCAACTCTTCATTGAACGCTGGATCCACTTTGGCCGCTTCGTATTCACGGGCCAGGTCGAGGATCAACGGCATCAGCGTTTCAGCCACGTAGCGGCCGCCGAACGCACCAAACAGGCCGTTGGCGTCAGGGCCGTTGCGTAGATCGGTCTGGGACTGGGTCATGGGGCGCTCCAGGAATGAATGTGTGTTGAGAGGCAATGACGGCCACTCTACCCCTGACGCTTTGGCCTGAAAACCGATAAGATCGCCGTAACCTGTCAGGAAAACTCACAGATGAGCCGCGACCTTCCACCCCTCAATGCCTTGCGTGCTTTTGAAGCCACCGCCCGCTTCAGTAGCGTCAGCCAGGCCGCTGAGCAACTGCACGTGACCCACGGTGCGGTCAGCCGGCAGTTGAAAGTCCTGGAAGAACATTTGGGTGTGAGCCTGTTCGTCAAGGATGGACGTGGCCTTAAACTCACAGATGCAGGCGTTCGGCTTCGGGATGCCAGCGTGGAGGCTTTCGAGCGGTTGCGGGACGCGTGCGCCGAACTTACCCAAAGCAGCGCCGACGCACCCTTTGTGCTCGGCTGTTCGGGTAGCTTGCTGGCGCGCTGGTTTATCCCTCGGCTGGGGCGCTTGAATGCCGACTTGCCCGATTTGCGCCTGCACCTGTCGGCGGGCGAAGGCGATCTGGACCCCCGGCGGCCTGGCCTGGACGCCTTACTGGTATTCGCCGAGCCGCCGTGGCCGGCCGATATGCAGGTGTATGAGCTGGCCAGCGAGCGAATCGGCCCGGTGTTGAGCCCTCGTTTCGCAGGTTTTGAACAGTTGCGTCAGGCTCCAGCAACGGCATTGCTAAGCGAAGCGTTGTTGCACACCACCTCACGACCCCAAGCCTGGCCCAGCTGGGCGCGGCAACACGGCATCGAGCCCGGCGCGTTGAAACTCGGCCAGGGGTTTGAGCACTTGTATTATTTGCTGGAAGCGGCAGTAGCAGGATTGGGAGTGGCGATTGCGCCAGAACCACTGGTGGCAGAGGACCTGCGAGCGGGTCGCCTGGTGGCGCCGTGGGGCTTCAGCGAAACCCCGGCGCACCTGGCTTTGTGGCTACCCAAGCGCGCCGCAGATGGGCGCGCCGGGCAGTTGGCGCAATGGCTCAAGGCTGAGCTGTTGCGTCAACCGGTGTAACCGGTCAATCAGTCACCGCGCTTGCACAGCAGGTAAGCCGCCAGCAGGCCCAGCGCGCCCACGGCGACGCCAGCGGTCGTCCATGGGTGCTCTTGTGCGTAGTCACGGGTGGCGGCACTGGTTTCGCGGATTTTGACTTTGCTTTCTTCATAGGCGTCGCTGATCAGGTGGCGAGAGTGCTTGAGGGCATTCTCGGCATTGCTTTTCAGGGCCTTCAGTGTTTTGCGCGACTCATCGGACGCGTCGTCCTTGAGGCTCTCCAGAGATTTGAGCAGGCTCGAAATCTCGGCTTCCATGCTTTCCAGCGACGCTTTGCGTAAAGAAGTGTTGGCCATGTGGACATCTCCTGAAGTGATTGAGTGGCGTGTGTAGATACCGACTGCGCCGGTTTCAGAAAGTGCAGTAATTCTGAACTTTCACCTCCAAGCGGTCGCCAGAAGCAGTAAGCACATTCGCTGCTAGTCTTGATTGACGACCTATAGGAGAAACGCCATGAGTGATCATCACACCTACAAGAAAGTCGAATTGGTGGGCTCTTCCACCACCAGCATCGAAGACGCAATCAACAATGCTCTGGCTGAAGCCAACAAAAGCATCAAGCACTTGGAGTGGTTCGAGGTGACTGAAACCCGTGGTCACATCAAGGATGGCAAGGCCGCGCACTTCCAGGTCACGCTGAAAGTGGGGTTCCGAATTGCAAGTAGTTAATCCGCTCAGTTGAACTTTGCCCGCTGGCCGATTGCCATAACCTGCGCTACAACGTATGCGTGCCGATGCGATGAGCGTTGGCACGCTCTTTTTGATCAGCGCAAGGAAAGTAACGGATGAAGAAGTTTCTGTTGGCGGTGGGTTTGTTGAGCATTGCGGGTACGGCGATGGCAGCCAAGGACTGTGAGGAGCTGAAAAGCGAGATCGCAGCGAAAATCGATGCCAAGGGCGTACCGCATTACTCTTTGGAAATCGTAGATAAAGGCGCCGCAGCGGATGGTGACGTCGTAGGGACGTGCGGCGGCGACACCAAGGAAATTGTCTACAAGCGCGGTTGATTCCGTGCTCCAGACATAAAAACCGACGCAAGTGCGTCGGTTTTTTTCGCTTGGATTTCAGCCCTTCATCACCTGTGCCAGCAGCTCGTAGGAATGAATCCGGTCAGCGTGCTCATAAAGGTCACTGGTAAAAATCAGCTCATCGGCGCCGGTCTGCTCGATCAACACCTCCAGCTTGGCGCGAATCTTCGCCGGGCTACCCACCATGGCCAGGCCAAGGAAGCTACCCACCGCGTCTTTTTCATGGGGCAGCCACAAGCCGTCCATGGTTTTTACCGGTGGGCGCTGCACCAGGCTCTGGCCGCGCATCAGCGCGAGGATGCGTTGGTACATCGAGGTGGCCAGGTAATCGGCCCGTTCATCGGTATCGGCTGCCACCAGTGGAATGCCGAGCATCACGTAGGGCTTGTCCAGTACCGCCGAAGGCTTGAAGTGATTGCGGTACACACGAATCGCCTCATGCATCAGGCGCGGTGCGAAGTGGGAGGCGAAGGCGTAGGGCAAGCCACGCTCACCGGCCAATTGCGCGCTGAACAGGCTCGAACCCAACAGCCACACTGGCACATTGGTGCCCGTGCCCGGTACGGCGATCACCCGTTGGTCGGGCGTACGCGGGCCCAGGTAGGCCATGAGTTCGGCTACGTCTTCGGGGAAGTCATCGGCACTGCCGGAACGTTCACGGCGCAGGGCGCGAGCGGTCATCTGGTCAGAACCGGGCGCGCGGCCCAGGCCCAGGTCGATACGGCCTGGGTAGAGGCTTTCCAGAGTGCCGAACTGTTCGGCAATCACCAAGGGCGCGTGGTTAGGCAGCATGACGCCGCCGGAACCGACACGAATGGTCGAGGTGCCGCCAGCCAGATAGCCGAGCAATACTGAAGTGGCAGAACTGGCGATGCCGTCCATATTGTGGTGCTCAGCTACCCAAAAGCGGTTGTAGCCGAACTTTTCCACGTGTTGGGCCAAGTCCAGGGAATTGCGCAGCGATTGCGCCGGGCTGCCATTGGCACGCACGGGCACCAGGTCGAGGGTCGAAAACTTTACGTCGGACAGCGATTTCATCAGCCTGCTTCTCCAATAGGGCGTACAGGCTTTTTTAAACGAGCTAAAACCTGCCGCTGCATGTGCATACTTCATGCAATAAGGGCATATACCCGAGATTCAATAGGTGGCTCAGAAATTTCCTACTGTATCGCTAGGTTTCTCCGACAAGGTGAACTTTGCCCACGGGTCTATCCTCAGAACCCTTACTGACGCAAAACCACCGTTCGAGGAGAAAGCTATGAGTATCGTTAAAAAGGCATCCGCGCATTGGGAAGGTGATCTGAAGACAGGCCTGGGTTCCATATCCACTGAAACCGGCGTGCTGCGCGAAGCGCCCTACGGCTTCAAGGCCCGTTTCGAAGGAGGCAAGGGCACCAACCCTGAAGAGCTTATCGGCGCAGCTCACGCCGGCTGTTTCTCCATGGCGTTTTCCATGATTCTCGGCGATGCCGGGCTCAAGGCTGACAGCATTGATACCCAGGCCGAAGTGACCCTGGACCAGGTCGAGGGCGGATTCGCGATCACTGCCGTGCACCTGATCCTTAAAGCCAAGATCCCGGGCGCGAGCCAGGCGCAGTTCGATGAACTGAGCAAAAAGGCCAAGGAAGGGTGCCCGGTGTCCAAAGTGCTGAATGCAACCATCACCTTGGATGCCACGCTGGTCAACTGACACAGCAGTACTCTTGTGTGGGAGCGGGCTTGCTCGCGAATGCGGTGGATCAGCCGATATCTCGGTGACTGACACTCCGTATTCGCGAGCAAGCCCGCTCCCACATTTTCAGTTGTGCGTTAAATCAGAACTCGTGTTTGTAAAATGTGGTCGAATAGCCCATGCAGCCTAGGCGCACACTCGTGCGCAGCGCATTCAGGGAGCTACACACATGAAACGTTTTGCCTTGGCAATCATCTGCGGTGTATTGGCCACTTCGGCCGTGGCCGCGCCAAAAGATTGTGAAGAGCTCAGGAAAGAAATCGAAGTGAAGATCCAGGCCAAGGCGATTCCGTCCTACACCCTGGAAATCATCACTGCCGAAGAAGCCAAGAACCATGACGAAGCCATGATCGTCGGTTCGTGTGAAAACGGTACCAAGCGCATCATCTATCAGAAAAACAACGACTGACTCAGATGCAGTTGACGCTGCGTTCTTCGGCCAGCAACTGGCGCGCTGAGTCATACAGCCGGATGTTGGGCGTGAACGCCAGCGAGCGACCTTCGAGCACATAGCGTTGGCCGGCCTGGAAATGGTCGTACTGCAGGGTCATGAAACAGGTGCGATACATCATCTGGCTAAGGCCCCCCAAACCGCCGCCGGCGGGCACTTCAAAGTCAAAGCGCACCATCAGCTCGTGAGGGCCGGGAGGCATTTGGAAGAAGCGCCCGTCGTTGAGGTTTTTCCCGTCCAGGCGCTGAGCCATGACCAATTTGGAGCCCGGCGTCGGCGTGGTGAAATCCACCCAGGCCTGTTGCGGGTCGACAGGCGGGATGGGGGCCGAAGTGCAAGCGCTGAGCAGGAGGGCGGCAACGGGCAATGGAAACTGACGCATGGCAGGTACTCAACGCGAGAAGAGCCTTGAGTATAAACATGCCGCGCCATGGAAAAATCCCGTTCAAGCGCGATAGTCTGGCGAATAAATCACCCAGGAGCAGTCGGGGCATGATCAGGTGTTTTCTTCCAGGGTTGATGGTTGTGCTACTCAGCGGTTGTTCCAGCGTCAGTTATTACAGTCAGTTGGCGAGCGGTCAGTGGCAGTTATTGCGGGCCCGGGAGCCGGTTGCCGAAGTTATCGCCGACCAGACTCGCCCTCAACTATTGCGCGAGCATCTCGTGCAATCGCAAAAAGCTCGCACCTTTGCCAGTGAGCACTTGCATCTGCCTGATAATCAAAGCTACCGGTTATACGCCGATATCGGCCGGCCCTATGTGGTCTGGAATGTCTTCGCCACGCAGGAATTTTCTCTGGCTCCTGAAAACCACTGCTTTCCCATCGCCGGTTGCGTTGCCTATCGCGGCTACTACAACCAAGGCGCGGCGCGTGGCGAGGCGGCGCTGTTGCGGCAACAAGGCATGGACGTGTCGATCGGTGGCGTCGAAGCCTATTCCACCCTGGGGTGGTTCAACGACCCGATCATGAGTTCGATGATGAGTTGGGGTGATGAGCGCCTCGCGACTCTGATCTTCCACGAACTGGCCCACCAGCGTTTCTACGTGAAGGATGACACCGAGTTCAACGAGTCATTCGCCACGTTCGTCGAGCAGGAAGGCACCCGTCAGTGGCGGGCGGCACGGGGCCTGGCGCCTGTCAGCGATGCGGCGTTGAAGCAGCGTGATCAGTTCATCCGACTCATTCTCGATACCCGCAAGCGCCTGGAAGCGTTGTATGCGCAGCCGTTGGCAGCGGACGCGATGCGCCGGGCCAAAGCGGCGCAATTCGAGCAGTTGCGCAGCGAATACCGGCAACTGCGTGATAGCCAATGGGGTGGTGACAAGCGTTATGACGCCTGGATCAACCAGCCGATGAATAACGCTCGGCTTTTGCCGTTTGGGTTGTATGACCAGTGGGTACCGGCGTTTGCGGCGTTGTTTGCGCAGGAAGGTGGGGATTGGGTGAGGTTTTATGCGGCGGTGGAGAAGTTGGGTGGGTTGCCGGTGGAGCAGCGTAAAGCGGCGTTGAGGCAGTTGGAGAAGGTTGGCCGTTAGGGCCTCATCGCAGGCAAGCCAGCTCCCACAGTTGACCGCATTCTCATGTTGAAAATCGGCCAACTGTGGGAGCTGGCTTGCCTGCGAAAGCGGTCTCAAGGCCGCTGCAAAAACGCCTGGTGCATCTGGTCCAACGTCTCGAAGTGCCAGGTCGGCGCTTCGGCACTCAACTCTTCAAAACTGCCGAACCCATACCCTACCGCCGCCGAATCCAACCCATTGCTGCGTGCGCCGATCAGGTCATGCTTGCGATCACCGATCATCAAGGTTGTGGCCGGGTCCAGCCCTTCCTCACGGATCAAGTGGGCGATCAACTCGACCTTGTTGGTACGCGTGCCGTCCAGTTCGCTGCCGTAAATCACCTTGAAGTGCTTGGCAAAGTCGAAATGCCGCGCAATCTCGCGGGCAAATTCCCATGGCTTGGAGGTGGCCACGTACAGTTGGCGCCCTTGGCTGTTGAGTTCCTCCAGCAATGGCATCACGCCGTCGAACACGCGGTTTTCATACAGCCCGGTGACCTTGAAGCGCTCGCGGTAGAAATTCACCGCTTCCCAGGCCTTGGCCTCGTCGAAACCGTAGAACTGCATGAACGCTTGCAGCAGAGGCGGGCCGATGAAGTGTTCAAGCTTGGTCAGGTCAGGTTCGTCGATGCCCAATTTGCCAAGGGCGTACTGGATCGAACGGGTGATGCCCTCACGCGGATCGGTGAGCGTGCCGTCCAGGTCGAAGAGGACCGTTGGGTGGTTGAGGGTCATTGATCGAATCCTTCTGCCAGGTGCAGGTCCTTGAGCTTCACGTAGTTCGCAGCGCTGTAGGTGAAAAAGGCGCGCTCCTTGTCAGTCAGCGCGCGGACCTGTTTAACCGGGCTGCCCACATACAAAAAACCACTGTCGAGTTTCTTGCCGGGTGGCACCAGGCTGCCGGCGCCGATGATCACGTCGTCCTCGACCACGGCGCCGTCCATCACGATGCTGCTCATGCCAATCAAGACGCGGTTGCCCACCGTGCAACCATGCAGCATGACCTTGTGGGCGATGGTCACGTCGTCGCCGATCAGCAGCGGGAAACCATCAGGATTGAACGGCCCTGCATGGGTAATGTGCAACACGCAGCCGTCCTGCACACTGGTGCGTGCGCCGATGCGGATGCGGTGCATGTCGCCGCGAATCACGGTCAGCGGCCAAACCGAGCTGTCGGGGCCGATTTCGACATCGCCGATCACCACCGCCGAAATATCGACAAAAGCCCCGGCGCCCAGGGTTGGCGTGTGGTTCTGATAGGTGCGAAGGGTCACGATAGCCTCTCTCTCTTCTGCTGATAGCTGCGGTGGGTGTTGATTGTAATTAAGATGGCCCCATCTTTGTTCTTACATGTTTCTTCAGCCAAGGTGCCAACCGTGAGCGCGAACAACCCTCTTTTGCAGTCCTACGACCTGCCGCCGTTCTCGGCGATCCGTGCCGAGCACGTCCAGCCGGCCATCGAACAGATCCTCGCCGACAACCGTGTGGCTATCGCAGACATCCTGCAAAGCCAGGGCAAAAATCCGACATGGGCCGGTCTGGTCCTGGCCATGGATGAACTGAACGACCGCCTTGGCGCTGCCTGGAGCCCGGTCAGCCACCTCAATGCAGTGTGCAACAGCGCCGAGTTGCGTGAAGCCTACGAGGCTTGCCTGCCCGCCTTGAGTGCCTACTCCACCGAGATGGGCCAGAACCGTGAACTGTTCCAGGCTTTCGACGCCTTGGCCAACAGCCCCGAGGCCGCCGGTTTCGACGTGGCGCAAAAAACCATTCTGGAACACTCCCTGCGCGATTTCCGCCTGTCGGGTATCGACCTGCCGCCGGAGCAGCAAAAGCGCTACGCCGAAGTGCAAAGCAAGCTTTCCGAGCTGGGTAGCAAATTCTCCAACCAGTTGCTGGACGCTACCCAGGCCTGGACCAAGCACGTCACCGATGAAGCCACCCTCGCCGGCCTGACCGACTCGGCCAAGGCGCAAATGGCTGCCGCCGCCCAGGCCAAGGGCCTCGACGGCTGGCTGATCACCCTGGAATTCCCCAGCTATTACGCCGTGATGACCTATGCCCAGGACCGCGCCCTGCGTGAAGAGGTCTACGCGGCCTACTGCACCCGTGCGTCGGACCAGGGCCCGAATGCCGGTCAGAACGATAACGGCCCGGTGATGGAACAGATTCTCGACCTGCGTCAGGAACTGGCCCAATTGTTGGGTTACGCGTCCTTCGCCGAGCTGAGCCTGGCGACCAAGATGGCCGACTCCAGCGACCAGGTGCTGAGCTTCCTGCGGGACCTGGCCAAACGCAGCAAGCCGTTCGCCACACAGGATCTGCAACAGCTCAAGGCTTACGCCGCCGAACAAGGCTGCGCCGACCTGCAAAGCTGGGACAGCGGTTTCTATGGCGAAAAATTGCGTGAGCAGCGCTACAGCGTGTCCCAGGAAGCCCTGCGTGCTTACTTCCCGATCGACAAGGTGTTGGGCGGCCTGTTTGCCATTGTGCAACGCCTGTACGGCATCGAGATTGCCGAACAGAAGGGCTTCGACACCTGGCACCCGGACGTTCGCCTGTTTGAAATCAAAGAAAATGGCGAGCACGTCGGGCGCTTCTTCTTCGACCTGTATGCCCGCGCCAACAAGCGTGGCGGTGCCTGGATGGACGGTGCCCGCGATCGTCGTCGCACCGTCGATGGCGTGCTGCAAAGCCCGGTCGCCAACCTGGTGTGCAACTTCACGCCAGCCGACAGCGGCAAGCCTGCGCTGCTCACCCACGATGAAGTCACCACCCTGTTCCACGAATTCGGCCACGGCCTGCATCACCTGCTGACTCGCGTCGAGCACGCCGGTGTATCCGGGATCAACGGCGTGGCGTGGGATGCGGTGGAATTGCCGAGCCAATTCATGGAGAACTGGTGCTGGGAGCCCGAGGGCCTGGCGCTGATCTCTGGCCACTATGAAACCGGCGAGCCCCTGCCCCAGGATCTGCTGGAAAAAATGCTCGCGGCGAAGAATTTCCAGTCCGGCCTGATGATGGTGCGTCAGCTGGAGTTCTCGTTGTTCGACTTTGAGCTGCACGCCACTCATGGCGATGGCCGCAGCGTGGCGCAGGTGCTTGAAGGTGTACGTGATGAAGTCTCGGTGATGCGTCCGCCGGCCTACAACCGCTTCCCCAACAGCTTCGCACACATCTTCGCCGGTGGTTATGCGGCGGGTTACTACAGCTACAAATGGGCCGAAGTGCTTTCGGCCGATGCCTTCTCCAAGTTCGAAGAAGACGGTGTGCTCAATGCCCAGACCGGGCGTGCGTTTCGCGAAGCGATCCTGGCGCGTGGCGGTTCCCAGGCGCCGATGGTGCTGTTCGTCGACTTCCGCGGACGGGCGCCATCGATTGACGCACTCTTGCGCCACAGCGGCCTGAGTGAGGACGCGGCAGCATGAGTGAAGCGCCTGTGATTACCAAAAAGCAATTTATCGCCGGGGCGGTCTGCCCGGCGTGCAGTGAGCCGGACAAGTTGAAAATGTGGACCGAAGACAGCGTGCCGCACCGCGAATGCGTGGCCTGCGGGTATACCGATACGTTGAATGATCAGGGGCTTTCGGTGCCCAAGGAGTTGGGCACGCGGGTCAATACATCGGCATTGAAAGCGCCGGCGGATCCAAAAGTGCAGGCGGTGCAGTTCTTCCCCAATCCCAAGCTCAAAAAAGACTAAACCGGACTCACTGTAGGAGCGAGCTTGCTCGCGAAAAACGTTAACGATAACGCGGTTTCCCTAAGTAAACGCGGTGTCATTCAGTTATTCGCAAGTAAGCTCACGCCTACAATTTTTTCTCTTCCTGGCCCGTTGTGGTGATCCAGTCTTTCATTGAGCACAACGCGAACGCGCTGGTGCTGCAATCGCCATTCGCCAAAGCTGTACGCAACTTGTCTACATCGGCTTTCATCATGTAGCGAACCCCGTCCTTGAAGCCATTGCTGCTGCCGAAGCCGCCCAAGGTCATCTCGTTCAGCGCGTCCTCCTTGCTCCATCCCTGAACCACCACCCGATACATCGCTGCCATCAGGCCAGTCCGGTCGGCGCCGTGCTTGCAGTGCATCAACACCGGGCCATCTGCTTCTGCTGTCTGAATCGCTCTGATCGCCGCCAACACGTCGGAATCGTCGACATGGTTGGTGCGATAGCTCAACTGCACCTGTTTGATATCAGATGATTTAAGCCACTGCGCATCAGATTCCGGCAAAAAGTTGATGACGGTAGCGATCTTGAGTTCTTCCAAAATGGGCAGTGCATCACCGTCTGGCAATGCGCTGCGATAGAGCGTGGGCGTCATTTGATGCAGGTTGTACTGGTCACCCACTGGTTGGGCCCATTCCGGCGAGCGGATCGAGATCGCGTCATCGGCCTGGGCTTGAAGCGTGTTGAACAGGGCCATGACCGCCAAGCCGAGGATAGGCAGTAATCGTGTGTTGAACATGGACAGTGTGACCGAATAAGGAAGTGGCTGATGGGCCGTAGATTCGCTTAGGGGCGGTCAATGTCGCGTGAGGTCTTCGTCAAAGAATTGTGATTCATCCGATCTGATCCGGTGTTTTTCTCGCTGAATCGACTCTTCTCAATTCTTAGCCTGCTATCATTTGTAACTATTGTTTGCCAATGTGTTCTATGTTTTTGGATCCCATTGCTTGGCAAGCCTTCACGCTGCTCCCAGAAGCGGCGGATAAACCCGTGACCACATGATGAGGTGTATCCATGTCTGATCAAGATCAAGACAACCCCCGGCGTGACTTTCTACGCAAATCCTTGACCTTGATCCCGGTGGTCACGGTTGCCAGCACCGGCCTGGGTGGTTCGATGCTGATGGCCACGCCGGAGCCTGCCCAAGCGGCGCCGGCCAAACCTGCGACGAGCGATAAAGCCTATGAGCCGAGCTATTTCACGGCCGAGGAATGGGCGTTCATCAACGCCGCCGTCGAGCG
This sequence comes from Pseudomonas sp. B329, assembly GCF_023127835.1. Taxonomy (NCBI): domain Bacteria; kingdom Pseudomonadati; phylum Pseudomonadota; class Gammaproteobacteria; order Pseudomonadales; family Pseudomonadaceae; genus Pseudomonas; species Pseudomonas sp. B329. The sequence goes on along the minus strand of NZ_SPKP01000052.1, from coordinate 67,934 downwards.
CTTGATTCCGGCTGATGCCCAAGGCCCTGGCGCACTGGAAGCTGGCGCGCCGGAATATATCGACCGCCAGATGAACACCCCTTACGCCAGCGGCGCCCTGTGGTTCATGCAAGGTCCCTTCAACGCCGATGCGCCGCCGGAAATGGGCTGGCAGAGCAAATTGGTACCCAAGGAAATCTATCGCCTGGGTATCGCCGCAACGGACGCTTGGTCGAAAGCGTTCAACGGCAAGGCTTTTGCTGCGCAAGACAGCGCTACCCGAGACGATATGCTACGCCGTCTGGAGGCTGGCGGCAGCGAAGTTGCCGCGCACTTCGACGCCGTGCCGCCAAAGATGTTCTTTAACCTGTTGCTGCAAAACACCAAGGAAGGTTTCTTCTGCGACCCGATCCATGGCGGCAATAAAGGCATGGTCGGCTGGACCATGATCGGCTTCCCCGGCGCCCGCGCCGACTTCATGGATTGGGTGGAACGCAACGAGCAATACCCCTTCCCGGCTGTTTCCATTCGCGGCGAGAGGGCATAAACGTGGCGACCATCATGAAGAAAGTGGATGCGGTGATTGTAGGCTTTGGCTGGACCGGCGCGATCATGGCCAAGGAGCTGACGGAAGCAGGCCTCAACGTGGTAGCGCTGGAGCGCGGCCCGATGCAGGACACTTATCCGGACGGCAACTATCCCCAAGTCATCGACGAATTGACCTACAGCGTGCGTAAGAAGCTGTTCCAGGACATTTCCAAAGAGACAGTAACCATTCGCCATAGTGTGAATGATGTGGCCTTGCCCAACCGTCAACTCGGTGCGTTCCTGCCGGGTAATGGCGTGGGCGGCGCGGGGCTGCACTGGTCGGGCGTGCATTTTCGTGTCGATCCGATCGAGTTGCGTATGCGCAGCCATTACGAGGAACGCTACGGGAAGAACTTCATTCCCAAGGACATGACCATCCAGGATTTCGGCGTCAGCTATGAAGAGCTGGAGCCGTTTTTCGACTATGCGGAAAAAGTCTTCGGTACCTCCGGGCAGGCCTGGACGGTCAAAGGTCAGTTGGTAGGCGAAGGCCGTGGGGGCAACCCTTACGCGCCGGATCGTTCCAACCCGTTCCCGTTGGAGGCGCAGAAGAATACGGTCTCCGCACAACTGTTTCAGAAAGCAGCTACGGAGGTGGGTTACAAGCCTTACAACCTGCCGTCGGCCAATACGTCGGGGCCATACACCAACCCCTACGGCGCGCAGATGGGACCGTGCAATTTCTGCGGCTTTTGCAGTGGCTACGTGTGCTACATGTATTCCAAAGCGTCGCCGAACGTGAACATCCTGCCGGCCCTGCGCCAGGTGCCCAACTTCGAGTTGCGGCCCAATTCCCACGTACTCAAGGTCAACCTCGACAGCACCAAGAAAAAAGCCACTGGCGTGACCTATATCGATGCCCAGGGCCGCGAATGCGAACAGCCGGCAGACCTGGTGATTCTGGGCGCGTTCCAGTTCCATAACGTGCGCCTGATGTTGCTGTCGGGCATCGGCAAACCCTACGACCCGATTACCAATGAGGGCGTGGTAGGCCGCAACTTCGCTTACCAGAACATGGGCACCATCAAGGCGTTCTTTGATAAGGACACCCACACCAACAACTTCATCGGCGCGGGCGGCAATGGCGTGGCCATCGACGACTTCAACGCCGACAACTTCGACCACGGCCCCCACGGCTTCGTGGGGGGCTCGCCGATGTGGGTCAACCAGGCGGGCAGCCGGCCGATTGCCGGTACTTCCAACCCGCCGGGCACGCCGGCCTGGGGCAGCGCCTGGAAGCGTGCCACCGCCGATTACTACACCCACCAGGTGTCGATGGATGCCCACGGTGCCCATCAATCCTACCGGAGTAACTATCTGGATCTGGATCCGGTTTACCGCGATGCCTACGGCCTGCCGCTGCTGCGCATGACGTTCGACTGGCAGGAAAACGACATCAAGATGAACCGCTTCATGGTCGAGAAAATGGGCAAGGTCGCACAGGCGATGAACCCCAAGGCCATCGCCGTGTTGGGTAAAAAAGTCGGTGATCACTTCAATACCGCCTCTTACCAGACCACCCACCTCAACGGCGGCGCCATCATGGGCACCGACCCGAAAACCAGTGCGTTGAACCGCTACCTGCAGTGTTGGGATGTGCACAACGTGTTCGTCCCGGGCGCGTCTGCTTTCCCACAGGGCTTGGGCTATAACCCTACCGGCCTGGTGGCAGCGTTGACCTATTGGTCAGCTCGAGCAATCCGCGAGCAGTACCTGAAAAACCCCGGCCCACTGGTTCAGGCATAAGGAGCGATGACCATGAAAGCACTCGTTATCGCCTCCCTGGCGCTCTTCAGCAGCTGCTCGGTGAGCGCTGCGGAATCTGACTTGATCAAGCAGGGTGAATACCTGGCACGTGCCGGCGACTGCGTGGCTTGCCACACCGCCAAAGGCGGTAAACCCTTCGCCGGTGGCCTGCCGATGGAAACACCCATCGGCGTGATCTACTCCACCAACATCACCCCAGACAAGACCGGCCTGGGCGACTACAGCTTCGAAGACTTCGACAAGGCCATGCGCCATGGCGTCGCCAAGAACGGCAGTACGCTTTACCCGGCGATGCCCTACCCGTCCTACGCGCGTGTCAGCGATAGCGATATGCAAGCGCTGTATGCGTACTTCATGAAGGGCGTCGAGCCGGTCGCCCAAGAGAACAAGGACAGCGATATCCCCTGGCCTTTGAGTATGCGTTGGCCGCTGGCCGCGTGGCGCTGGATGTTTGCGCCGGCGGTCGAGGCGCAACCGTCACCAGCCGCAGCGGATCCGGTGATCAGCCGTGGCGCGTACTTGGTGGAAGGCCTGGGACACTGCGGCGCCTGCCATACGCCGCGTGCCCTGACCATGCAGGAAAAAGCCCTGAGCGCCACTGACGGCAACGACTTCCTGTCCGGCAGCGCGCCGTTGGAGGGCTGGATTGCGAAAAGCCTGCGTGGCGACCACAAGGACGGCCTCGGCAGCTGGAGCGAAGAGCAACTGGTGCAGTTTCTCAAGACCGGTCGCAGTGACCGCAGTGCGGTGTTCGGTGGTATGAGCGATGTTGTCGTCCACAGCATGCAGTACATGTCAGAAGATGACTTGACCGCTATCGCCCGTTACCTCAAGAGCCTGCCGGCGGTGGACCCTAAGGATCAGCCGCACCAGTACGACAAGCAGGTGGCCGAGGCGCTTTGGAAAGGTGATGACAGCAAGCCGGGCGCCTCGGTGTATATCGACAACTGCGCGGCCTGCCACCGCACCGATGGCCATGGCTATACGCGGGTGTTCCCGGCGCTGGCGGGTAACCCGGTCGTGCAGACGGCGGACGCCACGTCGTTGATCAACATTGTGTTGAACGGCGGCACCTTGCCGGCGACGCATACCGCGCCGTCCACCTTCACCATGCCGGCATTCGCCTGGCGCCTGTCGGACCAGGAAGTGGCCGATGTGGTCAGTTTTATCCGTGGCAGCTGGGGCAACCAAGGGGCGCCGGTAAACGCCAGCGATGTGGCAGGCCTGCGCAAAAGCGATATGCGCACCACGTCGGGCGATGATCTGGGGCAGGTGACGCAAAAGCACTGATCCCACTCTAGCCGCCCAACGGCACTGGTCAGCAACCCCGCGCCTCGATACTGTATATAAAAACAGTATCGAGGCGTTTTCATGACTACTGCGCTGCCGCCCCGGGGTCGGGGCACGGCCACCAACCTGCACAACCGGTTTGCACCTACGGTCAGCGTGGCCGAGGACGATGGCTGGTACCAGGAGGTGCCGCCCACTCAAGGCACCGAAGTGCGTATCGAAACGGCCAAGACCATCATCACCCGCAACAACTCGCCGGACTTGCCGTTCGATCGCTCGATCAACCCTTACCGCGGCTGTGAGCATGGGTGCATCTATTGTTATGCACGGCCCAGCCATGCCTATTGGGACATGTCCCCGGGGCTCGACTTCGAGACCCGGCTGATTGCCAAGAGCAATGCGGCCGATGTGCTGGAGCAGCAGCTGTCCAAGCCTGGCTATGTGTGCGCGCCGATCAACCTGGGCTCTAACACCGATCCGTACCAGCCTATCGAACGCGAATACAGGATCACGCGGCAAACCCTTGAAGTGCTGCTACGCTACCGTCACCCGGTGACGATCATCACCAAGGGCTCGCTGATCCTGCGTGATCTGGACCTGCTCACCGAGTTGGCCCGTCAGCGCCTGGTGGCGGTGATGATCAGCCTGACCAGCCTGGATGACGAGCTCAAGCGCATCCTGGAGCCACGCACGGCGGCGCCCAAGGCGCGGTTGCGGGCCATTCGGGTGATGCGCGACGCGGGTATTGCGGTGGGTGTGTTGTGCTCGCCGATGATTCCGATGATCAACGACAGTGAGCTGGAAAACCTGCTGACCGAGGCTCATGCGGCCGGTGCGCAAAGCGCGGCGTACATGATGCTGCGCCTGCCGTTGGAAGTGGCGCCGCTGTTCGAGGAGTGGCTGGCGGCACACTACCCGCAGCGTGCGGCTCATGTGATGAGCCTGGTGCGTCAGGTACGCGGGGGTGAGGTGTATGACAGCCGCTTCGGTGTGCGCATGCGGGGTGCAGGGCCCTTTGCCGATTTGCTGGCTCAACGCTTCAGCAAGGCGATCAAGCGTTTGGGGCTGAACCGACGCGAAGGATTCAACCTGGATTGCACCGCATTCTGCCCACCGGGCAGACAGATGACATTGTTGTAAACTGAAGAAGATGGCGGTGAATTTACCGTAGGAATAGTCGCCTTTTGACATCACTGAAACCCGCGATCTAGAGCGTTTCATTCAGTTTGAGTTAAGTTTCAGCGGTTACCTTGTTCAGCGAGTGACTGACGAGTCGGTGCCCTGTTCTGCGGTGGTTTTACAACTATTTCACTGCCCTGGCGTCGAACTGACCTGAACCCTCCCCTGCATTGATCAAGAGGATGAATCATGAGTGACAAGGATAAACAGCCGTTGGCTGCGTCGGCTTCAGCCCCTGTGGCGGAGTCCGCCGATGCAGCGCTGCAACACATCGTTGACGGTTTTTTGCATTTCCATCACGACGTCTTCCCTCAGCAGGAAGAACTCTTCAAGAAACTTGCCACGGCCCAGAGCCCGCGGGCAATGTTCATTACCTGCGCCGACTCGCGCATCGTGCCCGAGCTGATTACCCAAAGCTCCCCGGGCGACCTGTTCGTGACCCGTAACGTCGGTAACGTGGTGCCTCCCTACGGCCAAATGAACGGTGGTGTCTCCACGGCCATCGAGTATGCGGTGCTTGCCCTTGGTGTACAGCACATCATTGTGTGCGGGCACTCCGACTGCGGCGCGATGCGCGCGGTACTCAACCCAGACAGCCTGGAAAAGATGCCGACGGTCAAGGCATGGCTGCGTCACGCCGAGGTCGCCAAGACCATGGTCCATGACAACTGCGACTGCGCCAACGAAGGCGAGAGCATGGCGGTGCTGACCGAAGAAAACGTTATCGCCCAACTGCAACATTTGCGCACCCACCCTTCCGTGGCTTCGCGCATGGCCAATGGTCATTTGTTTATCCATGGCTGGATCTACAACATCGAGACCAGCGAAATTCGGGCCTACGATGCGGACAAAGCGGCGTTCCGACCGCTGAACGGCACCGAGCCGATCCCTTCAGCGACGCCTAAAGCGCGCTTCTAAAACACTTCCCTGCCGGGTAACGCGGTGGCTGCCATGGACGCAGCCAGGCTTTACCGCGCCCGGCGAATGCCTCGGGAGAGTCATCATGCGTGCTGCTCAATTGAAAGCTGTTTTGCCACGAGAGCTGCTCGCCTCGGTGGTTGTTTTTCTGGTTGCCTTGCCGCTGTGCATGGGCATTGCGATCGCATCCGGTATGCCGCCGGCCAAGGGGCTGATCACCGGGATCATCGGTGGCCTGGTGGTGGGCTGGTTGGCGGGGTCGCCGCTGCAAGTCAGCGGCCCGGCGGCGGGTTTGGCGGTACTGGTGTTCGAACTGGTGCGCCAACACGGCATGATGATGCTGGGGCCGATCCTGCTGCTGGCCGGCTTCCTGCAGCTGGTGGCCGGGCGTTTGCGCCTGGGTTGCTGGTTTCGTGTCACGGCGCCGGCGGTTGTCTACGGCATGTTGGCGGGGATCGGCGTGTTGATTGTGCTTTCGCAGATCCATGTGATGCTTGATGGGGCGCCCAAGCCATCCGGGCTGGATAACCTGGCAGGCTTCCCGGCGGCGGTGGCTGAAGCGCTTCCGACCTTGGGTGGCGGGCTCGGGTGGCAGGCCGGCCTGCTCGGTCTGTCGACCATGTTGGTCATGTACCTGTGGGACAAATTCCGCCCGCGGCAATTGCGTTTTGTGCCGGGCGCCCTGCTGGGGGTGGGGCTGGCGACCGTCACCAGCCTGGTGCTGGCCCTGCAGGTCAAGCGCGTGGAGGTCCCGGAAAATCTCGCGGATGCCATTGACTGGCTGCGCCCCAGCGATCTGCTCAACCTGGCTGACCCACAGCTGTTGATCGCAGCTTTCGCCGTAGCGTTTATCGCCAGCGCCGAAACCCTGCTGTCTGCCGCAGCGGTGGATCGTATGCACAGCGGCCAGCGTTCCGATTTCGATAAGGAATTGTCTGCCCAAGGTGTCGGCAACATGCTCTGCGGCCTGGTGGGTGCCCTGCCGATGACCGGCGTGATCGTGCGCAGCTCGGCCAACGTCCAGGCCGGGGCTACCACTCGCTTGTCGGCGATGTTCCATGGCCTGTGGTTGCTCGGCTTCGTGCTCTTGCTGTCGAGCGTGCTGCAAAGCATTCCGGTCGCGAGCCTGGCGGGTGTGCTGGTGTACACCGGGATCAAGCTGGTGGACGTCAAGGCGTTCAAGGCGCTGGGACGTTACGGGCGGATGCCGATGTTCACCTATGCGGCCACGGCACTGGCGATCATCTTCACCGACTTGCTGACCGGTGTGCTGGTGGGCTTCGGACTTACGCTGCTCAAACTGGCGTTCAAGGCTTCGCGGCTGAAAGTCAGCTTGATCGACCTGCCTCAAGAGGGGGAGATGGAGCTGCGCTTGACGGGTGCGGCGACCTTTCTGAAAGTGCCGGCGCTGACTCAGGTGCTGTCGGCGGTGCCTGCGGGGACCACGTTGCATGTGCCGCTGAGTAACTTGAGTTACATCGACCACTCTTGTCTGGAATTGCTGGAGGAGTGGGGACGGGCCAATGCGGCCAAGGGCTCGACGCTGGTGATCGAGGCACGGGGATTGAAGCGCCGGTTGGAAGGTCGGGTACGTACGACGGTGGGAATAGGTTCGGCGCCGTCCGTTACCTGACGAAACCCGATCAAAAAATGTGGGAGGGGGCTTGCTCCCGATAGCGGTGGACCAGTCAAAATCTCTTTGGCTGATACACCCCAATCGGGAGCAAGCCCCCTCCCACATTTGATCGCCGTAAAATGGCAGTTTTATGCAGGCTGATCCAGCGTCAGCTCAACCCCAAGCTGGCGCGACAGGCACGGCCAGCGCTTCCATGCCGCTTCGGTGCTCGGGCTCTTCAGGGTCTCGCGGTACGCCTCGACCGACTCCAGCGCAAAACTGTCTTCGTTGAGCATTTCATCCACTGCGTGGTGTACGGCTTCATCCAATTGGTTGGCGAATGTTTCGCCGATCAATTGATGGGCAATCACGTTGGCCACGGTGGTATCCGCCGGAATCAACGGCTGGCCGAAATGCTTGATATACAGATCGTTGACCTCCTCCACCAAGCGATGGGCCAGGTAAGCTTCGTCCAGCAGGCCGTCCAGACCTTCGTGGCCGGCCAGGATCGCGGGGGGTTGCAGGAAGAAGTGTTCGGCGATTTTCAGCACCGGCTTGATCTGGCTTTCAATTCCGGCCTCGCGGGCCACGTCATTGGCAGCGTCCAGCAAATCGGGAACCAGGTCGATGTAAGCGGTGACAAAGCGCGTCATAACGATGTTGCGATCACCGTCAGCCAGGGAAATGGCCGAGTGCAGGTGCGGCAATTGTTGTCCCAACTGAGTGGCAAGTTGGCCGGTGCTGGCTTCGTGTTGATGGGCACGGGAAATCTGCTCGCGCAATGCGGCGGTGTTCATGAAGGCTCCAGTGAAACAGGCGTAGGAAAAGGGAGAGGATAAGGTAGTTCGTTTATACGAGCGCCTAAGACGCATTTGTCATAATTATTTCATGGTTATAGGCAGGCGTTATATCGAAATGCCATCGTTCGTCGGATAAACGATTCCGCCGCCCATTTTACGGGGTCCGTCTGTCTGTTTCTATTCATTTGCCCCCACACATTGCGGGGTTGCTAGGGCTGTCTATACTCGGTTTTGTACGCAATTAGCTGATGACGCCCAACTGCATGGCGCAGGCAAGGCTTGGCGGTTGTAAGCAGTATGGAAGCCGCTCCCTTGGCCGCAGGTGCAAACCGGCGGGATAACAAGAAACATAAAGGGGAACCCGCAATGACGCGACATCCACACGTATGGATGGGCCTCCTGTTGTGGTCGGTATTCGGCCAGGCGCACGCCGCCTGGACAACGAATATGGCGCCAGGGGCTACTGAAGTCAGTCACGCCGTGTTTGACCTGCACATGACCATTTTCTGGATCTGTGTGGTGATCGGCATCGTCGTGTTTGGCGCGATGTTCTGGTCGATGATTTTGCACCGGCGATCCACGGGCCAGGTCGCGGCCAAGTTTCACGAGAGCACCACGGTGGAAATTCTCTGGACGGTCGTGCCCCTGCTGATCCTGGTGGCCATGGCGATTCCGGCGACCAAGACCCTGATCAACATCTACGACAGCAGTGAGTCGGATATCGATATCCAGGTCACCGGCTACCAGTGGAAGTGGCACTACAAATACCTGGGCCAGGATGTGGAGTTCTTCAGCAACCTGGCCACGCCCGCCGAGCAGATTCATAACCAGGCCACCAAGGGCGAACATTACCTGTTGGAGGTCGACCAGCCGCTGGTGCTGCCGGTGGGTGCCAAGGTGCGCTTTCTGGTGACCGCCGCCGACGTGATCCACTCCTGGTGGGTGCCGGCCTTTGCGGTCAAGCGCGATGCCATCCCGGGCTTCGTCAACGAGGCTTGGACCCGTGTCGAGAAACCCGGCATCTACCGCGGCCAGTGCGCCGAACTTTGCGGCAAAGACCACGGCTTCATGCCCATCGTGGTCGAGGTCAAGTCCAGGGCCGACTACGACACCTGGCTCGGCGAGCGCAAGGAAGAAGCGGCCAAGCTCAAGGAACTGACCTCCAAAGAGTGGACGCTGGACGAACTGGTGGCCCGTGGCGACAAGGTCTATCACACCACCTGCGTTGCCTGTCACCAGGCTGAGGGCCAAGGTTTGCCGCCGATGTTCCCGGCGCTCAAGGGCTCGAAAATCGCCACCGGCCCCGCCGCCGATCACCTGGGCATCGTCTTCCACGGTAAGCCCGGCACCGCGATGGCAGCCTTCGGCAAACAACTCTCGGAAGTGGATATCGCCGCCGTGGTGACTTACGAGCGTAACGCCTGGGGCAATAACAAAGGCGACATGGTCACGCCCAAAGACGTGCTGGCTTTGAAACAGGCCGAAAGCAAATGACTACTTTCAACGCCAATACCCTGAATCGCCCCGCTCACTCGCTTGCAGGAGAACGGCCATGAGCACTGTGATCGACCACGGTCATGCCGACCATGCCCACGGCCCCGCCAAAGGCTTGATGCGCTGGGTGCTGACCACCAACCACAAAGACATCGGCACGATGTACCTGTGGTTTGCCTTCACCATGTTCCTGCTCGGTGGCTCGTTTGCCATGGTGATCCGCGCCGAGCTGTTTCAGCCAGGCCTGCAGATCGTGCAGCCGGCGTTCTTCAACCAGATGACCACCATGCACGGCCTGATCATGGTGTTCGGCGCGGTGATGCCGGCCTTCGTCGGGCTGGCCAACTGGATGATCCCGCTGATGATCGGCGCGCCGGACATGGCCCTGCCGCGCATGAACAATTTCAGCTTCTGGCTGCTGCCGGCGGCGTTCCTGCTGCTGGTCTCCACCTTGTTCAGCCCCGGTGGCGGGCCGAACTTCGGTTGGACTTTCTATGCGCCGCTTTCCACCACCTATGCGCCGGAAAGCGTGACGTTCTTTATCTTTGCCATCCACCTGATGGGCATCAGTTCGATCATGGGCGCGATCAACGTGGTCGCCACCATCCTCAATCTGCGCGCCCCCGGCATGACCTTGATGAAGATGCCGCTGTTCGTGTGGACCTGGCTGATTACTGCGTTCCTGCTGATCGCGGTGATGCCGGTGCTGGCGGGCTGCGTGACCATGATGCTGATGGATATCCACTTCGGTACCAGCTTCTTCAGCGCGGCCGGTGGCGGTGATCCGGTGCTGTTCCAGCATGTGTTCTGGTTCTTTGGCCATCCCGAGGTGTACATCATGATCCTGCCGGCGTTTGGCGCCGTCAGCTCGATCATCCCGACCTTCTCGCGCAAGCCGCTGTTTGGCTACACCTCGATGGTCTACGCCACGGCGAGCATCGCGTTCCTGTCGTTCATCGTCTGGGCGCACCACATGTTCGTGGTGGGCATTCCGCTGGTGGGTGAGTTGTTCTTCATGTATGCCACCCTGCTGATCGCCGTGCCCACGGGGGTGAAGGTATTCAACTGGGTCAGCACCATGTGGCAGGGCTCGCTGACGTTCGAGACGCCGATGCTGTTTGCGGTGGCCTTCGTGATCCTGTTCACCATTGGCGGCTTCTCCGGGCTGATGCTGGCGATTGCCCCGGCGGACTTCCAGTACCACGACACCTACTTTGTGGTGGCGCACTTCCATTACGTACTGGTGCCCGGCGCGATCTTCGGGATCTTCGCTTCGGCCTACTACTGGCTGCCGAAATGGACTGGCCACATGTACGACGAAACCCTGGGCAAGTTGCATTTCTGGCTGTCTTTCGTGGGCATGAACATGGCGTTCTTCCCCATGCACTTTGTGGGGCTGGCGGGTATGCCGCGGCGGGTGCCGGACTACAACCTGCAATTCGCCGACTTCAACATGGTTTCGTCCATTGGTGCCTTTATGTTCGGCGCCACACAGATCTTCTTCCTGTTCATTGTCATCAAGTGCATCCGTGGGGGTACGCCGGCACCGGCCAAGCCCTGGGATGGCGCCGAGGGCCTGGAATGGAGCGTGCCCTCGCCTGCGCCGTATCACACCTTCACCACCCCGCCGGAGGTCAAATGAATACCTCTGTGTGTTGCGAACGCGGTCCATGTGGGAGGGGCGCACCAGCCTTGGGTGGGTGTCATGTCTGACTCCGTGCCGATCAAACGCCTGGTCACCCGCCTGCTGATCCTGGTACTGGCGATGTTCGCCTTCGGCTTCGCGCTGGTGCCGATCTACGACGTGATGTGCAAGGCCTTCGGCATCAACGGCAAGACCGCCGGGCAGTACGAGGGCGAGCAAATGGTCGACCCCTCACGTCAGGTTCGGGTGCAGTTTCTGTCCACCAACGCCATCGACATGGTCTGGGAATTTCATTCCAAGGCCGATGAGATTGTGGTCAACCCGGGGGCGGTCAACGAGATGCTGTTCGTGGCCTACAACCCCACCAATAAGCCGATGACCGCCCAGGCGATCCCGAGTATTTCCCCGGCCGAAGCGGCCATGTATTTCCACAAGACCGAATGCTTTTGCTTCACCCAGCAAGTGCTTCAGCCGGGTGAGCGCATCGAGATGCCGGTGCGTTTTATCGTCGACCGCGCGATGCCCAAGGATGTGAAGCATTTGACCCTGGCGTACACGCTGTTCGATATCACTGCGCGCCAACCGCCCGTGGCCGCGAGGACCGGGGGCTAGCTACTGTTTGCCCCCTCAATCAGGAGAGCGAATACATGTCGACTCATGATACGTACTACGTACCAGCGCAAAGCAAATGGCCGATAATTGCCACGATTGGCCTGCTGGTCACCGTGTACGGCCTGGCGGTGTGGTTCAACGACTTGAAGGCTGCGCGCCCCGAATCCCACGGGCCGTGGATCTTTTTCGTCGGCGGCCTGTTGTTGGCCTACATGCTGTTTGGCTGGTTCGGTGCTGTGATCAAGGAAAGTCGCGACGGGCTGTACAGCGCGCAAATGGACCGCTCGTTTCGCTGGGGCATGACCTGGTTCATCTTTTCGGAGGTGATGTTCTTTATCGCGTTCTTCGGTGCGTTGTTTTATGTGCGGCACATGTCGGCGCCATGGCTGGCAGGTGAGGGCTCCAAAGGCGTTGCGCATATGCTGTGGCCGAACTTCGAGTTCGCCTGGCCCTTGCTCAATAACCCTGACCCCAAGCTCTATCCTGCGCCTGAAGGCACCATCAGCCCGTGGGGCCTGCCGTTGGTGAATACCATCCTGCTGGTGAGCTCCAGCGTGACCATCACCATCGCCCACCATGCCCTGCGTAAAGGCCATCGGGGTGCGCTGAAAATCTGGCTGGCGATCACAGTGCTGTTGGGCCTGGCGTTTCTCGGGTTCCAGGCCGAGGAGTACATCCACGCCTATAAAGAACTGGGCCTGACCCTGGGTTCAGGGGTATACGGCGCCACGTTCTTCATGCTGACGGGCTTTCACGGCGCCCACGTAACCATCGGCACCATCATTTTATTCGTGATGCTGATGCGCATCCTGCGTGGGCATTTCAACGCCGAGCACCAGTTCGGCTTCGAGGCGGCCAGTTGGTATTGGCACTTTGTGGACGTGGTGTGGATCGGGTTGTTTTTCTTTGTTTATGTGCTGTGAGGCGGATTACCAAGGCGCATGAGAGACCAGTTGGCCGCTGAAAAAGCCCCAGGCGATCAAGCCCACGGTGATCACGGCCAGTACCACACGCACGGTCAAGGCAGTGACGAGGCGGTTGGAGTTGCCCTCGTCCTTGACCAGGAAGAACAGGCCACTGAACAGGCTCACGACAGTCGCGATCAGCATCAGGGCAATGGCTGCTTTGAGCATGGTCTGGCTCCAGGGCTACAGAGGGAGGGGCGATGAGATCCAGTATAGCCAGTGCCATGCAGCGCTTTCGTCCAGGTATCGCGCCGACGCTGGTGGTGCTGGTGTTGCTGCCGCTCATGGTGAGCCTGGGGTTCTGGCAACTGTCCCGTGGGCATGAAAAACAGCTGCTGGTGGAGCGTTATGCCGAGCGCCGCGCTGCCGAGCCGATCAGCAGTGCGCAGCTCAATGATATGGCCGACCCTGCCTTTCGCCGCGTCCATCTTCGCGGGCAATTGGACGCTGCGCACAGCATATTGCTGGATAACCGTATGCGTGACGGCAAGGCAGGTGTCGAGCTGCTGCAACCCTTTCAGGACCAGGCTAGCGGCCTGTGGCTGTTGCTTAATCGCGGCTGGTTGCCGTGGCCGGACCGGCGCACGCCGCCGGCCTTCTCCACGCCTGAACAGGCATTGAATCTTGACGCCTGGGTGTACGTCGCCCCCGGCGAGACCTTCCAACTGCATGCCGACCCTGCCAGCGCGCAATGGCCACGTTTGCTCACCGCACTGCATCCCGCCGCGCTGTGGGACGAGCTGGGGCGCAGCGGCTTTGCCTACGAACTGCGTGCCGAAGCGGGCCCGGGTACGTACGAAACCACCTGGCCTATCGTTGCCATGGGCCCGGAAAAACACCTGGCCTACGCAGTGCAGTGGTTCGCCATGGCACTGGCACTGCTGGTGCTTTACCTCTACCTCGGATGGCACAACAAAAAGGAGAAGCCCCATGGGAGCGGCCATGAATCCACCCAGCACGTCTGAAACGCCGGACCGGCGCAAAGGGCGCTGGCAGCTGATTTTGATCCTCATGATGGTGATCGGTCCGATGGCGCTGGCCACCTTCATGTACAAGTTGCAGTTCTGGGTGCCGGACAGCCGCAGCTATCACGGTGAACTGATCGGCAACGGCCAGACCCGTGCCGATATCGGCGTGCAGGCCGGCGAAGGTCGGTGGCAACTGTTGGTCACCGCACCCACCGCCTGCGCCGCCGATTGCCAACAACTGGTGTACTTGGCGCGCCAACTGCAAATCAGCCTTGGCCGTGATGCGTCCCGCGCCAACCATGCCCTGGCGGCTGCGCAACCGCTGAGCACCGACTATGAGGCCAAGCTCAAGGCTGAGTACCCGCAACTGCAGCGCTACCCGCTGGATGTGTCGACCTTTGCCAGGAACGCCGCGGCGCCCGGTGAGGCTCAACTGTGGATCGTCGACCCCCACGGCAACCTGGTGCTGCGCTACGACGCCAAGGTCAAGGGCAAGGACTTGCTCAACGACCTGCGCCTGCTGCTGAAACTGTCGAACATCGGATAGGGGCACCGTCATGGCCAAGCCTGGATTTCGCCTCGCGCTGTTTGCCACCTTATTGGCGCTGATCGTCGTGCTGCTCGGTGCCTATACTCGGCTGACCCACGCCGGGCTCGGCTGCCCGGACTGGCCCGGGTGCTACGGCTTTATCGGCGTGCCGCAAAGCGAAGCCCAGTTGGCCCACGCCGAACTGCATTTTCCGGATACGCCGGTAGAGGCCGATAAGGGCTGGGCAGAAATGACCCATCGCTACTTCGCCGGCACCCTGGGTCTGCTGATCGCGCTGCTGGCGGCGCGTGCGTGGAGCCATCGACGCGACCCGGGCCAGCCGGTGAAATTGCCATTGTTTGTATTGGTGGTGGTGTTCGCCCAGGCGGCCTTTGGCATGTGGACGGTGACCTTGAAGCTGTGGCCACAAGTCGTCACCGGGCACCTGTTGGGTGGTTTTGCGACCTTGAGCCTGTTGTTTTTGCTGACCCTGCGTTTATCCGGCGTGCTGCCGGCGCTGATCGTGCCCAGGCGCCTGCAATATTGGGCAACGGCGGGGCTGGTACTGGTAATCGGGCAGATCGCGCTGGGCGGTTGGGTCAGTTCCAACTACGCGGCCGTGGCCTGTGTCGACCTGCCGACCTGCCACGGCCAATGGTGGCCGGCGGCGGATTTTGCCAATGGCTTTCACCTGACCCAGCATATCGGCCCCAATTACCTGGGCGGCCAACTTGATAGCGAGGCGCGCACGGCGATCCACCTGACCCATCGCATCGGCGCGGTACTGGTCACCTTGGTGCTATTGGGGTTGGCCTGGCAACTGCGTGCAGTGGGCATGACGCGGTTGGCGGGCTTGCTGCTGATCGCCCTGGCTGCGCAAATCTGCCTGGGTGTGAGCAATGTGGCGTTCGGCCTGCCGCTGCCGGTGGCGGTGGGTCACAACGCGGGTGGAGCGGCCTTGTTGCTGAGCCTGGTGCTGGTCAATTACCACGCCCGCACGAGCCTGGTCCGGGTTCGCGCCCCGCTGACGCTCGGTTGGCGGTTCATCCCGCGCAAACAGGTCTCAGGCCTGATCACCCTTAAAGGAGAGATGCCATGGCGACCCTGATCGGCGCAGGTCACGATCGGGCAATCTGGCGTGACTATCTGGAGCTGACCAAGCCCAAAGTGGTGGTGCTGATGCTGATCACCTCGCTGGTGGGCATGTTCCTGGCCACTCGCGCTGGCGTGCCGTGGACGGTGCTGGTGTTCGGTAACCTGGGCATTGCCCTGTGTGCAAGCGGCGCGGCGGCGGTGAACCATGTGGTTGATCGGCGGATTGATGCGCTGATGGCGCGCACCCATAAGCGGCCACTGGCTGAGGGTCGTGTATCGCCCGCTGCAGCATTGGCCTTTGCGTTGTTGCTGGCGGTGGCGGGCCTGGCGCTGCTGCTGGCGTTCACCAACCCCCTGGCGGCCTGGCTGACATTGGCGTCGCTGCTCGGGTACGCGGTGATCTACACCGGTTTTCTCAAGCGGGCGACGCCGCAAAATATCGTCATCGGTGGCCTCGCCGGCGCAGCGCCGCCGCTGCTGGGTTGGGTGGCCGTCACCGGGCATGTGAGTGCCGAACCCCTGCTGTTGGTGCTGATTATCTTCGCCTGGACCCCGCCGCACTTCTGGGCCCTAGCCATTCACCGCAAAGAGGAATACGCCAAGGCCGACATCCCCATGTTGCCGGTCACCCATGGTGAGCACTACACCAAGGTGCATATCCTGCTATATACCTTCGCCTTGCTGGCGGTGAGCCTGATGCCCTATGTCATCCATATGAGTGGCGTGCTCTACCTGGCCTGTGCCCTGGTTTTGGGTGCACGCTTTCTGCAATGGGCCTGGGTGCTGTACCGTGGCAGCCAGCCGCACGCGGCGATCAACACGTTCAAGTACTCTATCTGGTACTTGTTGCTGCTGTTTATCGCCCTGCTCGTAGACCACTACTTACTGTTGAACCTATGACTCGAACTCAAAAAACCGTCTTCATCCTCGTGGCCCTGGTGGCGTTGATCATGGGCCTGACCGTCAACAAAGTGCTCTCGGGCAAAGGCCAGGGCGACCCGACCGCGCTGATCGACGCGGGCATCATCCTGCTGCCGCAAAGCCGCCAGTTGCCCGCAGTGAGCATGACCAACCAGGACGGCCAGCCGGTGCTGGCCAATGAATTGAAAGGCAAGTGGAGTCTGTTGTTCTTCGGCTACACCTTCTGCCCGGACATCTGCCCGACCACCCTCGCCCAGCTGCGCCAGATCAAGAGCGAGCTGCCTAAAGAGGCTGTGGATAAGTTGCAGGTGATTTTGGTCAGCGTCGATCCGAACCGCGATACTCCGGCCCAGCTCAAGCAGTACCTGGGTTACTTCGACCCGCAATTCCAGGGCCTGACCGGCGCGAATGTTGAGGATGTGCAGAAGGTTTCGAATGCCGTCAGCATCCCCTTCATTCCGGCAGATACCAGCAAGCCGAACTACACCGTGGACCACAGCGGCAACCTGGCGCTGATCGGCCCGGATGGTACCCAGCGTGGCTTTATCCGAGCGCCGCTGAACAACCAGAAACTGGTAGCGCAGTTGCCAGGCTTGCTCCAACGCAAGTAAAGACAACACAAAACCAAATGTGGGAGGGGGCTTGCTCCCGATAGCGGTGGGTCAGTCAGCTCATGCATCGACTGACACCCTGCTATCGGGAGCAAGCCCCCTCCCACATTTTTGATCTTCAGTGTTTTGGAGATCTAGGCGGGTCAGAACGCCGGCTTGATCGCGCCTTTGTACTTCTCTTCGATGAATTTTTTCACTTCAGGCGTGTGCAAGGCTGCAACCAGCTTCTTCACTGCGTCCGAATCCTTGTTGTCTTCGCGGGTCACCAGGATGTTCACATAAGGCGAGTCGCTGCCTTCGATGACCAGGGCGTCCTTGGATGGATCCAGCTTGGCTTCCAGGGCGTAGTTGGTGTTGATCAGTGCCAGGTCGACCTGGGTCAGCACGCGCGGCAGGGTGGCGGCTTCCAGTTCGCGGAACTTGAGGTTTTTATCGTTGCCGGTGATGTCCTTGATGGTCGACAGGATGTTGGTCGGGTCCTTCAGGGTGATCAGACCGTTCTTGGCCAGCAGCAACAGCGCACGACCGCCGTTGGTGGCGTCGTTAGGGATCACCACGTTGGCGCCGTCAGGCAGGTCGGCCAGTTTCTTGTACTTGCTGGAGTAGGCACCCAGCGGCTCCAGGTGCACGCCGCCAACGCTCACCAGGTGAGTGCCCTTGGCCTTGTTGAACTCATCCAGGTACGGCTGGTGCTGGAAGAAGTTGGCGTCCAGGCGTTTTTCAGCCACTTGCACGTTTGGCTGCACGTAATCGGTGAAAACTTTGACCTGCAAATCCACGCCTTCTTTGGCAAGGGCAGGCTTCACGAATTCGAGGATTTCCGCATGAGGCACCGGCGAGGCAGCGACCTTGATCGTCTCGGCATGGGCGGAAAACGCGGCAACGGCAGCGAAGGCAACCAGTAGTTTTTTCATCCAGCAAGCTCCTTGTTCGGGCATCTGCCGGCTGTGAGCCGGCAATGGCCGTTATTTTCGAGAAAAATGCACCACCAGCCTGTCGCCGACGGTTTGCAGAATTTGCACCAGGATCAACAGCATTACCACGGTGACTACCATCACATCGGTCTGGAAGCGCTGGTAACCAAAACGGATCGCCAGGTCACCCAGGCCACCAGCTCCGACTACACCGGCCATGGCCGTGTAGGAAACCAGTGTAATCGCCGTCACCGTAATCGCCGCGAAAATGCCGGGGCGCGCCTCGGGCAACAGGGCGTTGGTGATGATCTGGCGCGTGCTCGCACCCATGGATTGGGTGGCTTCGATGATGCCGCGGTCGACTTCACGCAGGGCCGTTTCCACCAGCCGCGCAAAGAATGGCGTAGCGCCTACGACCAGCGGCGGGATCGCACCGGCAACGCCCAGCGACGTGCCCGTGATCAGGACGGTGAACGGAATCATCACGATCAACAGAATGATGAACGGCAGCGAGCGCAGGATATTCACGATCAGCGACAGCAGCGCGTACAGGCCTTTTTGTTCGAACAGTTGGCGCGGGCTGGTCAGGAACAGCAGCACACCCAGAGGCAGGCCCAACAGCACGGTGAAGAACAGCGAGCCGAACAGCATGGTCATGGTGTCGCCGGTGGCGAGCCAGATTTCGGACCAGTCGATATTGGCAAAGAAACTCAGGAAAACGTCCATCAGCGCAGGACCTCCATGTGAACGTCGGCGGCGGTGAAGCGCGCAAACGCGGCCTCCATGTCACCGCCGGTGACGGCGAGGGTCAGTTGCCCGTAAGGGATGTCTTTGATGCGGTCGATACGACCGGCCAGGATGCTGTAGTCCACGCCTGTTTCGCGAGCGACGGTACCCAGCAATGGCGCGTAGGTCGCATCGCCCTGGAACGTCAGGCGTACGATGCGGCCCGGCACGTGGGCGAAGTCGTCGCGCTGCTCGCCTTCGTCAACCTGTTCGGCTTCCTGAACGAAACGCTTGGTGGTCGGATGCTTTGGGTGCAGGAACACATCGGCGACCGAACCTTGCTCGACGATCACGCCAGCGTCCATCACTGCAACTTGGTCACACACGCGGCGGATCACATCCATTTCATGGGTGATCAGCACGATGGTCAGGTTCAGTTCGCGGTTGATCTCGGCCAACAGTTGCAGGACTGACGCGGTGGTCTGTGGGTCGAGGGCGCTGGTGGCTTCGTCGCACAGCAGGATCTTTGGCTTGGTCGCCAGGGCGCGGGCAATACCGACGCGCTGTTTCTGACCGCCGGACAACTGCGCCGGGTACTTCCTGGCGTGGTCCGACAGGCCGACGCGAGCAAGCAGCTCAGCCACGCGCTGGTCGATCTCCTTGCGCGACAATTCACCGGCAAGCGTCAGTGGCAGAGCGACGTTGTCGGCCACGGTCTTGGACGCCAGCAGGTTGAAGTGCTGGAAGATCATCCCGACCTGCTGACGGAAGCGGCGTAGGCCGTTGGCATCCAGGGCGGTGACTTCTTCATCGTCGACCGTGATCTGCCCGCCGCTGGGTTCTTCCAGGCGGTTGATCAGGCGCAGCAGTGTGCTTTTACCCGCACCCGAGTGGCCAATCAGGCCAAACACCTGGCCATTGGCGACGCGCAGGCTGGTGGGGTGCAGTGCGGGGATATCCTTACCGGCGACGCGGTAGGTTTTATGGACGTTTTGAAACTCGATCACGTAGCGAACCTTGTGGGGCGCATTGAAAAGGGATCAGCGGTTAGCCGGGCGCGCATTTTAGCCTGTCCATCTAGTGTTTCTTAGCATTTATTTCGTATCCATCCAGCGATTTGGCAATAACGAGACCAAAGGTCATAAAAAAGGAACGGCGCAAAACCCTGTCAGTCACTACTTAAGCAATTCGATCTCCCGGGTGCCGTGCCTGGGGTTTCGCTCAAACGAGCCGGGGAACGCTCTGGCCACTTTGACTAAGGAGTTTTGACTGATGAGTACCAAGAAGCCAGCCACCCCGCCCAAGAGTGAAGTCGCGGGCACTGATACCCTGGACCGAGGCAATACCAACGCCAAATTGCAGGCGTTGGAAGAATTCCGTTCCGATGCGACCGGCCAGGCCCTGCGCACCAACCAGGGCGTGAAGATTTCCGACAACCAGAACAGCCTGAAAGTCGGCGCCCGTGGCCCTTCGCTGCTGGAAGACTTCATCATGCGTGAAAAGATCACGCACTTTGACCATGAGCGTATCCCTGAGCGCATCGTGCATGCCCGTGGTACCGGCGCCCATGGTTATTTCCAGAGCTATGGTGACCATTCGACACTGACCAAGGCCGGTTTCCTGCGTACGCCCGAACATAAGACGCCGGTATTCGCGCGTTTTTCCACGGTGCAGGGCCCGCGCGGTTCCGGCGACACCGTGCGCGATGTGCGCGGTTTTGCCGTGAAGTTCTTCACCGACGAAGGCAACTTCGACCTGGTGGGCAACAACATGCCGGTGTTTTTCATTCAGGATGCAATCAAGTTTCCTGACTTTGTACATGCGGTAAAACCTGAGCCGCACAACGAGATACCTACCGGCGGCTCGGCACACGACACCTTCTGGGATTTCGTTTCGTTGCAGCCGGAGTCGGCGCACATGGTGATCTGGGCCATGTCTGACCGGGCGATTCCAAAAAGCCTGCGCGCCATGCAGGGTTTTGGTGTGCACACCTTCCGCTTGATCAATACCGAAGGTAAATCCAGCTTCGTGAAATTTCACTGGCGCCCAAAAGTAGGCACGTGCTCCCTGGTATGGGACGAGGCGCAAAAGCTGGCCGGTAAGGACACGGACTATCACCGCCGTGACCTGTGGGAATCGATTGAGAGCGGCGATTACCCCGAGTGGGAACTGGGTGTGCAGATCGTGGCGGAAGAAGACGAACACAAGTTCGATTTCGACTTGCTCGACCCGACCAAAATTATTCCTGAAGAGCTGGTGCCGATCACGCCGCTGGGCAAGATGGTGCTCAACCGTAACCCGGATAACTTCTTCGCTGAAGTCGAGCAGGTCGCGTTTTGCCCTGGCCATATCGTGCCGGGCATCGACTTTACCAATGACCCGCTGCTGCAAGGCCGCTTGTTTTCCTACACGGATACGCAGATCAGTCGGTTGGGCGGCCCCAACTTCCATGAGATTCCGATCAACCGCCCGGTAGTGCCTTTCCATAACGGCCAGCGCGACGCTCAACATCGCACCGTGATCGATAAAGGGCGGGCCTCGTACGAGCCGAACTCGATTGATGGTGGCTGGCCGAAAGAAACGCCTGCCGGTCCTGCCGATGGAGGTTTCGAGTCCTACTACGAGCGCGTCGATGCCAATAAGGTGCGCGAGCGCAGCGAGTCGTTCGGCGACCATTTCTCCCAGGCGACGTTGTTTTACAACAGCATGAGCCACCACGAGAAAGAGCACATCATCGCGGCCTACAGCTTCGAGTTGGGCAAGGTTGAGCGCGAGTTTATCCGGGCGCGCCAAGTCAACGAGATCCTGGCCAACATTGACCTGGAACTGGCCAAACGCGTGGCGCAGAACCTGGGCTTGCCAGCGCCGACCAAGGGCACAGTGCCCGCACGTGAAACATCGCTGAAGGAATCACCGGCATTGAGCCAGGTGAATTTGCTGTCTGGCGATATCAAGACGCGCAAAGTGGCGATTCTGGCGGCTAACGGCGTTGATGGTGCGGCAATTGATGCGCTCAAGGCAGCGCTGGAGGCAGAGGGTGCCCATGCCAAGTTGCTCGGCCCGACTTCGGCGCCTGTGACCACTGCCGATGGCAAGACGCTACCTGTAGACGCTTCGATGGAAGGCATGCCGTCCATTGCCTTCGACGCGGTGTTTATCCCGGGCGGTAAGGACTCGGTGAAGGCGTTGAG
This sequence comes from Pseudomonas sp. B329, assembly GCF_023127835.1. Taxonomy (NCBI): domain Bacteria; kingdom Pseudomonadati; phylum Pseudomonadota; class Gammaproteobacteria; order Pseudomonadales; family Pseudomonadaceae; genus Pseudomonas; species Pseudomonas sp. B329. The sequence continues at coordinate 46,127 of NZ_SPKP01000052.1, read as the reverse complement.
CGGCGATGGCGTGGCGTTGCATTACGTACTGGAAGCGTACAAGCACCTCAAGGCGATTGCGGTGGCCAGTGATGTGAAACCGTTGCTGGACTTGCTGAAGCTGGAAGCGGATGCGGGGTTGATCGTGGGCGCTGATGCCAAGGCCTTCAAGGCGTTCTTTGCTGCGATTGCACAGCATCGGGTTTGGGAGCGGGAGCCGAAATCCAAGGCGATTCCGGCTTAAATTATCGGTTGTTTGTTAGATCGTCATCGCAGGCAAGCCAGCTCCCACACGTGAATGTGTTCACCCTTCAAATGTGGGAGCTGGCTTGCCTACGATGCTTTTAGTCCGCCTTGCGCGGAATCAGCACAACCTGCGCCGGAATGTGTTTCAGGATCTGCCGGTGAATCTTCAAGTCATACCCCGAATCAATTCGTTTCACCCGTTTGGTCAGCAATGTGGCCAGCCACGGGTAATCCTGGGTGCGTGGCACCTGGATGCTGACATCGCACTGGTAATTCACCACGTCGGTGGCGATGGCGTCCAACTGATGACGCATGTCTTCGACATCCGCGAGGTTCAGCGCCACGGTGGTGCTCGGCGCTGCGGGGTCGATGACCTTGGCCGCAGGCTTGGCTTCGGCGGCTTTCAACGCGGCTTCTGCCTGATCCAGTTCGGCCTTGCGCGCATGGCTGATAGCGCTGTTGACGCCACCGGTCAGTGCCGGGGCTTTTGGCATCAGCGCGCGGGCCCGGCTCAGGGCGGTGGCGGCGGCGTTGACATCGCCTTTTTGCAGCACGATCTGGCTGCGCTGCAGGTAGGCTTCGGCCAGTTGACGCTGATAGGCCTCAAGTGCGGGATCGTTGGGGGACTGGGCCTGCAACGCCGCAAGTTGGTCTTCGGCGGTTGCCAGTTCGCTGCTGGCCAGGTTTTGCTCCAGCTGCGCGATGGCCACAGCGCGTGAGTCCGGGGCCTCGGGGGCAGCGGGCGGCGTGCTTTGACAGGCACCCAGCAGCAGGGAAAATGTGGCAAGGAGCAGATAACGGGAGGTGAACGGCTTCATTCCTGCGACTCTCTATTTGCGCAAAAAGCGAGCAAGTCTACACCCCTCGACGGGGCAGGACAAAACTCAGCAGAAACAGGGCGGCCGCCGTAACCACAATCGACGGCCCGGCTGGCGTGTCCTTGAACCAGGACAGCGCCAGGCCCCCGCACACTGCGCACATTCCCAAGAGGCTGGCGCCGATTGCCATCTGCTCCGGTGAGCGGGCATGACGCTGGGCGGCGGCGGCGGGAATGATCAGCAGCGACGTGATCAACAATACGCCGACTATCTTCATCGCGACAGCGATCACCACGGCGATGAGCAACATCAGGGCCATGCGCAGCCCTGCGACGGGCAAGCCTTCAACCCGGGCGAGTTCTTCATGCACGGTGATCGCCAGCATCGGGCGCCACAGGGCCACCAACAACACCAGTACGCCAGCGCTGCCGCCGAGGATCCAGGCCAGATCAGTCGGGCTGATCGCCAGCAGGTCGCCGAACAGGTAGGCCATCAGGTCGATACGCACTTCATGCATGAAGCTCAATACCACCAGGCCCAGGGACAGGGTGCTTGGCGCGAGGATGCCCAGCAGGGTGTCGGAGGCCAGCGGCTGGCGTTGTTGCAAGGTCACCAGCAGTACCGCCAGCAGCAGGCAGCCCACGGTCACGGCGATGGTCGGGCTCACGTCCAGCAGAAAGCCCATGGCCACGCCCAGCAACGCCGCATGGGACAAGGTGTCACCGAAATAGGCCATGCGCCGCCAGACCACAAACGAGCCCAGCGGGCCCGCCACCAGTGCCAGAGCCAAGCCTGCCAGCAGGGCGTAGAGCAGAAAATCAGCCATGCTTGCAGCTATCTCCATGAACGTGGGGAGTATCGACAACGGCACCATGCAGGTCATGGGCGTGGTCGTGATGATGGTGGTAGATCGCCAGGCTCTGGGCGTTTTTGCCGAACAGTTCCACGAACGCCGGGTCGCCACTGACCTGTTCCGGGTGGCCGGAGCAGCATACGTGGCGGTTGAGGCAGACCACCTGGTCGGTGGTGCTCATCACCAGGTGCAGATCATGGGAGACCATCAGCACGCCGCAGCCATGGCGGTCGCGCAGGCGGGTGATCAGGCTGTACAACTCGGCCTGGCCGGCGACGTCGACGCCTTGTACGGGCTCATCGAGCACCAGCAACTCTGGCTCGCGCAACAAGGCGCGGGCCAGCAGCACGCGCTGCATTTCGCCGCCGGAGATGCTTTGTACCGGGCTGTCGATCACCTGCTCGGCGCCGACTTCCTTGAGCGCGGCCTGTGCACGGGCGCGGTCGACACCGGGCACCAGGCGCAGGAAGCGCAATACGGACAGCGGCAGGGTCGGGTCCACATGCAGTTTTTGCGGCATATAGCCCACGCGCAGTTTGGGCTTGCGCCATACACTGCCGCTGTCGGGCTTGAGCAGGCCAAGCACGGCGCGCACCAAGGTGGTCTTGCCTGCGCCATTGGGGCCGATCAACGTGACGATTTGCCCCGGCTCCACGCTCAGCGCGATGTTTTCCAGCACGTTCTGCCCGGCGAACGTGACGCCGACCTGCTCCAGACGGATCAACGCGTTGCTCATCAAGCCCCCTGGCAGCCCGCGCACAGGCCGACCACTTCAACCGTTTGCCCCTCGACCTTGAAGCCGACGTCGGCAGAGCTTTGGATAATGGCGTCACTGATGCTTTTTTGTTCAAGCTCGATGGCCGCGTGGCACTCGCGACAGATCAGGAACTGGCCCTGATGCGCGTGCTCCGGGTGGTTGCAGCCGACAAACGCGTTGAGCGAGGCGATACGGTGAACCAAGCCATTTTCCAGCAGGAAATCCAGTGCGCGGTACACGGTAGGTGGTGCAGCGCGGCGGCCGTCCTGTTCGCTGAGTACGCCAAGAATGTCGTACGCGCCCAGCGGTTTGTGGCTCTGCCACACCAACTCCAGCACCCGACGACGCAAGGCGGTCAGGCGCAAGCCTTTTTGTGCGCACAGGGTATCGGCCTCTGACAATGCGGTGTGCACGCAGTGAGAGTGGTCGTGGGGACGGCTGGCAAGCGGTGTTTTAGGCATGAGCGGCGACAGATATTTGATAGAGACGTTATTATGTTACCCGTTCCTACGCCATTGAGTGGTCATCGTGTCCCGACTTTTTCCCGTTTTTGTCGTATTTGTCACCAGTTTGTTCGTTGCGGGTGCCGCTCAGGCCGATGTGAAGGTGCTGACCAGCATCAAGCCGTTGCAGCTGATTGCTGCGGCGGTGCAGGACGGTGTGGCGGTTCCGGAGGTATTGCTGCCGCCGGGTGCGTCGCCGCATAACTTCGCATTGCGCCCATCCGACGTACGGCGCGTGCAGTCGGTGGACCTGTTGTATTGGATCGGACCGGACATGGAAACCTTTTTGCCGCGCGTGTTGAAAGGCCGTACGGCAAATACCGTGGCGGTGCAGGACCTGCCAGGGATGAAATTACGTATTTTCGGCGAAGATAGCCATTCCCACGCCGACGATGCCGACGAGCATGACCATGATCATCGACCTGGCAGCGTCGATGCACACTTGTGGCTATCGACAGTCAATGCGCGGGTAATCGCCAACCGGATGGCTGCCGACCTTAGCACGGCCGATCCTGCGAACGCCGAGCGTTACCAGGCGAATGCCAAGGCATTCGATGGCCGTCTGGACGCGCTGGATGCGCGCTTGAAAACGCGTTTGACGGGTGTCGAAGGCAAGCCTTACTTCGTGTTCCACGAAGCCTTCGATTACTTCGAAGAGGCTTACGGCCTTAAGCACGCCGGCGTGTTCAGCGTGGCCGCCGAGGTGCAGCCAGGCGCCCAGCATGTGGCGGCGATGCGTACACGCTTGCAGGAGGTGGGTAAGACCTGCGTGTTCAGCGAGCCGCCGCTGCGCCCGCGTTTGGCCGAGACATTGGTTGCTGGGTTGCCGGTGAAGTTGGCGGAACTGGATGCGTTGGGCGGCTATACCCCTGCGACGGCGCAGGGCTATGAGCAGGTGCTGGAAAAGCTGGGCAATGATCTGGCCGGTTGCCTGGAATCGCTTTAAATGCGGGAGGGGGCTTGCCCCCTCCCACATTTCTTTAGAGCGCGAACGGCAGGTGGACGCTGACCTGCTGGCGTTGCAGCAGCCGGTGCTCGAACTCCGCCGGGTCATGAATCAACACATCCTGCCCGGCAAACGACTCCGCCGCGATCAACCGTGACAACCAGAACCGTACGCACGCCACGCGCAGCATGGTCGGCCATAGCTCGGCTTCCTTCGCAGTAAACGGCCGCAGCCCTGCATAAGCCCCCAGCAGCGCCCGGGCGCGTTGCCCGTCGATCGCGCCATCGGCATCCGAACACCAGTCATTCAAGGCAATCGCCACGTCGTAGAGCATCGGCCCCGAGCAGGCGTTGTAGAAGTCGATCAAGCCTGTAAGGTGTGTGCCTTCGAACATCGCATTGTCGCGAAACAGATCGGCGTGAACGTTGGCCCGTGGCAGGCCGAGGATGTCAGCTTTGTGGGTTTCGATCTCGCTCAATGTGTCCTGCAGCAGGCGCTGCTGTGCGTCGTTGAGGTGTGAAATCAGCTGCGCGCCCTCACTGAGCATCCAGTCCAGCCCGCGGTCGGTCTTGCGCTCCAGCACTTTTTCGCCCTGAGTCGCCAAGTGCAGGTGGCCGAGCAGGTCGCCGACCTGGGCGCAATGTTGGGCGTTGGCGTCCTTGATGTGCTTGCCGGCCAGGCGCGGTTGCAGCAAGGCGGGTTTGCCCTTGAGTTCGCGCAAAGCGATGCCGTCGGTGGTACGCAAAGCGTAAGGCACCGGCAGGTTGGCGTCGTGGAGCACGTCGAGCAGTTCGATGAAGAACGGCATTTCTGCCACGGGGCCGCGCTCAACCAGGGTCAGGACAAACTCACCCTGCTCCAGGCTGATAAAGAAATTGGTGTTTTCGCTGCCGGCGGCAATCCCCTGGAAATCAAGCAGGCGGCCGAGCCCATAAGGGGCGAGAAAGGTTTCCAGCTCGGGCCGAGCCAGGGGGGTGAACACAGACATGGTTAAAACTGCCGTTACGGGCGCTGGCTTAGCAGCGCCGGTTAAAATTAAGAAATCATTTCCATTCGAAGATCTTCCATGACGGGATCAGCATATCCGGCTGGTCAGAGCGGATGAAGTTCGCATCGGTTCCGTCCGCGCGCACCAGGAAATAAGGTGGAGCGCCCTTCGGGGTAACCTTGATGGCGTACAGGAAGCCGTTCTGGCGATACTCCTGGATAGTCTTGTCGCCTTCCGTGCGAATGGTAACTTCCGGGTCTGCCGAAGGCGCATCGTCTGCCGCCATGGCAGCCATCGGAGCGAGTGCAATCAAACCGGTCAACAGCAGGCGATTGAATGTACGCATGATAACCTTGTCCCTTTGTTTTCATTGGTCCGGCTATTCTAGCGCCTGACCCGCCGAAAAGGTTGATCCTGCTCATGAGCCAAGCGCCCCTCGTCCTGGTGGACGGTTCTTCTTATCTGTACCGCGCCTTCCACGCGCTGCCACCGCTGACCACCTCCAAAGGCCTGCCGACCGGTGCGGTCAAGGGCGTGTTGAACATGCTCAAAAGCCTGCGCAAGCAGTACCCGGACAGCCCGTTCGCGGTGGTGTTCGACGCCAAGGGTGGGACCTTTCGCGATGAGATGTACGCCGAGTACAAGGCCAACCGCCCGAGTATGCCCGATGACATGCGCCTGCAAATCGAGCCGCTCCATCAAAGCGTGATCGCCCTGGGCTTCCCGTTGCTGTGCGTCGAAGGCGTCGAGGCTGACGACGTGATCGGCACCCTGGCGCGCAGCAGCGCGGCCGCCAGCCGCCCGGTGGTGATTTCGACCGGCGATAAAGACATGGCACAGCTGGTGGACGGGCACATTACCTTGGTCAACACCATGACCGGTAGCTCGATGGACGTTGAGGGCGTAAAGGAGAAATTCGGCGTCGCTCCCGAGCAGATCATCGACTATCTGGCGTTGATGGGCGATTCGTCCGACAACATCCCAGGCGTCCCGGGTATTGGGCCGAAGACCGCCTCGGGCTTGTTGGTGGGAGTGAATGGCGGCCTCAAAGAGCTTTATGAGCAGCTGGATATTGTGCCGACGCTGCCTATCCGCGGGGCCAAAACCCTGCCAGCCAAGCTTGAAGAGCACAAGGAGATGGCATTCCTGTCCTATCAGTTGGCGACGATCAAGATCGATGTGCCACTGGACGTGGGCCTGGATGACCTGCACCTGATCGAGCCGGATCGCGAAAAGCTGCTGGAGCTGTACACGCTGCTTGAGTTCAAGAGCTGGTACGACGAGATCCAGCGCGATGCCAAGCGTGTGGACCTCAAGTCGGCGAGCGAGGTTGCACCTGCCGCCGAAACGCCGGTCGAGGCCGTTATATCGGTACCGGTAGAGGCGGTTTACACCACCGTCCTGGACCAGGCCACCTTCGACGTGTGGCTGAAAAAACTCAACGATGCGCCGTTGTTTGCCTTTGATACCGAAACCACCGGCATTGACGCTCAACAGGCGCAATTGGTTGGGGTCTCGTTTGCTGTGCAGCCCCATGAAGCCGCCTACATCCCGCTGACCCATTCCTATATCGGCGCGCCGGATCAATTGGATCGGGACACCGTGCTGCTGGCCTTGAAACCGCTGCTGGAAGACCCGACCAAACTCAAGGTTGGCCAGCACGCCAAGTTCGATATGAACATCCTCGCCAACTGCGCCATCGGTGGCGACCCTGCACAGGGCATCACTGTGCGTGGCATCGCCTTCGACACCATGCTCGAATCCTACGTGCTGAACTCCACGGCGACCCGCCATGACATGGACAGCCTGGCGAAGAAGTACCTGGACCACGACACGGTCAGCTTCCAGGACATTGCCGGCAAAGGCGCCAAGCAGCTGACGTTCGACCAGATTGCCCTTGAACAGGCTGGCCCTTACGCAGCCGAAGATGCCGATGTGACCTTGCGCCTGCATCAGGAGCTGCACGCAAAGCTGGCCGCGATCCCGAGCCTGGCCAGTGTGCTGACGGATATCGAGATGCCATTGGTGCCGGTACTGGCACGCATCGAGCGCCAGGGCGCATTGGTGGACAAGGAGCTGCTGGGCATCCAGAGCATCGAGCTGGGTAACAAGATGGTCGAGCTGGAGCGCCAGGCCTTCGAGATCGCCGGTGAAGAATTCAACCTCGGCTCACCCAAGCAGCTTGGGGCGATTCTCTACGAGAAGCTGGGGATGCCGGTGTTGAAAAAGACCGGCAAGGGGCAGGCTTCCACCGCCGAAGAAGTGCTGGCCAAACTGGCCGAAGATGATTTTCCGTTGCCCAAGGTGCTGATGCAGTACCGCAGCATGAGCAAGCTCAAAAGTACCTACACCGACCGCCTTCCGGAGCAGATCAACCCTCGCACCGGGCGCATTCATACGTCTTACCATCAGGCGGTAGCGGCAACCGGGCGCTTGTCCTCCAGCGACCCGAACCTGCAGAACATCCCGGTGCGCACCGCCGAAGGGCGGCGGATTCGCCAGGCGTTTGTCGCGCCCAAGGGCTACAAGCTGCTGGCGGCGGACTATTCCCAGATTGAGCTGCGGATCATGGCGCACCTGTCCAAGGACGAAGGGCTGATGAACGCCTTCCGAAACGATCTGGACGTGCACACCGCCACGGCTGCCGAGGTATTCAAGGTTGAGCTGGCTGAAGTCACGTCCAACCAGCGCCGCAGTGCCAAGGCGATCAACTTCGGCCTGATCTACGGCATGGGTGCCCAGAAGCTCGGCAAGGACATCGGCGTCGATACCAAGACCGCCAAGGCCTACATCGATGTGTACTTCGCCCGCTATCCAGGTGTTCGCGAATACATGGAGCGCACGCGTGCCCAGGCAGCGGACCAAGGCTATGTGGAAACCTTCTTCGGGCGGCGCCTGTACTTGCCGGATATCAACTCCAACAAGCCTCAGGAGCGCGCTGCGGCAGAGCGCACAGCCATTAACGCGCCCATGCAGGGCACGGCGGCGGACATCATCAAGAAAGCCATGGTGCAGGTGGATAACTGGCTGACCGAGTCGGGCCTGGATGCCAAGGTAATCCTGCAAGTGCACGACGAATTGGTGCTGGAGGTACGTGAGGACCTGGTCCCACAAGTCAGCGAGAAGATTCGCGAACATATGAGTGCTGCAGCCCAGCTGGACGTACCGTTGGTGGTGGATGTGGGCGTGGGCGATAACTGGGACCAAGCGCACTGATTGCAGAGCTGCGCCAACACCGAGGGTGCTGGCGCAGTGCTTTAGAGCGCAAATCGCCGTCAGTTATTTCCAATAGTTTTTTGGAGCTGCCGGAACTTAACCTGTGAACTGCCACTCAGAGTTACTGAATGGGTGGTGAAGCCCTTCAATGCTCCTATGTTGTGTTAAGTGTTGGCAGATATCTGGACCCCGCCCTAGCGGTCCGGAACTTGGACCCCGAACTTCCCTCCCCATACGAAGTCCGGGGTTTTTTTTGCCCGCAGAAAAGTTACTCGGTAGCTTCTGCGCCTTTGTCCGCCAATTCCATCCAGCCGGCCAGCACCGTGTAAGCCTCTTCCAGGCCCATGCGCTTCGGCGCCGAGAACAGCTGGATAGTGATCGTATCGCCCCAGCCTTTACGGATGTCGGACTGCACTTTGAGCAGCGTGTTCTTGGCTGCGCCGTAGGTGAGCTTGTCGGCCTTGGTCAGCAGGATGTGCATCGGCATGCCGCTGGCGACGGCCCAGTCGAGCATCAGCAGGTCGAAGTCAGTCATCGGATGGCGGATGTCCATCATCAGAATCAGACCCTTCAAACTCTCCCGGCCACCCAGGTAAGCCTCAAGGTGACGCTGCCAGTGCAGCTTCAGCGGGATAGGTACTTTTGCATAACCGTAGCCCGGCAGGTCGACCAGACGCCGATCATCGTCTAGCTTGAAGAAATTGAGCAGTTGCGTGCGACCCGGGGTTTTCGAGGTGCGCGCCAGGCTGGCGTGGGTCAGGGTGTTCAGTGCGCTGGATTTGCCAGCGTTGGAGCGGCCGGCAAAGGCGACTTCAAAGCCCTCGTCATCGGGGCATTGGTCCACTTTGGCGGCGCTGAGCATGAACGTGGACTGTTGGCACAGGCCGAGGATGGGATTCTTGAGTTGCATGAGATTTCCGATGTGGGCGGTGCCGAAAAAGGGTGCGGCAAGCGGTGTCGTTTCCGTTTCAGTAGCGCCAGTATATAATGCCGCAGATTTTGTGTGTGCTTTGTCCCAGCGAAGGATGAAGTCCACGGGAGCGAAAGACCTTTATTGCGCATTAGAACGCAAAACGCTCTCAAACCCTGAAAAGGTCGATGTATGGCCTCAATGGTTGCCGCTTTTGGTGTCCTGAACCCGCTTAACGGCGCTCAGGCTACACAGGATCCACAAGCGCTGTACAACCGAGTTTGTGTGGTCACGCTGATGCAGCGCGTGACCCAGGGTTTCAAGGCAATGCCGCCGCGTGGTTTGTGCATGGACTGCAGTACTGAGGATTACCAGGCCGTCATTGAGTTGGCGGTGAGTAAACCCGGTAGATAACTCTTAAACCCTTAGCCGTAGTTGGATTAGCTGATGAACAAACTGATCGTGAGTCTGCTGTTGACCTTGGGCATCACAGGCGCTGCCGTCGCTGCAGAGGGCCCCGTCAAAGGTGATGCCACTGCCGGTCAAGCGAAAGCCGCCGTATGTGGTGCCTGCCACGGGCCGGATGGCAACAGCCCGGCGCCGAACTTCCCCAAACTGGCCGGCCAGGGTGAACGTTACCTGAGCAAGCAGATGCACGACATCAAGGACGGCAAGCGCACAGTGCTGGAAATGACCGGCATGCTGACCAATCTCAACGATCAGGACCTGGCGGACCTCGCGGCGTATTTTGCCAGCCAGAAAGGCAGTGTGGGAGCTGCTGATCCTAAGTTGGTCGCTCGCGGAGAAAAGCTGTTCCGTGGCGGTGACCTGGAAAAAGGCTTGCCTGCCTGCACCGGTTGCCACTCGCCAAATGGCGCTGGCATCGCCGCCGCTGGCTTCCCGCACCTGAGTGGCCAGCATGCTACCTATATCGCCAAACAGCTGACCGATTTCCGTAAGGAAGAGGCCGGACGAGCGAATGATGGCGACGCCGCAATCATGCGCACCATCGCTCGCAAGCTGAGTGACGAAGACATTGCAGCCGTCTCCAGTTACATCCAGGGCCTGCATTAAGTTGCACGCAACGTTAACACTCGATTAATCCCGCGATGCAAGCATAAAAGGGTGGCTCAGGCCGCCCTTTTTTGTGGCCGCTGCCGTTACACTAACGAACTCATGCCCGCGTAGACCTGTCACAACAAAGGTCGCGTGAGGCGACTTTATTTGTCCAGGAGTAAAGCATGCGTAATCTGATCCTCAGCGCCGCTCTCGTCACTGCCAGCCTCTTCGGCATGACCGCGCAAGCAGCCGATGTGCCGCTTGAAGCCGGTAAAACCTACGTTGAATTGGCTAACCCTGTACCGGTGTCGGTACCCGGCAAAATCGAAGTGGTGGAGCTGTTCTGGTATGGCTGCCCGCATTGCTACGCTTTTGAGCCGACCATCAACCCATGGGTTGAAAAGCTGCCCAAGGACGTTAACTTCCGTCGCCTTCCCGCCATGTTTGGTGGCCCATGGGATGCCCACGGCCAACTGTTCCTGACGCTCGAAGCCATGGGCGTGGAACACAAAGTTCACAACGCCGTCTTCGAAGCGATCCAGAAACAGGGCAAGCGCCTGACCAAGCCGGACGAAATGGCTGACTTCGTCGCCACCCAGGGCGTGGACAAGGACAAGTTCATGGCCACTTTCAATTCCTTCGCCATCCAGGGCCAGATCAAGCAGGCCAAGGAGCTCGCGCAGAAGTACGGTGTGCAAGGCGTTCCAACCCTGATCGTCAACGGCAAGTATCGTTTCGACCTGGGCACTGCCGGTGGTCCTGAAGCGGTCCTCAATGTTGCCGACCAACTGATCGCTAAAGAACGCGCAGCCAAGTAAGGGGCCCGCCATGCGCCGTTGGGGTACCGAACGCGTCGTTGGCCTGCACGAGCCGCAGGTCAACGAACACCACCTGCAAGCCACGGGCCTGCCGGCAGACAGCCGCTTGCGCCTGCTCAGCTTCAACATTCAGGTGGGCAACAGTACCGAGAAATACCGGCACTACCTCACCCGTGGCTGGCAGCACGTTCTACCGCACAAGGGGCGTACCGGTAACCTGCAGAAGATCGGCGACCTGCTCAGCGACTTCGACCTGGTCGCCTTGCAGGAGGCTGACGGCGGTAGCCTGCGCTCGGGCTACATCAACCAGGTGGAGCATCTTGCCCAGCTCGGCGCGTTTCCGTACTGGTATCAGCAGCTCAACCGCAACCTGGGGCGCCTGGCACAGCATAGTAATGGTGTGCTCAGCCGCTTGAAGCCGACCGCCATCGAGGATCACCCGCTGCCGGGTCCGAAAGGCCGCGGTGCGATCCTCGTGCGTTTCGGTGAAGGTCCTGAAGCCTTGGTGGTGGTGATGATGCACCTGGCACTCGGCGGACGTACCCGTAACCTGCAGCTTGCCTATGTGCGTGACCTGATTGGTAACTACAAGCACCAGGTGTTGATGGGGGACATGAACACCCATGCCAACGACCTGTTGCAGAATTCCCCGCTGCGCGACCTGGGCCTGTTGGCCCCGCAAGTCGAAGCCACATTTCCCAGCTGGCGCCCGCAGCGCTGCCTTGACCACATCCTGCTCAGCCCGAGCCTTACACTGGAAAGTGTGCGAGTGCTGGCGCAGCCCATTTCCGATCACCTGCCCGTCGCGGTAGAGATTCGTCTGCCGGGTTCGCTTACCGCTGATGCATTACCCGCGTTGAGCCCAGGCCCTCGCGGACCTCTTGCATGAGCGACGACGCCCAGCGCTGGAAAGAGAAATACCTCAAGAGCATCGAGCAACAAGACAAGCTCGAACGCCGCTGGGCCGCCCGCCTCGACCTGCTGCGCCGCGGCCTGGTGCGCAGCACGCTGGCGGCTGAAGGGACCGACCGCGCTGTTGATCAATGCATGAAAGAAATGCGTGATGTAGTGCGCACGGACGACATGGACGCAGCCCTCGCAGCGCTGTTGCCGCGCCTGGAAAAGGCTGTGCTGGATTCCGAGCAGCGCCGCGAAACCCGGGTTGACCAGATCAGCACCGCACTCACGGCCCTGGTTGCCCAGCTGCAAAAGCTTGCGTTGCCCCGCGAGGTGGCCCGCCCGCTGAAGGCCTTTGCCAAACAGCTCGATAGCCGCGTCGGCCAGGCGCGGGAGATACCGCTGTTGCTCAGTGAGCTAAGCAGCCTGCAAGGGCAGGCGCTGAATAATCTGGAGCCTGAAAGCGAAGCCTCACGCGCGGGTCCTGGGCTGCTGCAGCGCCTGTTTGGCAGTAAGGAGGCATCGAGTGAAGCGCCGCAGGTTGACGCTGCGCCACTCCCCACCGCGCAGGTGGCGCCGTCAAAGCCCGCTGCGCCGCCACCTTCGCCCGAGCCGCAGGAGCCCGTACAGTCCGAAGAGTTGACCCAGGCCTTGCGTGCCTTTGCACCGCAACCACAAACGCCGCTCGCTCCCGCATCGGAGCTGGTAGCGCCGGCCCCGGTGGAAGCGGCTCGCGACACCTTCGCATTCGAGGCACCGCCTTCTGCAGCCCCGATTGCTTCACCTGTGCAGGCCCCTGAGCCGCCGATAGAAGAGCCGGCCCCTGAAAGCGCGCTCGCCGCCTTTATTGAAGCGCCGCAGGTTGAAGTCGACGCGCCGGATCAAACCAGCATAGGTAGCCTGTCTCTCCCGCCGGTGCTGGAAATTCCCGAGCCCGACGAACTGCAGTCCGATGGGATATACGCCCTGCCCGACTCGCCTGAGCCGTCCTACAGCTCGGTGGCCAAGCACATTGAAGATACGTTACTGGGCCTGTTGGAAGATCTGTCCCTGCCTGAACGTCACCGGCCCCAGGCCGAAGCCATGCGCGAGCGGCTTGCCCACGGCTTGAATTGGTACGAGCTGATCCCGATCCTGGATGACCTGGCGGTGCTGATGCTGGCGATCACCGACAGTGGCCAGCATGAGTTCGAGGCTTATCTCAAGCAACTCAACGAGCGCCTTGAGGCATTTCAGGGCCACCTGCAGGTTGCCAGCGAGGGCCACGCCGATAGCAGCCTGGCCGCGCGGGAGCTGGATACGCAGATTCGTGAACAGGTCGACGGTTTGCAAAGCAGCGTGCAGGAAGCCGCCGATCTGAGCAGCCTCAAGCAGGTACTCGAAAGCCATCTCGAAGGCTTGCTCGGGACCATGGACGAGCATCAGCAGCAGCGTGACCAACGTGAGCAGGAAGTGGCGGCGCGCCTCAAAACCCTGGCTGAGCGGGTGGCCAACATGGAGCAGGAAGCCCAGGGCTACCGTGAGCACCTGGAAGTACAGCGCCAGAAGGCCTTGCTCGATCCGCTAACCGGCCTGCCCAACCGGGCAGCGTGGAGCGAACGCCTTGATCACGAGGTCAACGCCTGGCATCAACGCGGCAACAGCCTGTCGCTGGCGATGCTCGACCTGGATCATTTCAAGCGCATCAATGATGGCTACGGTCATCTGGCGGGTGACAAGGTGCTCAAGATCATCGCCAACGTGCTGAGCAAGCGCCTGCGGCCCACCGACTTCATCGCGCGTTTCGGCGGTGAGGAGTTTGTGCTGCTGATGCCCGACTCAGCCTTGGCGGATGCCTTGGCTGTCGCTCAAGTATTGCGCGCGGCCATCGAGGCATGCCCGTTCCACTTCAAGGGCGAGCCGGTGACGATCACGGTGTCCATGGGCGTAGCGCAGTTTCAACCTGGCGAGCGCAGCGACTTGGCCCTCAAGCGAGCCGATGAAGCGCTTTACAGGGCCAAGGCAGCGGGACGCAATCAAGTGCAGGTGGCATAAAAGATGTTCCATTTTGTAATTTGACCGCCGGGCTAATTACGTTACGTTACACTGTTGCATTATCGTCTCTCAGTGTACTGCTCCTGCCATGAAATCCTTGTCTATTGCTTTTGTGTTTCTCCTGCTCGCCGGTTGCGCCAGCGGCCCGCGGCTGAATACCAGCCACCCTTCGGTGAACCACGACAACCGCGTGCAGTTTGTTGTCGTGCATTACACCTCTACCAACCTTGAGCGCTCGCTGGCATTGCTGACCCATGGCCAGGTGAGCAGCCATTACCTGATCGGCGACGACGCCTCAGGCACCATCTACAAGCTGGTGGATGAAAGCCAGCGTGCCTGGCACGCGGGGGAAAGCGAGTGGATGGGGCGCACCTGGCTCAATTCCAGCTCCATCGGCATCGAGATCGTCAACCCTGGGTTCCGTGATACGCCGACAGGGCGTGTGTGGTACCCGTATTCCGAAGCGCAGGTGCAGTCGCTGATCGTGCTGCTCAAGGACATCAGCAAGCGTAACGGTATCGACCCCAAGAACATCATCGGGCATAGCGACATTGCCCCACTGCGCAAGCTGGACCCGGGGCCGCTGTTCCCCTGGAAGCGTCTGGCCGCAGAAGGTCTGGCCGTCTGGCCGGATGCACAGGCCGTGGCACGATTCCAGGTGCAGTACGGCGCTCAGCTGCCGAGCGTCACCTGGTTCCAGGAAGAACTCGCTCGCCTGGGCTATCAGACGCCGCAGACCGGGGAGCTGGATGTGGCCACGCGGCACGTGATCGCCGCCTTCCAGATGCGCTTCCGCCCTTCATTGTTTGATGGCACTCCGGATGCTGAAAGTGCTGCGATCCTGCGGGCCTTGAACCAGCGCTGATTGTGTAGATGTAGGAGCGAACTTGCTGTGGCGAGGGAGCTTGCTCGCCACAGAGCGCTGTTTTTTTACAACGGTAATGCCATATAGAACTGCGTACCCTGCCCCGGTCGTGAATACACGCCCATGCGGCCGCCGTGCAACTGCACGATCTCCTTGCACAGGGCCAGCCCCAGGCCCGCGCCGCCTTTCTTGCGACCCACCTGCACAAAGGGTTCGAAGATTCGCCCTTGCTGGCCATAGGCGATACCTTCGCCGTTGTCTTCAACGCTGATAATCACCCGTTCGCCATGACGCCGTGCCTGCAGGCGAATCTGCCCGCCTTCGGCGGTGTGGCGCAACGCGTTGCCGAGCAAATTGTCGAGCACGCGCTCCAGTTGCACCTGGTCGGCATACAGTCGCGGCAACTCCGGCTGGGCTTCCACCAGCAACTCAATGTGCTGCGCATTGGCGGGTTCGGTAAATCGCGCCCGTGCGTGTTCCAGCAGGTCGGTCACATCGCAGGCCCCCAGGGTGAGTTTTTGCAGGCCGTTCTGGTAGCGCGAGAAGTTGAGCAAGTCGTTGATCAACTGCATCAGGCGCTGCATTTCTTCGTTGACCGTATCCAGCAGGTCCGCTTCACGGGAGTCGGCCGGGAACTTGGCTCGCTCGCGAAACAGGCCGAAGGCCATGTGCATGCCTGTCACCGGCGTGCGCAGCTCATGAGAGGCGCGCAACACGAACTCGCTACGCACTCGTTCGAAGGCGCGCTGTTCGGTGACGTCATGCAGCACCATCACAGCCCCCAGAATATGGCCCTGTGTATGGCTCACAGGGGTCAGGCTGTAGGTCAGCAGGCGCAGTTCGCCCTCGACTTCCACTTCCAGATCATCCGGCGCCCGCTCCAGGTTGCCGCCGCGCAGCACCAGTTGCAGTTGTTCATCCATCTCTGCACGACCCAGGGCTTCGCCCAGGCCCTGACCGAGGCGCTCTTCGTCCCAGCCCAGTTGGCGCTGTGCAACCGGGTTGAGGTGCTCCAGGCAGCCCTGCCGATCAATCATCAGCAGGCCGTCATCAATACTGTCGAGCACGGCTTGCAGGCGCTGTTGGCCGGCCAGCAGTTCATCGACATTGGTGGCCTGATGCTGGCGCAATGCTTCGGCCATGATGCCGAAACGGCGGGTCAACTGATTCATTTCCGCTGCGGAGGAGATAGGCAGCGTCACTTCAAAATCGCCCTGTCCGATCTTGTCGGCGGCTTTGGCCAGTGCCTCGATCGGTCCGCCAAAACGCCGCGCGATGCCATGGGCCGTGACAAAGCCAATGATCAACACTGCGAGGCCCACCAACCCGAGCAACCCTGCAATCAATAACGCGCGCTCACGGGACTTGTGCTCGCTGGCGCTGATGTTCTCCAGAGCCTGCTTGTGATCGGCAATCAGTCCGTTGCGCAGTATGTTGAAGGTTTCAGTGATTTTTTCCTTGCTGCCCGGCGGCGGTGTTTCCTGTTGGGATTGGTCGAACGCTTCGAGCAGGTTCTGGTAGTCGGAGCGGGCCTGGCCAAAGCCATGGCTTTTACCGATCGACTGCTCATGGGCGACGCCTTGGTCCAGCAGGTCGAAATAATGCTGCTTGGAGGCCCTCAGGGCCTCAGGGTCGGGTCGTTTCTCCAGCATCATGATCAGCTGGTCGCCCAGGCTCTGACGCAACTTGAGCCCCAGGTCCAGCGTGATGAAGTTACTGCGAATCAGCGATTCCTGGGTCTTGGCCATTTGCATGACGCTGACCAGGCCCAGGATCAATCCCAGCAAGGCCACGGTGATCAGCGCTGAAATGCTCAGAAATAACCGAGTGCGCAGTTTCATCGCGAGCTTCATAAGGTCCTGCTCACAGGTTGTACTGTTTGCGTTTGCGGTACAGGGTCGACGCGTCGATGCCGAGGGTGCGGGCTGCTTGATCCAGCGTGTCACTGGTGGCGAGCACGGCACCGATATGGGCTTTTTCGAGCTCGTCCAGGCTCAACGCCGCGCCGATACGGGGCGCATTGTTGGTCGGTTGCTCGGCCATCCCCAAATGGCTGATCTCTACCTTCTCCTGGGGGCAGATGATGCTGGCGCGTTCCACTACGTTACGCAGCTCGCGGATGTTGCCGGGCCAGCGATAGTTGAGCAGCGCTTCACGGGCCTGATCACTGAATCCGCGCGCGGGGCGGGCGTATTCCTTGACGAAGCGTGCCAGGAAGCGGTCAGCCAGGGTAAGGATGTCTTCACTGCGTTCGCGCAGCGGCGGCAAGTGCAGGGTGATGACATTGAGGCGGTACAGCAAGTCTTCCCGGAAGCGGCCGTCGCGCACCATGTCTTCCAGATTCAGGTTGGTGGCGGCGAGGATGCGCACGTCGGCGCGGCGGGTGACTGGGTCGCCCACACGCTCATATTCCTTATCCTGAATGAAGCGCAACAGCTTTGGTTGCAACGTGAGGGGAAAATCGCCGATCTCATCGAGAAACAACGTGCCGCCGTCAGCCTGGTTAACGCGTCCCAAGGTGCTTTCACTGGCGCCGGTGAACGCGCCGCGGCTGTGGCCGAACAGTTCGCTTTCCATCAGCTCGGCGGTCAGTGACGGGCAGTTGATGGTCACGCAAGACTTCTTGGAGCGTTTGCTCCAGCCGTGAATGGCACGGGCCAGCTCACCTTTACCGGTGCCGGACTCGCCGAGGATCAAGATGTTTGCATCGGTCCCGGCCACTTGGCGCGCAGTTTCCAGTACCACCATCATCGACGGGCTGTGAGAGTCGAGGCCATCCTTGGGCTGGCGCACTGCGCCTTCCAGGGCCTCCAGTCGCGCAGAGAGCTGGCGTACTTCCAGTTGCTTGGCGGTGGCCAGGCGCAATTGGTCCGGACTGCAAGGTTTGACCAGGTAGTCGGCGGCACCGGCCTGGATTGCGTCCACGGCGGTATCCACGGCGGAGTGGGCCGTGACGATCACCACACGCATCCACGGAGCCTGGATACGCATCTGCGCGAGTACATCCAGGCCGTTGTCCTCGCCCAGGCGCAAGTCCAGAAAGCACAGGTCAAACACCTGGCGCTGCATCAGGGCATCGGCCTGGGCGGCGCTGTTGGCGGTGGCAACGGTGTAGCCCTCGTCTTCCAGGCAATAACGGAACGTGCGGAGGATTGCGGATTCGTCATCCACTAAAAGAATGCGGCCTTGAAGCTCCTTGGCTGAATCCATCTGTCCCGCGCTCCTTAACTATTAAATAAGATGGTGTTTAGTCCCGGAATAATCGGGCAAGTTGCATGGTTTATTCTGATTCATAAAAGGCATCTTCGTGTAGGTATCTACACGCCTTCCTACAAAGCGCCGGCTGATAGCCTTTTTGTGCGTTATCGCGACTTCGGCAACTGAGCGTGCGCTTTCGATCCCCTGACCCGACCACTGGCCATCGTGCATTTCGCACGGCATCTAAAGAGGCATCGTGCAGGATGCTGGGTGCAACATCCTTTCATGTCACATAACCTATTGATTTTATTGTGTTTTATTTTGCAATAAAGCTGGCACGCAGTCTGCAATATCCCTCCCAAGAGTGTCATGAACGAATAATCAGAATGCGGGAGAACAGCAGCATGACTCGCCAAAGCCTCAGCCAATTGCGTGTATCGCCGCTGCGTATGCAGCAGGGCCTGTTTGCCAGCCTGGCCTTGATGGTCACGTTGATTGCCGGCCAGCAGATGCAGCACTGGCAGCAGAGTGAGCAGCCAGCCCCGCAATTTGAGCGTCCGGTGATGACCCAGAACCATTTCCGTTCCATTGGCAGCGCCAGCGCTAATGTAACTGCCCCGCAATTGAGCTTGGTCGATCAGGATTCCACCCTGGATGAACTGCCTGCTCAAGAGCGCTGGGTGTTCTAGGCAAGAACAAGTCGCTTGTGTTGAGCGACTGCACGGCACTACCGCTGTTACCCCTATAGAAGCATAAGGAGAATCACCATGTTGAGTTGGGCAATCACATTTCTGATCATCGCCATTGTCGCTGCAGTCCTGGGCTTCGGTGGTATCGCTGGCACCGCCACCGGCATCGCCAAGATCCTGTTTGTCGTCTTCCTGGTGATGTTCATTGCTTCGTTCTTCTTTGGTCGTAAAGGCCGAGGTTGAATATGACCACTCTGCCTTTTAAAGCCATTGCTGCCGCCCTGCTCTTGGGCGGCAGCGGCCTGGCGATGGCCGCCAATGACGGGCAATCCCGGGCGAACGAATTGCTCAATTCGGATCCGCAATACCGTGAAACCTGGCAAGGCGTGGTGAAGAAAGAAGAGCGTCTGCCGGAATGGGTGATGAACCTGTCCGGCACCGCTGAGCAAATGAACGCTGTCGAGGAAGATGGCGACAAGTACTTGGTCGGGCCGCTGTGTGAAACCGCGGATACCTGCCGGAGCAAGCGTTTGATCGTGGCCTTCAGTTTCGATAAGGAAGATGCCTACGCGATGTTGGTGGAAGTCCCAGCCGGTTTGCCGGCCGACAAGTCCCCGACACGGCATGCCGATTACCGTTTCCTCGGTAAGCCGGATGAAGGCATGCAAAAGCTGTTGATGGAACAACTGAAGAAAGATCCGAATTGGTACTAGGTTCCGTCTGAGACGGAGCCAGCGTCCATAGAAAGAAGCCCCTGCGCTTCTTTCTGTTTGCATCACTCGCCAAGGGTGGTGCATGACCAGGGGGCCGGGTTGCTCTGATCGATCAAGATCGGCGTGACCTACGGGCACAGGGAGTGCCTGCGAAAGGGCCGGGTTAGGCGAAAAGCTGCGACGCAAGTTCACAAGTCCTCAAGCTTGCTGAACTTGCGGCGGGCTTATGACTCTCATGCCCGCGCTTGGCTCTCGCTTCATGGCTCTCGCTTTATGCCTCTCATAGTCGCAATTTTGCTTTTTGCCTCTCGCCAACCATTACCGGGTATGTCGACGCGACCATCTATCGAGAAATTTTCAGACGCGCCATAGGACATTTCCGGTGCTAGGTGATGGATTTCTCACGCATTTCTGCCAAACGTTGCAAGTCGTTCAGTATCACTGAGCGAGCCTGATTTGGCCGCCTCACGGCATATTCACCCGCCTGAATGGCGTATTCGAACTGACCGTTTGGACAATTATTTTCAAAAAAAGCCATGCCGATTCGGCATAGGGTAGGCGTTTACGGCATTAGACGTCGCTCCCTTGCATGGGAATAGTTGCGCCTTTTTTCGCCTACCAGTAAGCCATTTCGGCCACGCTGCGGTGACCTTCCATGGAGGCTGATGCACACACTTTTTCGCTTTCGAGCGTTGCAGCTGGCGCATTTGCCATAAGTCCACTTGAAGTAAGGGTAATGACATGAAGAAGGCAAAGCTAAGCCTCGCCTGGCAGATCCTCATCGGTTTGGTACTGGGGATCGCAATCGGTGCAGTGCTCAACCATTTCAGTGCTGAAAAGGCCTGGTGGATCAGCAATGTATTGCAGCCGGCAGGCGATATCTTTATCCGCCTGATCAAGATGATCGTGATCCCGATTGTGATTTCCTCGCTGATCGTCGGCATTGCCGGTGTGGGCGACGCGAAAAAGCTCGGTCGCATCGGCGTCAAAACCATCCTTTACTTCGAAGTGGTCACTACCATCGCCATCGTGGTTGGCCTGCTGCTGGCCAACCTGTTCCACCCGGGCGCCGGCATCGACATGAGTACCCTGGGTACCGTCGACATCTCCAAGTACCAGGCGACCGCCGCCGAGGTGCAGCATGAACATGCGTTCATCGAAACCATCCTCAACCTGATCCCATCGAACATCTTCGCGGCGGTTGCCCGTGGTGAAATGCTGCCGATCATCTTCTTCTCGGTGCTGTTCGGCCTGGGCTTGTCGAGCCTCAAGCCTGAGCTGCGCGAGCCGCTGGTGACGATGTTCCAGGGCGTATCCGAGAGCATGTTCAAAGTCACTCACATGATCATGAAGTACGCCCCTATCGGCGTGTTTGCCCTGATCGCGGTGACCGTCGCCAACTTCGGCTTTGCCTCCCTGCTGCCGCTGGCCAAGCTGGTGATCCTGGTTTACGTCGCCATTCTGTTCTTCGCCTTCGCGGTACTGGGCCTGATCGCCCGTCTGTTTGGCTTCTCGATCCTGAAAGTGATGCGCATCTTCAAGGATGAGCTGGTACTGGCTTACTCCACCGCCAGTTCCGAAACTGTGCTGCCCCGGGTGATCGAGAAGATGGAAGCCTACGGCGCGCCGAAGGCGATCTGCAGCTTCGTGGTGCCGACCGGTTATTCGTTCAACCTCGACGGTTCGACCCTGTACCAGAGCATCGCGGCAATCTTTATTGCCCAGCTGTATGGCATTGACCTGTCGATCGGCCAGCAACTGATGCTGGTTCTGACCCTGATGGTTACCTCCAAAGGTATCGCCGGCGTGCCGGGTGTGTCCTTTGTAGTGTTGCTGGCTACCCTGGGCAGCGTGGGCATCCCGCTGGAAGGCTTGGCGTTTATCGCCGGTGTCGACCGTGTGATGGACATGGCGCGTACCGCACTGAACGTGATCGGCAATGCCTTGGCCGTATTGGTCATCTCCCGTTGGGAAGGCATGTACGATGACGCCAAGGGCGAGCGCTACTGGAACTCCCTGCCGCACTGGCGCAGCAAGGAAGCGTTGCCAGCCGGCGAGACTACTCGCGGCTGATAGCACGATTGCGCTGACACGAACCCCGGATAATTCCGGGGTTTGTCGTTTCTGTCAGCCCCGCTATCATTCGCCCCATCTTTCGGGGGATTCAACTGATGCTAAATGGCCTGTGGCTTGGCTTCTTTGTCGTGGCAATGGTGTCAGCACTGGCGCAATGGCTGGTGGGCGGTAACGCCGGGATTTTTGCGGCGATGGTCGAAAGCATTTTCGCCATGGCCAAATTGTCGGTGGAAGTCATGGTGCTGCTGTTCGGCACCCTGACCTTGTGGCTGGGCTTTTTGCGCATCGCTGAAAAAGCCGGGATCGTCGATTGGCTGGCCAAGGCGCTCGGCCCGTTGTTTCGAAGGCTGATGCCGGAAGTGCCTGCCGGTCACCCTGCCATCGGCCTGATCACCCTCAACTTCGCCGCCAACGGTTTGGGCCTGGACAACGCCGCCACGCCCATCGGCCTGAAAGCCATGAAGGCCTTGCAGGAACTCAACCCCATCCCCAACACGGCGAGCAACGCGCAGATCCTGTTCCTGGTGCTCAATGCGTCCTCGCTGACCCTGTTGCCGGTGACCATCTTCATGTACCGCGCCCAGCAAGGCGCCGCCGATCCGACGCTGGTGTTCCTGCCGATCCTGCTGGCCACCAGCGCATCGACCCTGGTGGGCCTGCTGTCGGTGGCGGTGATGCAACGCCTGCGGTTGTGGGACCCGGTGGTGCTGGCTTATCTGATTCCTGGCGCGTTGGTGCTGGGCGGCTTCATGGCGCTGCTGGCGACACTCTCGGCCACGGCGCTGGCCGGTTTATCCTCGATCCTGGGCAACCTCACGTTGTTTGGCCTGATCATGCTGTTTCTGGTGATCGGCGCGTTGCGCAAAGTCAAGGTGTACGAGGCCTTCGTCGAAGGGGCCAAGGAAGGCTTCGACGTGGCCAAGAACCTGTTGCCCTACCTTGTAGCGATGCTGTGTGCGGTGGGCGTGTTGCGGGCCTCGGGCGCGTTGGACTTCGGTCTGGAAGGGATTCGCCATGTGGTGGCCTGGACGGGCATGGATACACGGTTTGTCGATGCGCTACCGACTGCGATGGTCAAGCCTTTCTCCGGCAGTGCGGCACGGGCGATGCTGATCGAGACCATGCAGACCCAGGGTGTGGACAGCTTCCCGGCCTTGGTGGCGGCGACAATACAGGGCAGTACTGAGACCACCTTCTATGTGTTGGCGGTGTACTTTGGTTCGGTGGGCATCCAGCGCGCGCGCCATGCGGTGGGCTGTGCGTTGCTGGCGGAGTTTGCCGGTGTCGTGGCGGCTATTGCGGTGTGCTACTGGTTCTTCGGTTAAGCCTTAGATTGCTATCGGGGGCAAGCCCCCTCCCACATTTTGAATGCATTCGCAGATCAAGTGTGGGAGGGGGCTTGCCCCCGATGAGGCTGTCAGCGTTTAGAGGAAGCCTTGCCTTGCTGCACCACCCAATCCACCACCTGCTTGTTCAACTGATCCCCCACCTTTCCAAAGGCTGCCACCACCGCCGGCACCTTGGTATCACCCACCGGCTGCCTTACCTCAAACCGCCGGCTGGCAATAATCCGCTGATCGCTGCCGCGCACCAAACGCGCATCCAGGCGAATCACCACCTCCACCGCGTCACCCCGGTATTCACTTTGAAACGCCTGCAACTGCCCGCCCAACTCATAGTCGGCTTGCAGGTTGGTCTCGTCGGTACTCAGCAGCGTTACCCGTCCATCGCGTTGGAAGCCGTCCAGCAGGCGGTTGCGTAAGAGTACCGGCGCCGGGTCGCTCCAGCGTGAGTTCGCATAGCTGCTGATCAGGTTGCCGTCAGGCACCACGGCAATGCGTGGACTGTCGAGAAACTCGCTGGTCTGGGGTTTGGCTACGCGCAGCGACCAACTCACCGGCGTGCCTTGGGTGGTTGGTTGGGTGGACACCAGGCGGTACACGTCTGACGGGTCAGGCTTGGGCAGAATCGAGCAGGCGCTGAGCAGTGCCAGGGCCACAGGGGCGATCATCAGGTAAGCACGCTTCATGGCGTGAACTCCTTGTTCTTGTCACTGCCCAGCAGGTAACCGCTGGGGTTGGCTTCCAGGCGACGGGAGATGGCGCGCAGCGAACCGAGGGTTTCACGCAGCTCACGCACCGCTGGCGCCAGTTCGTTGAGGCCCTGCATACCGCTGTTCACCGAGTCCTGGTTGTTGGTCAGCAAGCTGTTGATGGTGGCGGTGCTTTGCTCCAGGGATTTCATCGCCTGCTCGGCGCTGCCGAAGGCTTGCTTGCCTTGCTCGTTGAGCAGGCCATTGGCGCTGCGCATCAACACGGTGGTTTGTTCCAGCGCGGCACCCGCCTGTTTGCTCACCTGCATCAATTGCTGCATTACCACCTTGATGTCGCCGCGTTGCTCGGCGATGGCACCGGTGGTTTGTTGCAGGTTATCCAGGGTGTTGCTCAAGCGTTCGACGTTTTCCCGGGAGAACATGTGGTTGGCGTTGTGCAGCAGCAGGTTGACGCTGGTCATCAGGTCGTTGCTGTTATTGAGCAGGCGAGCGATGGGCGATGGCGAGGCGATGATTTCCGGCAGGTTGCCGTTCTTGCCCTTGAGTTCCGGGCTCTGCGGGGTGCCGCCGCTGAGCTGGATGATCGAGGTGCCGGTGATGCCGGTCAGCGCCAGCTTGGCCTGGGTGTCTTCCTTGATCGGCGTCTGCCCGGCCAGGCGGATGCGGGCGAGGACGCGACGCGGGTCTTTGGGGTCCAGGCGCAGGCTGGTGACGTCGCCTACCTTGATCCCGCTGTACTGCACCGCACTGCCTTGGGACAGGCCGCTGACCGCTTCGTTGAAGATCACTTCGTAATCCTGGAAGGCGCTGTCGACGCTGGATTTGGCCAGCCATAGGCCGAAGAGCATAGCGCCGACCACCACAATTACGCTGAACAGTCCGATCATCACATGATGGGCTCGGGTTTCCATGTCATACCTCGTTGAGCGATTGAGCGGCATCCAATGCCGCGCGGCCCCGGGGGCCGTGGAAATATTCGTGAATCCAGGCGTCGTCCGTTTCCGAGACGACATCGATGGCGTCGGCCACCAGCACTTTCTTCTGCGCCAGCACCGCCACGCGGTCGGTGATGGTGTACAGCGTGTCGAGGTCGTGGGTGACCAGGAACACGCTCAAGCCCAACGCATCGCGCAGGGTCAGGATCAGTTGGTCGAACTGCGCTGCGCCAATCGGATCGAGGCCAGCGGTGGGTTCATCGAGAAACAGGATGTCCGGGTCCAGTGCCAGCGCACGGGCCAGGGCCGCGCGCTTGATCATGCCGCCGGACAACGAAGCCGGGTATTTGTCGGCGGCCGACAGGGGTAGCCCGGCCAGGGCCAGCTTGACTGCGGCCAAGTGCTCGGCGTCGGCGCGGCTGAGGCCGGCATGTTCGATCAATGGCAGGGCAACGTTCTCGGTAACGGTCAGCGAGGAAAACAGCGCGCCCTTCTGGAACAGCACGCCAAAGCGCCGCTCCACCAGCGAGCGTTCGTGCTCAGGCAGGCTGGGCAGATTCTTGCCGAACACCCGCACCTCACCTTCGCTGGGCCGACGCAGGCCGACGATGCTGCGCAGCAGCACCGACTTGCCGCTGCCGGAGCCGCCGACCACTGCCAGAATCTCGCCTTTGTATAAATCCAGGTCGAGGTTTTCATGCACGCTCTGGCTACCAAAGCGGTTGCACAAGCCGCGCACTTTAATCACCGCCTCAGTGGGCGCACGGTGTAGACGACTCACCAGCCCATCTCCATGAAGAACATCGCGGCGACCGCATCCAGCACGATCACCACAAAAATCGATTGCACCACGCTGGAGGTGGTGTGCGCGCCGACTGATTCGGCGCTGCCGCTGACCTTGAAGCCTTCCAGGCAACCAATGGCCGCGATCAGGAAAGCGAAGATCGGCGCCTTCACCATGCCCACCAAAAAGTGCTGCACGCCAATGTCCGATTGCAACAGCGAGAGGAACATCGCCGGTGAAATATCCAGGGCCACCGCACACACCACGCCACCGCCGACAATCCCCGAGAGCATCGCCAGGAAAGTCAGCATCGGCAGCGCCACCAGCAGCGCCAGAACCCGCGGCAATACCAGCAGCTCCATCGGGTCCAGGCCCAGGGTGCGGATGGCGTCGATTTCTTCGTTGGCCTTCATTGAGCCGATTTGCGCGGTGAACGCACTGGCGGTACGGCCGGCGATCAGGATCGCGGTGAGCAGCACGCCGAATTCGCGCAGGAAAGAGAACGCCACCAGGTCCACGGTAAAAATCGTTGCGCCAAAACTCTTGAGCACGGTGGCGCCAAGAAACGCCACCACCGCGCCCACCAGAAAGGTCAGGAGGGCCACGATGGGTGCGGCATCGAGACCGGTCTGTTCGATATGGGCGACCATCGGCGTAAGGCGCCAGCGCTTGGGTCGAAACATCCCGCGGACGAAGGTCTCAAGGATCAGGCCAATAAAACCCAGGAGTTTCTTGGCGTCTTGCCAGACGGTGTCCACCGCGCGGCCGATACGGGCCAGCACCTGGATGCCGGCGCTTTCTTCCGGCTCTTTGAGCGGGACGCAAAAATCATTGAGGGAGCGGTAGACCGTCTTGAGCAGCGCCCGGTCGGCGGCCGACAGGCTGCAATCGGTCTGCTCGGCGCAGTGCTGGATGCGGTCGGGGCCCAGCAGCTCGACCAGCAGTGACGCGCCGGCGGTATCCAGCGCACCGAGGCCGTTAAGGTCGATTCGGGCGCTGGCGTCGTATTGGCCGTCGAGTGTGTCCGACAGCTTTTTCAGGTTGGCGTAGTGGGCAAGCGTCCAGTCGCCGGTAATCCGCAGCGAAGGCGGGGTGCTGGACGTATCAAGATGGGCTGCGCCGGCGGTCGTGCGAGTGGTCATAAGCTCCGAGCTTGTTTGGCTATCCACAATGGCTACGTAATAGCACGATCTGACCTACTTTGGGTTGTCCGCTTGTGCTGTGTCGATCACCTTGAAGCGCAAGACGCCGATCACTTGGCCGTCCTCGGTGAGGACCTGCACTTGCCAGCGCCCCGCTGCGTCGCCCGGGAAATTCTGCTTGTGCGTCCAGGCGCGATAGCCCTCCTTGCGCCCACCATGGATATCCAGAGCAATGCGGTCGACTTCCTTGCCGTTGAATTTCCACACATGGTAGATCCGCTCATCCAGCCCGCGTGGGGCGTTGATCGCGGTGTAGGCGTAGAGGCCACCGCTGCGCAACTGGTCGGCGGTGACCTCCTTGAGGTCATCGCCCGGGGTGCGATCCTGCAGTTGGGTGCTGATGGCGACTTCGGTCATCCACAAGGTGGCCGGCGGCACCCAACTGCGCAGGAACCAGCCGGCGCAACCGATCGCCGCCGTGACCCCCAGCAGCATCGCCCAGCCTTTGAGGCTGCGCAGCGGCAGGCTGACCGCCAGGCTCGGGATCGACAGCGCCATGGCCACGCCCAGCGCCAGCTTGTAACTCTGGGCCGTGGTCAGGTGCATGATAATCGGCAGCGCGGTGAGCAATGCGGCAAACAAGGTCAGGGTGTGCAGGGCCAGGAACAGCGAGCGCTTGGGCGCCAGCCACTTGTAGTACAGCGGGTCGATGATCGACACCAGTGCCGCCGCGCCGAGCAGGCCGGTGAACAGCGATTGGCCGCTGTTCCAGGCAGTGGTGACGAAAAAGAAGGGCAGGACAAAGAACAGGCTTTCCTGGTGGATCATCTGCGTGGCATAGCGCAGCAGCGGTTCCGGGATCTCGCGCTTGAAGAGCTTGGCAAACAGTTGGGTGAAGCTGTTTTCCAGCATCAGCCACAACCAACTGACCAGCATGATGACGGCGATCCAGCTGGCCATGCCTTGCTGGCGGTCCACCAGGATGAAGCTGCCCACACCCGAGATAAAACCGCCGAGTGCAATTACCCCTGGGTAGCGCTTAATCAGTTCGAGGATGCGCTGGATTAGATGGGTCAGGTTTGGCATTCGGCGGTTCGCAGTCTTTGTAGGAAAAAATCCCAGACAGAATAACGTCTTAGCGCTGGGCTCGGTGCTTCATTCCATGATCCGTTGGCGATAACGCCGAACGCCAATCAACACTATGGCGATGAGCCCAAGAACGCCCGCACCTATCCAGGTCAGGGCGTCATAGCTCAACAACGGCTTTTCGATGCGCCAGTAGCCCGGTTGCTTGAAGACCTCGCGCATCGCCTGGTTGGTTTGCGAAAGGCTCACTGCCTTGATGCGCTTGACCGGGTCGCTGAAGCGGCCGTCAGCGTAGTCGCCGGCGGCACTCCAGTAATAATCGGCCAACGCACTGTTGCCCTGTACCGCCCAGGCTTGGCGAGCAATGGCAGCCTGCTGCAGGCGAGTGAACACCTTCGGGTCGAGGCCGTCCTTGAGCAGTTGTGCCTTGAGGTCTTGCAAGACTTGCTCGGCTTCAGGGAGATTTTCCCGTTCGAGGTCGGCGTTCAGGCTCAGGAAGCCTACGCCGCCGAGCACTTCGCGTTCGCTCCACGGACCGTAGGACAAACCATGCTTCAGACGCAGCTGTCGATACAGCGCCCAATCGAGATAATCCTTGAGCAGGTCGTAGGTTTCGTCATGCTGGTCGTCCAGCACCGGCTCGGGGAACAGCCAGTGCAGTTTGGCGCCATCGCCGACCCAGCCATGCACCAGGTCGCGCTGGCGGGCGGCGGTGTGCTGGATCTGCGGCAGCGGGCGATGCTCGCTCGGGTCTACCGGGTCGAGCTGGCCGTAGGTGCGTTCCAGGTAGGCTGGCAGCAGCTTGTCCAGATCGCCGACGACGATCAGGGTCATGTTGTTGGGCGCGTACCAGGCTTTGCGCAGTTTCTCCAACTGATCGCGGGTCAGGTGGCCGACCTGCGCGCGTTCGGCGCATTTGAGCCCCAACTCGACGGCTAATTGGTTGCTGGCGCTGTGGCCCAGGTCCTGGCGATCCAGCAAACGTTGCAGGTGCGAATAATGGCCGCCGTCTTCGCGCTCGACCACCTGCTTGGCGGCGTTGATATTGGCATCGGTCAACTGCGTGCGGGTCAGGATTGCCAGCAGCAGGTCCAGCACCTTGCGTTGGTTGTGCGCGGGGGCCTCGATGACGAATGTGGTGTCGGCGTTGCTGGTGTAGGCGTTCCATTCGCCGCCCAACGCTTGCATGCGGTCTTCGAGGTCGCCTTCGCCACCGCCGTCGATGCCGCTGAACAGCAGGTGTTCGAACAGGTGGGGAAGCTCTTTGTCTTCGCAACCGAAATCATCCAGGCCCACGCCGACCACCAGGCGGATGGCCACGTGCCCGCGTTCGGTGCCCGGTTTGAGCAGCAGCTGCAGGCCGTTGGGCAAGGTGTAGCCCTCGACTTGCTGACGGTCGAAGGCAAAGGTGTGTGCCGATCCTAGAAGCAGGCAGGCGAGTAACAGGCGACGCATAACAAGCTTCCTGGCGAGTGAGGTCCATTGTTAACTGACTTCACTGGCCGTCGTACGTTCAGGGCGAATGGGTGATGTCGGCAATATCTTCGGTGGAGAGTGCGCCAGTGTCGGACGTTTCCAAGACTACATAAGCGCTGCTGCAAAACAACGAGTTCAAGCGTTTCATGTCGGCGATCAGCTCCAGGTGCAGGGAGCTGGTTTCCAGGCTCTGTACGATTTTGCGCTGCAGGCGGCTGACATGGGCGTGAGCCAGGCGACGTTCCTGGGCGCGGAAGCGGCGCTTTTCACGCAGCAATTGGCGAGCGCTCTCCGGGTCGCCGCTGAGGAACACCGACAGACCCAGGCGCAGGTTGGCGATCAGCTGGCTGTGCAAACCGCTGAGTTCTTCCAGGCCCACTTCGGAAAATTGCCGCCGCTGCGAGGTTTTCTGCTGCTGGACCTTGCGCAACATGCGTTCGATCAAGTCACCTGCCAACTTCAAGTTGATCGACAGCTCGATGATCTCAGCCCAGCGGCGGTTGTCTTGTTCGCTCAGGTCTTCACGGGGCATTTGCGCCAGGTAGAGTTTGATCGCGCTATAGAGCGCCTCGACATCATCGCTGAGGCTGCGCATTTGCTGGGTGATTGCGGTTTGATTACCGCGCAGCACCTCCTGCATGGAGGTGAGCATATTGTCGATCAGGTCACCCAGGCGCAGGGTTTCGCGGGCGGCGTTGGCTAAGGCCAGGCTCGGCGTGGTGAGCGCGGCCAGGTCGAGGTGGCGTGGTTTGGCCTTGCCATTGGTTTCTTCGCGCTCGGGCAACAGCCAGGCGCACAGCCGCGCCATAGGGCCAATGGTGGGCAGCAGAATCAAGCAGCGCGTGACGTTATAGAGCAGGTGAAAGGTGATGACCATGCCTTGTGCGCTGTAATCCAGACCGTCCATCCAGCCCACGAGCGGGTCAAGCACAGGAATGATCAGCAACAGGCCGATCAGTTTGTACAACAGGCTGCCCAGGGCCACTTGGCGGCCGGCGGTGTTTTGCATGCTGGTGCTTAGAAATGCCAGCACACCGCTGCCGATATTGGCGCCGATCACCAGGCCGATGGCCACGTGCAAACCGATCACGCCGGCGCCGGCCAGGGTGGCCGTAAGCAGCACGGCGGCGAGGCTGGAGTAGGAAATCATTGCGAACAGCGCGCCGACCAAGGCGTCGAGCAAGATATCGCCGGTCAGCGAGGCGAAGATCACCTTGACGCCCTGGGCATGGGTGATGGGCCCGGCGGCCTCGACGATCAATTGCAGCGCAAGGATGATCAGCCCAAGGCCGATCCCCACCCGGCCCAACTGCCCTGCCCGCGTCTGTTTGCGCGACAGGAAGAAAATCACCCCAAGGAAGATCAGCAGCGGCGACAGCCAGGACAAGTCGAAGGTCAGCACCCGCGCCATCAGCGCGGTACCGACGTCGGCGCCAAGCATGGTGGCCAAGGCCGGTGTAAGGCTCATCAACCCCTGGCCGACAAAGGAAGTGACCAGCATCGCCGTGGCGTTGCTGCTTTGCACCATGGCGGTCACCAGGATCCCGGCGATAAAGGCCAGCCAGCGCTTGGACATGTTCTGCCCGATGACTTGGCGCAAGTTGGAGCCGTAGACCCGCAGGATGCCGGTACGGACGATGTGCGTGCCCCAGATAAGCAGGGTCACGGCGGAAAGCAGATTGAGCAGGGTCAGCATGCTCGGCCCCCCGTGTGGGTGCGCTCCAGGAGGAGCGAAGGAAAGTTACCGCGTGCCGTTCTACGTCTTGTACTTAAGCTGTAGTTGGCGAATGGGCTCTGCGCCAGCATCGCATAGCTAAAGTGGGGATTGAAACAAAACTGTCATG
The DNA here is from genome assembly GCF_023127835.1 of Pseudomonas sp. B329. Classification (NCBI taxonomy): domain Bacteria; kingdom Pseudomonadati; phylum Pseudomonadota; class Gammaproteobacteria; order Pseudomonadales; family Pseudomonadaceae; genus Pseudomonas; species Pseudomonas sp. B329. The sequence goes on along the minus strand of NZ_SPKP01000052.1, from coordinate 15,242 downwards.
AAATCAGCTTTTTGGCAGACGAAAAAATGGGGCGCAAGCGCCCCATTTCAGCAGCGGGTCAGGTTTATTGACCCGGAATGTCTTTACGCAGTTTCACTGGATCCTGCTGCTTCTTCTTTTTCGCGATGGCGGTACGCATCTTGATGTTCACCGCTTCCACTGCCAGCGAGAACGCCATGGCGAAGTAGACATAGCCTTTTGGCACATGCACGTCGAAGGATTCGGCGATCAGCACGGTACCCACCACCAGCAGGAACGACAGCGCCAGCATTTTCAGCGACGGGTGCTTGTCGATGAACTCGCTGATGGTGCCGGCAGCCAGCATCATCACCAGTACGGCCACGACGATTGCAGCTACCATCACCGGCACATGGGAAACCATGCCGACGGCGGTGATCACCGAGTCCAGGGAGAACACGATGTCGATGATGGCGATCTGGATGATGGTGTAGATGAACTTGCCACCGGCGCCTTTGGGCTCGTCGTTGGTTTCGTCTTCCCCTTCCAGGGCGTGGTACATCTCCTGGGAGCTTTTCCACAGCAGGAACAGGCCACCGAAGAACAGGATCAGGTCACGGCCGGAAATGCCCTGGCCAAACACCACGAACAGGTCGGCGGTCAGTTGCATGACCCAGGTGATCGACAGCAGCAACAGGATGCGCGTGACCATGGCCAGTGCCAGGCCGAAGATCCGGGTACGCGCCTGCATATGCTTGGGCATGCGGCTGACCAGGATCGAAATCATGATGATGTTATCGATGCCCAGGACGATCTCGAGAGCCGTCAGGGTGAAGAAGGCAATCCAGATTTCCGGATTGGTCAGCCATTCCATGTGTATTCCTTTGAGCAAGTGTTAAACCGCGCAAGCTGTAGCGCCGCGCGGTGAGTCAGTACGATTATAGAGTGCTGAACAGCGGAAAAATCCCCATCAGCAATGCGGCGAACATTATGCACAGGCATACCAGCACTGCCCACTTCAAGGTGAAGCGTTGGTGGTCGCCGAACTCAATACCCGCCAGCGCCACCAGCAAGTAAGTCGAGGGTACCAGCGGGCTGAGCAGGTGCACGGGTTGCCCGACGATCGATGCACGGGCCATTTCTACCGCGGTGATGCCGTAGTGGCTGGCCGCTTCGGCCAATACTGGCAGTACGCCGTAATAGAACGCATCGTTGGACATGAAGAAGGTGAACGGCATGCTCACCAGCGCAGTGATCACTGCCAGGTACGGGCCCATGGCTTCCGGGATGACCGCCAGCAGGCTTTTTGACATGGCGTCGACCATGCCGGTGCCCGACAGGATGCCTGTGAAGATCCCGGCGGCGAAGATCAATCCGACGACCGCCAAGACGCTGCCGGCGTGGGCCGCAACGCGGTCTTTCTGCTGTTGCAGGCACGGGTAGTTGACGATCATCGCGATACTGAACGCCACCATGAACAGCACCGGCAGCGGCAACAGGCCGGCAATCAGGGTGCACATCAGGGCCAGGGTAAGGGCGCCGTTGAACCAGATCAGTTTCGGGCGGCGGGCGTCGGGGAATTGCGACACGCTGATTTCGCTGTGGTCGATCTCGTCGCCCTGCAGGTGCAGTTCACCCAGGCGTGCGCGCTCACGCTTGCCGTACATGTAGGCAATTACCAGGATCGCCACGACGCCAGCGGCCATGGCCGGAATCATCGGTACGAAGATGTCGGACGGATCAACATGCAACGCACTGGCCGCACGAGCCGTCGGGCCACCCCAGGGTGTCATGTTCATTACACCGCCGGCGAGAATGATCAGACCGGCCATGATCCGCGGGCTCATGCCTATGCGCTGGTACAGCGGCAGCATGGCGGCGACGCAGATCATGTAGGTGGTGGCGCCATCACCGTCCAGGGATACCACCAAAGCCAGCACGGCAGTGCCGACCGAGACTTTCAGCGGGTCGCCCTTGACCATCTTGAGGATCTTGCGCACGGCCGGGTCGAACAGGCCGGAGTCGATCATCAAGGCAAAGTAGAGGATGGCGAACATCAGCATCACGCCAGTTGGCGCGAGCTTGGTGATGCCTTCGAGCATCATTGGGCCGATCTTCGGCGCGAAACCGCCGAACAGTGCAAACAGGATGGGCACGATGATCAAGGCGATCAGCGCAGACAGGCGCTTGGTCATGATCAGGAACATGAACGTGATGACCATGGCAAAGCCAAGGAAAGTCAGCATAGGAATACTCCAGGCGTAGCGCGGCTAGGGAATGGCGAACCGGGTGAGGGTCAGCGCAGAACGAAAGGCACGAGGCGTACGGGTGGAGTGGGTGCGAACAGGCGGGTACGAGCGGACATCGGGAATCACCATTGTTGTTGTTTACAGCCGGTCTGTTGCCGGCAGTTGGGGCGATCCTAGACGGGTAAGCTTTCAGCCAGCTTTCGCTGGAGAAACTGGTGACACACGGTTTTAAGGCTCATGCAGATAAAAATATGGGAGGGGGCTTGCTCCCGATAGCTGGAGTTCAGTCAATATTTCCAGTGACTGATACACCGCTATCGGGAGCAAGCCCCCTCCCACAATTTGATTGTGTACCGCTATGTTTTTAGGGCAGTTCGAGGCCGCCGGCCGCTTTATGCAGCGCACGCAGATGCTCACCCAACTGCTTGAGGTTGGCCTCACAGGCCGCAATCTCGGCAGCGCGGGCCGGATCGAGCAGCGCCCTCACCTCTTTATCCAGCTCGCCGGTCAATGATTGCAACTGCTTCTGACGTTCGGCGCTCTCCGACTCCAGGCGCTTGGCTTCCGAAGGTTGCGGTAGGCCATAGCCGCCACTGTCGAGCAACTCGGCCGGGCGACTGAGAAAGCCACTGTTGGCGAGGATCTGTTGCAGCGTGTTGTTGGCTTTCTCCATGCCGCCATTTTTCAGCTCGCGGGCATTGAGATAGCGCTGTTTGACTTCGTCCTGAGCGAGCATCAGTTGCTTGCGATAGCTGGCTTGTTCAAGCAACAACAATGCAGCGCTGGTACGCAGGTCGGCCTGGCTGAACCACTGGCGGCGCGCTTGCGCATCCAGGGCCAGCCAGTCTTCGACCTGGGTCTGCTTGATCGGCAGGCGCTTGCGCAGTACATCGAACATCGCCTGGTAGCGTTCGCGGAATGAGTCGAAGTGGTACCCCAGGCGCAACGCCTCACGCTTGTCATTCAATACGCTGGTATCGGCCAGGCCACGTGCGCTGAGCACTTGCAGCAAACCGTTGGGGGTGATGTTGTCCAGGCCGGTCAGTTGCGGGTTGGCACTGCCACTGCGTAACAGTTTCAGGCTTTCAACCGCACAGTTGTTGGAGATAAAGAAATAGTTGCCGTCATAGCTCCAGTGCATTTCAGCCGCATGCTCGACGGTGTCGTTGATTTCCTGGCGGTTGAGCTTCAGCGGTACCGACGCCAGGCCTCGTAATTCGGTCTTGGTGTATTCATCGATGACCTGGGCCAGCGGCAATACGAACAATCGCGACGGGTACTTGCCCACCAGGCCATCCCAGCTCGACAGCTGTACGTCACCGACGAAGGCGCGGTAGGACAGCACCAGGTGGCGGTCCAGATCCAGCCGACAGTCAGGGCCACGCGGGCGACCTGGCGCGCAGATCACCAGCCGCAGCATGCTATGGCCCCAGCGGCTCACCAGATTCTGGTTGGCCTCGGCGAGCAGGTAGTCGATTTCATACACCCGCTCCGGGTCTATTTGCCCCAGTGGCGTCTTGGCGAAGTCATTGCCGGCGTTCAGGAACGGGTATGTCTTGGCACAGGGTTGCTGTTCGGGCGGCGCCCAGCCGAAATGTTCCTTGTAATAGCGGAACAGCGCGGGGCGTCGGCAGGCGTAGCTGGGGTCGAGGAGGAAGTACTCCATGTTGACCGCCACGAACTCCAACGGGCTGGTGGTTTCGTAGATGTCCGGGCTGCGCACCACCTGATTGTTATGCTGTTCACGCTCGCCGCGGCGGCCGACATATTGTGGCCAGCCGGCGAGGTCCAGCAGGCGGGGATCATCACTGAGAGTGAAGCGCCGGTCGTTCTGGCCACGGCATTGATCGGGCAGGCCGATCAAGCCGGTAATGTTGTTCTGGCGACTGCAACGCTGGATCAGTGCGCGCTCGTCTTTGGGCCACAGGCGTGCGCGGTCATAGATGTGGGTCAGTTCATGCAGCACCGTGGCGAGCAATTCCTTGCGCACTGTGCCGTGGGGGCGATTGGTTTTGAGGGTGGCGGCGCTGCCGTCGGTCAGGCTGGCGAGCAGGTTTTGATTAAGGTCCAGCTCGGACACCAGGGACGCCTGGCCATAGGCATTTTCAGGCATCTTGTCGGTCCAGCCGACATCAATCCTCCGATCCAATTGCTCGACAAAACGTGGCGGCAAGGCGCGCAGCGCTTCATCGAGCAATGCCTGGCTGGCCTGCTGTTCGGCCGGGCTCAAACCATCGGTTTTGAGCCGCAGTTGCAGGCTGGCCTGGGCTGTACTTGCACACAACAGCACAACCCCGGCCAGGAGCCAGGTTTTGATGCGCCTCACAGAGCGAGGATAGCTTCGGCGAGGGTCTGGTCGCTGGCATCACGGGCTTCTGGCACGCGGGTGCGAAGGGTATCGAACGCAGCTTCAAGCTGGGCACCACGGATCTCTCCATTCGTGGCTACGAAGCTGGCGGCGTCGTCGTGGGCTTCGCGCACGATTTTGGAGTCGCGGATGGACGTGGTGGTGTCTGAGGTGAAATCAATGGTGCGCGCCGACGCACGCACGATGATGTTGCTGGTGGCCTTCAAGGTTTGCGCCTGGGCGACATCGACCAAAAACAGCAGGCCGAGGGCGGCGACGATCAACGGGCTACGCATCGAGTGACTCCGAAATACAAAGATAACTATTGGACGAGAATTGCTTGCGCCAGTTCAAGGTCGCTCGCATGAAGTTTTGGCCGGCTGTGGCGCAGATAATCCAGCGCGGACTCCAGGCGTGCGCCCCGCCATTGGCCGTCAGTGGCAATGAAAGCGGCAGCATCATCCTGAGCGGCCATCACCAACTTGTTGTCGAACGGCGCAGAGGTCACCTTGCCGGTGGCATACACGCTGACAACGGTGCTCTGGGTGGACACATCCATGGCCAAAGCCAAGGGTGACCAGCAGGCGCAAAACAGTACGGGAACAATCAACAGGCGGTATGAAAAAGCCATGGGACTCGACAACTGAAAACGAGCGCCAAGGCTAGCGCAATGACCAGGCGAGGGCCAGCGCCGAGGCATTCGGGAGCGGCAGGCGCTCCCGTCTGTTGCCGCAGATCAGATCGCCAGGATTGCCTGTGCCAGCTGTGCATCGGTAGCGATGGCCAGTTGCGGCGCTTGCTGGCGGATGTGGGCCAGGGCGCTTTCCAGTTTCACGCCACGGATAGCGCCTTCGCTGGCGACGAAGCTGGCTGCGTCATCACGGGCGGCCTGTACGACCTTATTGTCGCGCAGGGAGGAGGTCGCATCGGAGGTGGCGTCGGAAGTGGCTTTCAGGGCACCAACGATCGAGTCGGTGGTCATGATGAAGCTGCTCGCGTTAGCGTTGGCGGCCAGGGTCAGCACAGCGGCGGTGCACAGCAGGCGAAGGCGGGACATGGGGTAACTCCTGTAGACGAAATAAGGTGGCGCGACGCGGCCACAGTGAGACGGACTGGGACTGTTGAGCATCAGACGCTCGCTCTACAGGGTTCGCCACGTGGTGAGTGGATATTAGGCTTGGACCGGTGCAACAGGAAGCCTGTAATTTAACTGTACTGGTTAATAATGATTTTATTAGAACTGTACCTGTAGATAGAAATCCTACCGATTCAATGCCCTTTCGCAGAAACAACAAAGCCCGCCTCCGGTTACCCGGGGCGGGCTTTGCTTTAACAAATCAGAGTGCTGGCGGTGGACCCGGTGGGTCAGGGCCAGCGGGCGCTGCTTAGCGCCAGAACGGCTTGCTCAGCTCTTCGTAGCGTTGAGCTTCGCTGATACCGGCGTCAGCCAGCAGACGCGAATCCAGGCGAGCCAATTGGTGGCGGCTGGAGATGCGGCGCTGCCACAACATCAGGTTGGCGAGAATGCGCAAAGGCAGGGAAGCGTTGGTGTTTACAGCTTTCTCTTCGAAGAACAGTTCGGAACTGAGTGTACGTTCCATGATGACATCCTTCCGCTTGTGGCGGGATTAGGTAGTGGTTTAACTGATGCCAATGATCCTCCTCCGGCGCAAGACTCTCTAGATACAGTTCACCTGTATTGTGATGGGGCAGTTAACTGTTTAATACGGCTGTACGGTACGGAAATGGGGCAACTGTACCTGTGCGCACCCAAAAGGTGCGAAATGGGTGTTTTCAAGATGAGTTGTGGGATATTTAAGTAGGAAATGAGCGGTACAGTAGTACAGTTTTTTGCATAGACAGTGGCTAGGCTGCCGAGCTGATGAAACTGTAGTTGCATCAGCTCGGATCTGTATTCATCAAGCCTTGAGCATATGCCCGGTTTCTTCCAGGTTGATGTGCCAACTCAGTGCCTGGCGCAGGATATGCGGCGTGTGCCCACCGATGGCGCAGGCGGCTTCGAAGTAAGTATTGAGCGCGTCGCGGTAGGCCGGATGCACACAGTTGTCGATGATCACCCGCGCACGCTCCCGCGGTGCCAGGCCGCGCAGATCGGCCAAGCCCACTTCGGTGACGAGGATGTCCACGTCATGTTCGGTGTGGTCCACATGGCTGACCATCGGCACCACGCTGGAAATCGCGCCCCCCTTGGCAATCGATTTGGTGACAAAGATTGCCAGGTGCGCGTTGCGCGCGAAGTCCCCGGAGCCGCCAATGCCATTCATCATCCGCGTGCCGCAGACGTGGGTGGAGTTGACGTTGCCGTAGATATCGAACTCCAGCGCGGTGTTGATACCGATGATGCCCAGGCGGCGCACCACTTCAGGATGGTTGGAGATTTCCTGTGGGCGCAGTACCAGCTTGTCTTTGTAGTGCTCCAGGTTGCCGAAAACGTCGGCATTGCGGCGCTCCGACAAGGTAATCGAGCTGCCGGATGCGAAGCTCAGCTTACCGGCGTCGATCAGGTCGAAGGTCGAATCCTGCAGCACTTCCGAGTACATCGTCAGATCTTCGAAGGGCGAATCGATCAAGCCACACATCACCGCGTTGGCAATGTTGCCGATCCCGGCTTGCAGCGGGCCGAGTTTGTTGGTCATGCGTCCGGCATCAACTTCCTGCTTGAGGAAGTTGATCAGGTGGTTGGCGATGCCTTGAGTGTCACCGTCAGGCGGCGTCACGGTTGAGGCAGAGTCGGCCTGGTTAGTGACCACGATAGCGACGATTTTCTCTGGCGGGATCGGAATCGCAGTGCTGCCAATGCGGTCGTCGACCTTCACCAGCGGGATAGGCGTGCGCGTCGGCCGGTAGGTCGGGATATAGATGTCATGCAGCCCTTCCAGGTTCGGATTGTGCGCGAGGTTGATCTCGACGATCACGTGCTTGGCAAAAATTGCGAAGCTGGCTGAGTTGCCTACGGACGTGGTGGGCACGATGTGCCCTTGTTCAGTGATGGCGACCGCTTCGATTACCGCAATGTCCGGCAACTTGAGCTGGTTGTTGCGCAGTTGCTCGACGGTTTCCGATAGGTGCTGGTCAATAAACATCACCTCGCCAGCATTGATCGCTTTGCGTAGCGTGCTGTCGACTTGAAACGGCATGCGTCGCGACAGTACGCCAGCTTCAGTCAGTTGCTTGTCCAGGTCGTTGCCCAGGCTGGCGCCGGTCATCAGGGTGATTTTGAGGGGCGAAGTCTTGGCGCGTTCGGCCAGGGCGTGGGGGACGGCCTTGGCTTCACCGGCGCGGGTGAAGCCGCTCATGCCGACGGTCATGCCGTCCTCGATCAGTGCAGCGGCGTCTGCCGCGCTCATGACCTTGTTCAACAACGAAGGCAAGCGGATACGATCACGGTACATGAATTGTTATCTCAGGCTACGGAAGCAAGGTGGGCAGTGTAGTGATTTCAAAAAGTTTCGGCCCGCTACCATGGTCGAATGCCAGGTGGCGATTTAGAGCCTTTGGTCGGGTTTCATCCGCTAATAAAAAACCCCAGCCTACGTGAGGCCAGGGTTTCGGGTATTGCGCTGGCGCAGTGTTATTCGACGGCTTTGACCATATCTTCGATGACCTTCTTGGCATCACCGAAGACCATCATGGTCTTGTCCAGGTAGAACAACTCGTTATCCAGGCCTGCATAGCCGCTGGCCATCGAGCGCTTGTTGACGATGATGGTCTTGGCCTTGAACGCCTCGAGGATCGGCATACCGGCAATCGGTGAGTTCGGATCGTTCTTGGCCGCCGGGTTGACCACATCGTTGGCGCCCAACACCAGCACCACGTCAGCCTGGCCGAACTCAGAGTTGATGTCTTCCATCTCGAACACCTGGTCGTAAGGCACTTCGGCCTCGGCCAGCAGCACGTTCATATGCCCAGGCATACGGCCCGCCACCGGGTGGATCGCGTACTTCACGGTGACGCCGCGATGGGTGAGCTTCTCGGTCAGCTCTTTAAGCGCGTGTTGTGCCCGTGCGACAGCCAAGCCATAGCCCGGCACGATGATGACCGTGTCGGCGTTGGTCAGCAGGAAGGTAGCGTCGTCGGCCGAGCCGGACTTCACCGGCCGAGCTTCTTTCGAGCCAGCTGCTGCACCGGCGTCTGGCGTATTGCCGAAACCGCCCAGCAGTACATTAAAGAAGGAGCGGTTCATCGCCTTGCACATGATGTAAGACAGGATCGCGCCGCTGGAGCCGACCAGGGAGCCGGCGATGATCAGCATCGAGTTGTTCAGCGAGAAACCAATGCCCGCCGCTGCCCAGCCGGAATAACTGTTGAGCATCGATACCACTACCGGCATGTCGGCGCCGCCGATCGGGATGATGATCAGCACGCCCAGCACGAAGGCCAGCGCCAGCATCAGCGCGAACGCAGTGAGGTTGCCGGTGAACATGAACGCCAGGCCCAGGCCCAGGGTTGCCAAGCCGAGCACAAGGTTCAGCTTGTGTTGCCCACCAAACTGTACCGGTGCGCCTTGGAACAGGCGGAACTTGTACTTACCCGACAGCTTGCCGAATGCGATCACCGAGCCGGAGAAGGTGATAGCACCGATGGCGGCACCGAGGAACAGCTCCAGGCGGTTACCGGCCGGGATCGAATCGCCCAGGTGTTTGACGATACCCAGGGATTGTGGCTCGACGACCGCTGCAATCGCGATAAACACCGCTGCCAGGCCGATCATGCTATGCATGAACGCCACCAGCTCCGGCATCTTGGTCATCTCTACGCGTTTGGCCATGATCGAGCCGGCCGTGCCGCCGACCAGCAGGCCGACGATGACGTAGCCGATACCGGCGGTAGCCAGCTCCGCGCCGAGCTTATAGATCAGGCCTACGGTGGTCAGCACCGCCAGTGCCATGCCGAGCATGCCGAACAAGTTGCCGCGTCGGGAGGTGGTGGGGTGCGACAGGCCTTTGAGGGCCTGGATGAAGCAGATCGACGCGATCAGGTAGAGCGTCGTCACCAGATTCATGCTCATTACTTCTGCACCTCTTCTTTCACAGCTTTGGGCGCTTTCTTCTTGAACATCTCAAGCATCCTACGCGTAACCAGGAAACCGCCGAACACGTTAACCGCAGCCAAAGCTACCGCCAGGGTGCCCATCGTCTTGCCCAACGGCGTCACGGTGAGGGCGGCGGCCAGCATGGCGCCCACGATCACGATCGCGGAAATCGCGTTTGTCACTGCCATTAATGGCGTATGCAGCGCGGGGGTAACGTTCCAGACCACGTGGTAACCGACATAAATCGCCAGCACAAAGATGATCAGGTTGTAGATACCGGGGGAGATAAGCTCTTCCATCGTCTGAATCCCTGTTTAGGCGTTTTTGCGGATGACTTGGCCGTCGCGGCACATCAGGCACGCGGCGACGATGTCGTCTTCGAGGTTGATTTCAAACTGCCCTTCCTTGGTGAAGACCAGCTTCAGGAAGTCCAGCAGGTTGCGCGCGTACAAGGCCGAGGCATCTGCGGCGACAGCGCCTGCCAGGTTGGTCGGGCCGCAGATGATCACGCCGTTTTCCACCACGACTTGGTCAGCGACGGTCAACGGGCAGTTGCCGCCCTGAGCTGCGGCAAGGTCGATGACCACCGAGCCGGGTTTCATCTGCGCGACGGTATCGGCGCTAAGCAGAGTAGGCGCCTTGCGGCCTGGGATCAGTGCGGTGGTGATGACGATGTCGGCCTGCTTCGCGCGTTCGTGCACGGCCAGGGCCTGGCGCTGCATCCAACTGGTGGGCATCGGGCGCGCGTAGCCGCCGACACCGACGGCGCATTCACGCTCTTCATCGGTTTCGTAGGGCACGTCGACGAACTTGGCGCCCAGGGATTCGATTTGCTCTTTTACTGCCGGACGGACGTCGGACGCTTCGATGACCGCGCCCAGGCGTTTTGCCGTGGCGATAGCTTGCAGGCCCGCCACACCGGCGCCGAGGATCAACACGCGCGCAGCTTTCACAGTGCCGGCGGCGGTCATCAGCATCGGCATGAAGCGCGGGTAGTGATGAGCGGCCAGCAACACAGCCTTGTAACCGGCGATATTGGCTTGCGAAGACAGCACGTCGAGGCTTTGGGCCCGTGAAGTGCGTGGCGCGGCTTCGAGGGCGAAGGCGGTGATGCCGCATTCGGCAAGCTTGGCGATGGTTTCGTTGCTGAACGGATTGAGCATGCCCACCAATACGGTGCCGCTTTTGATCAGCGCCAGTTCGCTGTCGCTGGGGGCAACCACCTTGAGGATCAGCTCGGCGCCGAACGCATCGCTGGCACTGCCAATGGTTGCGCCTGCCGTTTCATAAGCACTGTCGACGATGCTGGCGTTGATGCCTGCACCGCTTTGTACAGTGACCTTATGGCCCTGGCCGATCAGCTTCTTGATGGTTTCCGGGGTGGCAGCCACCCGCGTTTCACCGGTCTGGGTTTCGAGAGGAACACCAATGTGCACGTCAAATCTCCTGCATGATCTTTTTGCTTTTGATCTTTTTGTAAAAAGGCCAGTGCACCGCGAGTGGCGCAACTGGGGCGACCGATCAGCACGATCCCGCTGAAATGACAGCGGGGCGCGGCATTTTGCAGGCGAACTTTACGGCCTTCAAGAGATTATGACGGGTGACGAAAAATTAACTACAAGTCACCCTGTGACTGATTGTCGCAACCGCCTTGAATAACCTCTTTAAATACAAGTCTTTAAAGGCTCAAGGGCATTTACTCGATGTTTTCCAATCGCCGATGTGAATGGTCGCTTATAGGCTGGTATTAGTCGCTACAAGCCCTGTAGATCATGGCTTTGAGCCTTGTTTTTGCTCAACCGGTACAGACTGTCTAAATGCGACATATACGTATATCTGTAGGATTCAAATTAACCTGACTACAGGGTCAACAAGGCGGCTTTATCCTTTAAATGCCGGGGTTGTAGCGCTTTGATTGTTCAATCAGCCAGTCCTTGAATGCGTGTAGGGAGGCCGATTCGACTTTTTTATCGGGAATCATGAGGTAGTACGCCTTTTCGCTGCTTAGCGTTTCGGTGCTCGCAATCACCAGTCGCTGCTCCTTCAGCTCGCGCTGGATGAGGAAGGGAGGTATCAGTGCGATGCCCATGTCATGCATAGCCGCTTGGGACAACATCGAGAATAGCTCGTATCGAGGGCCTGTCATGTCGCGAGGCAGACTCAGCTGTTGCGCGTTGAACCACTGACGCCAGGCATAGGGGCGTGTTGTCTGCTGTAGCAGCGGTAATTCGGCGATCTCTTGAGGAGTTAAGTGCGCGCGGCCTCCAAGTAAGTGTGGACTGCACACCGGGACAGGGTTTTCTCCCATCAGCCGGTGTGACTCTGTGCCGGACCAATCGGCATCGCCGAAGTAGATCGCGGCGTCGAACGCGGTGTCGGCGAACAGGAACGGGCGTGTCCGATTGGTCAGATTCACGGTCACCTCCGGGTGCCGGTCCTGAAAGTCCTTGAGGCGTGGAATCAGCCATTGCGTGCCGAAGGTCGGTACCACCGCCAACTCGATGGCGTTGGTGCCCTGCTGACCCATGACCGAGAGGGTGTCGCGCTCTACGGCGTCCAGCTGTGTAGCAACTCTGCGGCTGTAAGAGAGGCCTGCCTCTGTCAGCTTCACCCCGCGACGCGAGCGGCGAAACAGTTCGACACTTAAAAACTCCTCAAGGCTGGCGATCTGTCGACAGATGGCGCCTTGGGTGATGGAAAGCTCCTGTGCCGCCTTGGTGAAGCTTTCGTGACGGGCTGCCGCTTCGAAGCTGATAAGCGCGGTGGTGCTAGGGATTTTTCTGCGCATGTACGTTGCCCTCACAGATAAGGCGCATTTATGGGCTTTTCGAGTGTTACGGAGTGAGAAATTAGCACAACCCTATGCAGAAACCTCGTTTGCCCTCTGCGCGTGGCCGGCCTAGTCTGAATCACGACTTCCGTTTTTATCCGCGAGGACTTATTCATGGCTGGCAAGGCAAGCTTCAACTGGATCGATCCACTGCTGCTGGATCAACAGCTCACCGAAGAGGAGCGCATGGTGCGTGACAGTGCCGAGCAGTTTGCTCAGGACAAGCTGGCCCCTCGCGTGCTCGAAGCCTTCCGTCATGAAAAGACTGATCCCGCTATCTTCCGTGAGATGGGAGAAACCGGTTTGCTGGGGGCGATGATTCCCGAGCAGTACGGTGGCAGCGGCTTGAACTACGTCAGCTACGGGCTGATTGCGCGTGAGGTGGAGCGTGTCGACTCCGGCTATCGTTCGATGATGAGTGTTCAGTCGTCACTGGTCATGGTGCCGATCAATGAGTTCGGCACCGAGGCGCAAAAACAAAAATACCTGCCGAAATTGGCGTCCGGCGAATGGATTGGCTGTTTCGGGCTCACCGAACCCAACCATGGTTCTGATCCGGGCGCGATGATTACCCGTGCGCGAAAGGTAGATGGCGGCTACAGCCTGACCGGCGCGAAGATGTGGATCACCAACAGCCCGATAGCCGACGTGTTTGTGGTGTGGGGCAAAGATGATGCAGGCGATATCCGTGGTTTCGTCCTGGAAAAAGGTTGGAAGGGCCTTAGCGCCCCGGCGATTCACGGCAAGGTCGGCTTGCGAGCGTCCATTACCGGCGAAATTGTCATGGATAACGTGTTTGTGCCGGACGAGAACATTTTTCCGGATGTGCGTGGCTTGAAGGGGCCTTTTACTTGCCTGAATTCGGCGCGCTACGGTATCTCCTGGGGGGCGTTGGGGGCTGCTGAGTTCTGCTGGCATACCGCGCGCCAGTACACCCTGGATCGTCAGCAGTTTGGTCGGCCATTGGCTGCAACGCAGTTGATCCAGAAGAAGCTGGCCGATATGCAGACCGAGATCACCTTGGCTCTGCAAGGTTGCCTGCGTCTGGGGCGGATGAAAGACGAGGGGACCGCAGCGGTCGAGATTACATCGATCATGAAGCGTAACTCGTGTGGCAAGTCCCTGGACATCGCCCGCATGGCCCGCGATATGTTGGGCGGCAACGGCATCTCCGACGAATTCGGGGTGGCGCGGCACCTGGTCAACCTCGAAGTGGTCAATACCTATGAGGGAACCCACGACGTGCATGCCTTGATTCTTGGGCGCGCACAGACCGGTCTTCAGGCGTTCTATTAATAGGAGCACGGACATGGGCGCGCTTTCCCACCTGCGGGTACTGGATTTATCGCGTGTACTGGCGGGCCCTTGGTCCGGGCAGATTCTTGCGGACCTTGGGGCCGAGGTGATCAAGGTCGAAAGGCCAGGCAGCGGTGATGACACGCGCGCCTGGGGGCCGCCCTTCCTCAAGGACGCATACGGCGAAAATACCAGTGAGGCGGCGTACTATCTGTCCGCCAACCGAAATAAAGAATCGGTGACCATCGACTTCACTAAGCCTGAAGGGCAGAAACTGGTGCGTGATCTGGCGGCCAAGTCAGACATCCTGATCGAGAACTTCAAAGTGGGTGGTCTGGCGGCTTATGGGCTGGATTACGAGTCGCTCAAGGAGATAAATCCTGAGTTGATCTACTGCTCGATCACGGGCTTTGGGCAGACGGGGCCTTATGCCGCGCGTGCCGGCTACGACTTCATGATTCAAGGGCTGGGTGGGTTGATGAGCCTGACCGGCCGGCCTGAAGGTGATGAGGGCGCAGGGCCGGTGAAAGTCGGTGTGGCATTGACCGATATTCTCACGGGACTCTATTCGACCGTCGCGATCCTGGCAGCGTTGGCTCACCGCGATCATGATGGCGGTGGGCAACATATCGATATGGCGCTGCTGGATGTGCAGGTGGCTTGCCTGGCTAATCAGGCGATGAATTACCTGACCACCGGAGTCTCGCCAAAACGCCTGGGCAATGCGCATCCGAACATCGTGCCGTATCAGGACTTTCCTACGGCTGATGGTGATTTCATCCTGACGGTGGGTAATGACGGCCAGTTCCGCAAGTTCGCTGAAGTTGCTGGGCAGCCGCAATGGGGGGATGACCCGCGTTTCGCCACTAACCAGGCGCGAGTGGCCAACCGTGCTGCGCTGATTCCGTTGATCCGCCAGGCGACTGTCTTCAAGACAACGGCTGAGTGGGTGTCGCAATTGGAGCGAGTGGGCGTGCCGTGTGGACCGATCAATGATCTGGCGCAAGTTTTCTCCGATCCTCAGGTCCAGGCGCGCGGCCTGGCGATGGAGCTTCCCCATGCGCTGGCGGGGATGGTGCCTCAGGTTGCCAGCCCGATACGCTTGTCCAAGACGCCAGTGGAATATCGAAATGCACCACCTCTCCTGGGGGAGCACACGCTTCAGGTGCTGCAGGGGATTTTGGGGTTAGGGGCAGCTAATGTGGCTGCGTTGAAGGAGGCGGGCATCGTCTGAATGATTCCTTCTATATAGAGGGCACTCATGGCGTTCCTATAAGTGGTGGTGGTTTTTTAATCAATTCTAACTAATTGATAGAAAAGCAGAATTAAGAGTTGACGGCAGATTCTGGAAGCCTATAATTCGCCCCACTTCCGGCGCAGTCGAAACGGAAAACTCCTTGGTAAACAATGAGTTACGCAGTTTTCGGCAGCAAGTTGCTTCAGTTTATCGAAGCCAGAAGGAAGTTGAAAAAGAGGTGTTGACAGCAGCGTGTAACGCTGTAGAATTCG